>NZ_JBEVLO010000288.1:0-36970 GCF_040509115.1 Mycobacterium sp. | reverse complement strand
CTCCGGAGTCGGGTGGGGTGTTGGGGCCTTGGGTTGGCCGGCATGTGGTGGGTTGCAGGCCGATGGCGACGGCCATGGCGCTTTGGTTTTGGCAGGCGGTAACTCCGGAATCGGGTGGGGTGTGTGCGCCCTGACCGCTGTCAGACTGACCCGTCGACGGCGAGACGGGTGCACTCTGGTTCGCGCTGGGGTCGGTGCCCGGGGAGCTGTCCGGGGTCTTACCCTCGTCGGCCGCCGGAGTGGAGGTAGCGCATGCCGGAGGGTTGTAGCCACCTTGCTGAAAGCAAGCGGCACGGGCGGTACCGCTTGAAACGACGCCGCCGGCGACGCCGAGTCCGATGACGAGCGCCAGGATCGTCGACGCGTTACGCACCAGCGCAGGGAGCGCTGTCGCATCATGGGGTTGACCGATGATGAATCGTGACTCCCATTGGTAGCGGGACTTGTCGACCCACGATGTGGGAAGGAGATCGTTACTCACTGCCGCATACCGATGGCCCGGAGGTGGGTGACGAGCCGAGACGACGGCACCGGGGTAGCCGGGCGGAAGCCGATTCCCCCGGTGCCATCACGTCACTCGGTGTATCGGATGAGCAGGTCGGGCTGGCCACGATCCGCGGTCCAGCTGATGTACTCCCTTTGGTCATGAGTGCAGAACATCTGGATCTCCTCGGAATGGGCCAACCGGAGTTCGCGTAGCTTGGCCAGTGTTGCCACCCGACTGGTGTAGTCGGTCTGGAACGCAATCTCCAGGGGCAACCCCGGAGCGTGGTCGAGGAAGTTCATCTCGTGATCGAAGTACGAGTCGCCGGCGTGCAGCGACCACTTGCCGTTCTCCCGATACGCGACGCCGCAATGCCCGACTGTGTGGCCATGCAGGGGAACGAGTTTCGCGTCCAGCACATCCGGAAGGTCCAGGGTGCGGGCCGGCAGGCCAAACCAACGCTCATCAGTCGGCCCGTACGTCTTGAACCGCGTCTGATGAGACACCTGATAGGGCATGTAGGGGCCCCTCTGCTGTGTGCCGTCGTAAGCCGCCAGCTCCTCGGCGGCGACGTGCACGACGGCGTTGGGAAAGTCGTGCAGCCCCCCTACGTGATCGTTGTCCAGGTGTGTGACGACGATGTCGGTCACCTGAGCGGGTTCGATCCCGCGCGCCTGCAGGCGGTGCAGCGCGGTCAATCGCGGGTCGATGAGAATGCCCAATTTGAACAGCGCGTCCGCGCCGAGGAGTTTCTGCGGGTTGTCCATCTCTTGCGTGCCGAACCCGGTGTCGAGCAAAATGACTCGATCACCGATGTGGAAGATCACGCAGTGGATGGACATCGACGTCGTCGGGGTATGCGCCAGCGGTCCCATCAATCCGAACGTCGTGTGCTCGATCTTGACTTTGAGTGTCATCTCATTCTCCTTGAACCGCTCAGGCCACATCGGGTTTGGGAATTTGGAAGGCGTTGAGCAGCGAGCAGGTGAGCAGGTAGAGCCCCACCAGGTAGACGAGGTCGACCAACGTTGCTGATCCGAAGTGCTTTTCGGCGTCTCGGTACAGGTCGTCGTCGACCTTGTACTCGCGAGTGAGTTGGCGTGCGAACTCGTGCGCCAGGAGCTGGCCGGGAGTCAACTCGGGGGGCGTCTCGCCGCGGCAGAGACCCTCGATGGCGGCCTCGGGAAGACCGACCGTGCGTGCCACGGCCGAGTGGGCGTACATCTCGTAGGGTGACTTCCAGATGGCTCCGACTGTGAGGATCACGACTTCGTGGGTTTGCTTGTCCAGGGTGGTGTGCGTGGAGTCGGCGTGCATCCATGCCAGGAAGCCTGGGGTGATGCCGGTGCTGTAGAGATAGGGGTTGAAGGGACCGATGAGCTTCCCGTCGTCGGTCATTCCTCGGAAGCCGTTGCTGTCGGCCCACGTGATGAGGGTCGAGCGCATGGTCTCGTAGAGGTCTTTCTGGGTGCCGCTGAGCGTGGCCGGATCTATCAGGGGCAATCGCCCGCCGAGTGCGGATTCGTGGTTGGTCATGATGCGTCCTTTTGGAATGTGTCGTGGCGGCGGTCAGGCCTTGAGCGTGTCATCGAGCCAGTTGAAGACGACTTCGTCCTTGTAGGCCAACGCTCCTGACTGGCAATGGTTTTCGGCGCCGTCTTCTTCGTGGAACGCCACGAAGGTCTTGGGTGCCTTAAGCGTCTCGTACACGTGCTCGGGCTGCCCTTTGAAGAACAGGTCACCGTCGGCCTTCATCACCAACGTGGGGCTGGTAATGCGTTCGACCACGTCGCGATCCAACGACAGCTTCTTGCTGAAGACGGTGAGGTCGTAGTACGACTTCGCTCCACAGCTGAACAGGCCCTGGGTGAAGGTCCACCGCACCTGGGTGTTCGCTTCCATCGCCTTGCCCACGAGCTCGTTGAAGGTCGCTGCGTCCTCGTCGTCGAGTGCCTTCTTCGCCTCGGGTGTCAAGATGCCTACGATGCAGTCGTAGAAGCTCCAGACCCCGTCGAAGAGGATGACGGCCTTGAATCTCGGCTCGAAGGCGGCTGCGCGGGCGGCGAGATACCCGCCGAGGCTCATGCCCTTGAGCGCCAGGCGATCACCGTCGACGTCGGGGCGCGACAGAACGTAGTCCACGGCCGGGGTGACGACCTTCTCCCAGTCGTGCCGGAACACCAGTTTCTGTTCACGAAGCGGCATGCCCTGGCCGGGGCCGTCGAAGGTCAAGCAGTTGTAGCCCCGACGGACGGCGGCCGCGGCGGCGTAGTAGTAGAGCTCTTCGAGGCTCGAGTCGTAGCCACCGTGGAAGATCAGCGTGGGGCGTGGCTCGTTGGACTCGTCGGCCTTGTAGAAGTAGCCGGGCAACGTCGTTCCCTCGTAGGGGATTTCGACCGGCTCCCAGGTCGGGCCCATCAACTCGGCCGCCTTGGCGTAGGTCTCCTGAGAAGCCTTGGAGTCGGCCATGATCCGCGGGTCGTCGGGGGTGCCGTGCAGGTAGAAATCCGCCATCCGGAAGTAGCTCGACGCGCGCAGCAGGGCTTCTCGAGCGCTGACCAGGTGGCCGGTGGACAGGTACTCCTTCGCGCGTCCCAGCACGCGCTCGCCGCGGGCGTGCCAGCCCTCGTACCAACTCTCGAAGTCGCCTTCGGTGATGTTCTCCGCGGTGGCGAAGAGCTCACCGATGTCAGAACCGCCGTAGTACACGAAACCCAAATTGCGGACGAGTTCGAACGCGAACGAATCGTCCTTGAAACCGACCTTCATGGCTTTTCTCCTTGAGAGCAATTGTCGAGTGATGTGAGTGGACGGTCCTGCGCGGGTGGAACAGCCGACTGCACTGCACTGTACAGTCGCGTCGGAGGCGTGGACAAGGGTTACGAGCCCTCGGGTTTGCGTTTTCCCGCTGTCCGCCATGGCGTGTTACGGCTAGCCCTACCTGCGGCCGCAGCCCCACCGTCTTGGCGTCAGCCAGTCGCTCGCGTGCGGCGGGATCCGGCCATGCGCGTCGGTGCAGGGATGTCCATCGAGAACCGGAGGCATGCTAACGCGTCGCATCGCCGAGCGGGGTAGTCGTTGAACATGGCTGAGGGACAAGGCAATCGGCACCGGGGATGAGTGTGGGTGTGGTCAGTCGGCGTGTGCTGTCCATTGCGGCCGGACACGCAGCAGCATCACCGCGACGATCAGCGCGACCGCGGCCGACGGCAGAAACGCGATCGCCCCCACTTTCGCAAAGCCGACGGCTCCGAGGGCGGCCCCGCTGACGAAGAAGAGCCATTGACCGAAATCGGCCACGGCATCGAGTGTGCCGCCAGCCAACCTCGTGGCCAGGGCTCGCCCGAGCCGCACCAGCGTCCCGGTCACCATCGTGCCCACCGGGGTGCCCGCAACCTGGTGCAGCACGGCGTTCTGAATACCCATCGCCAGGACGGTGCACAGGAAGGCGATGAAGACGGCGGCGGAACCCAGGTCGGCCGGCAACGAGACGGCAGCCGATCCCGCCGCCGCGAGCAGCAAGCCCTCGCCGAGCAGGAGGTAGGCGCTGCTGAGCCTGCGGACGCGGTACAGCACCAAGTGACCCATGGCCACTCCGCACACGAAGAGCAACTGTGCGCCAAGGAATTCCAGAACCGACGACCAATTCCATTGGCCCAGTTGGACACCGGTCTGGGTGGCATCCCCGCTCATGAAGGACACGTACAACCCGGTGAAGAGCAGGAACCCGACGGCGTCGGTGGCCCCTGCGATACCCATGAGTACCCAGCTGAACCACACTTGGCCGCGGGCGTCGGACCACGTGGGCGAGGATTTGAACACGGTCGAGTCCTCTCAGCCCCTTACGAGGAAGGTCCCAGGCACCGGCCTGACCGATGCGCGCGGTGGATCAATTGCGCTGGACGTCGGGAACAGTCGTAGCGCCGCCTGGACGCGACATGTGGCTCGTTCGGCAGACCGGCGTCTACTCGAAGGCGTCGTCATGAAGTACTGCGCTTAGCTCGGCGGTCCGGCTGTAGTCGACGGCAACGTCGATCACGGTGACTCCCTCGCGGTCGAACGACTCGCGTAGTTCCGTCCGGAAGTCGCTGAGCGTCCTCACCCGTATGCCCGTGGCGCCAAATGCATCTGCGTAGGAGACGATGTCGTAGTCGCCCAGCTCTACGCCGTTTGCCCGACCGTATTTGAGGACCGCCTCGAACTTGACCATGTCGTAGGAGTTGTCGCGCATGATGACGTGGGTGAACTTGAGTCCCAGGCGGTGGGCCGTCTCCAGCTCCTGAGCGCTGAATAGGAAACCGCCGTCGCCGGAGACCGAGACGATCTGAGTTCCGGCCCGAAGCATCGATGCGGCCATGGCCCATGGAAGTGCCACGCCCAGCGTCTGTTGACCGTTGGAGAACAACAGGTGGCGGGGCTGGTAGGTCCGAAAGTGTCGGGCGAGGTAGATGTAGTGCGTTCCGATGTCGCTGGCGAGAGTGGCGTCGTCATCGAGCAGTTCCCGCAGGGCCAACACGAGGGCTACCGGGTCCACCGCCGCCGTGCCTTCTGTTTCGTCGGAGTCCGGGACCTCGTCGAGGCGCTGCAACACGGCGCGCTGTTCGTCGACGATCGCCGCAGCCGGTGCGGCCAGGCGCAGGTCGGTCAGCCGCGGCGTCAGCGCGGCCACGGTCGCCGCGATGTCGCCTCGGAGCTCCTCGACCGGCTGGTAGTCGTTGTCCCAGTCCGGCAGCGTGGAGTCGATGTGCACGACGTTGCGACGGACGGGTTCGGTGTTCCAGAGCCGGGGATCGTATTCCACCGGGTCGTAACCCACGGCGATGACAAGGTCGGCATGGCTGATGACGGTGTCGCCTGGCTGGTTTCGGAAGAGTCCGAGACGGCCGAGGTAGTGCGACTCCAGCGCGCGGGAGATGGTGCCTGCCGCTTGGAAGGTTTCGACGACGGGCAGGTCCGTGACCTCCAGAAGACTGCGAATCGCCTCGCAGGCGGCTGGCTCGGCGGACCGCATGCCGACCAGTAGCACCGGGAAATTCGCCTGCCTGATCCGCTCGGCGACCGAGGCGACGGCATCGGCCGGCGCCGGCCCAAGCCGGCCTGGAGCGGCGACACGGGACACCACGCTGCTCGTGTCGGCCTTGGCGACGTCCTGCGGAAGGATCACCGCGGTGGCACCCTGCGGGACGCTCACGGCAGCTCTGAGGGCGTTGGCCACCGCTTCACCGACGTCGTCCGGATCATCCACCTCGGCAACGAATTTGGTGAACGGTCGCAGTGCCTGCACCGCGTCCATCGACTGGTGGGTTCTCTTGAGCCGATCGACACGATCAACCGCTCCGCAGATCGCGATCAGTGGATACTGCTCGGTGTTGGCGGTGAGGAGGCCGGTGGGCAGATTGCTGGTGCCAGGCCCCGAGGTGACGAGAACCGCGCCGGGGGTGCCAGTGAGCCGCCCCACCGCCGCGGCCATGAATGCCGCGTTCTGCTCGTGGCGGCAGACCACCAACTCCGGGCCGCCGTCGAGCAAACAGTCGTAGACGGCGTCGATCTTGGCTCCAGGAACACCGAATATGTAGCGCACTCCGAACGCGTCGAGCGCATCGACGACGCGCTGTGCGGACCGCGCGGTGGACAAGGTCATGACGTCTTCCTCTCGATCATCCCCGAAAACCCCAATGCCGCACCGTCCCAACCCGATCCGCGTCGAACGTCCCGTCGACCACACCGCAAGCACTTCGGTTCGTCACGACGCCAGGTGACCATCGGCCGTCCACTCCAGGATCTCCTGCACGTGAGACGCCCACAGCCGGGCATTCGTGAGTGATAGGTGCCCGTCTGACTCCTGGCTGGTCGGGACCACGACCGCCCTTCCCCGTTCGACGCGCTCGATGGCCCGCTGCAGGACACCGAGTTGGTTTGGGTTGACCTCGTCGTCTTCGAAGTTGACCGCGAGGAGCGGCGCAGTGATCTCGGCCAGCCGCGCGCTGGGGTCGTAGTCGAAGGACGCCGCGAACTCCCAGATGGCGTCGTTGGCATCCTGGTGCCGCACAGCGTTGTCGGCTTCCTGTCGCACACGCGCATCCGCCGTCGCGATCGAGTCGATGGTGCCCTCCAGTGCCGCGACGCCGTGCGTCATCAACCCGAGGATGTTGAAGACAACCCCGACTGAGCCCGGCTGGGTGTCGTAGGCGCCGTCCTCGTAGGCGGGGTCGGCGCGGATGGTGTCGATGAGCAGGCGCCGGTACAGCAGATTGCGGCCCCTCACCGGCTGGGGCAACGCGGCAATGGGCATCAACGCCCTCATCGCGTCCGGATACATCTGGCCCCACATCCAGGTTTGCATTCCGCCCATTGACGTCCCGGCGACCAGGCGCAGTTGGCGGATGCCCAGGTGCCCGGCGACCAGCCGATGCTGTGCCGACACGATGTCGGCGTAACCATATTGCGGAAAGCGGCTTCCCAGCCCGTCACTGGGCTTACTCGAACCTCCGTGCCCCAGCGCGTCGGGCAAGATGACGAAGTAGGTGTCGAGGGCTAGTGGCTGACCCGGCCCGAACAGATGATCAGCGGTACTGGGCAACAGGAACTGGGTCCCGCTGCCCGTGGTGCCGTGTAGCAGCAACACTGCGTTGGTGACGGTGCCGTCGGCTCCGCGTCGGGGCGTGCCCAGCGTCCGATAGTGCTGCGTGACTGCCGACAGTGTCTCGCCGCAGCCGAACCGAAAGTCGGTCAGCGTGACGTGGGCCTCGGTTGCCTGCATGGTTCAGCCGTGCGCGACGTTCTTGTAATGCTCGCTTAGCAGGTCGATTCCGAAGTCTCGGGCCGGGTTTCGCAACACTGAGTGAACGTGGTTGCCCTTGCGTTGGGTGTTGTCGTATTCGTAGAGGAATTCCGTTCCTGCTTGCAGGCGGAAGTAGACCGGGGTGCGGTCGAGGGGTCCGCCCCAGGCGACGTGCAGACCCGCCAAGGGGTCGGCGGCCGTCAGTGCCAGGTCGAGGTGAATGCCGGAGGACGCCGCAGCGACCAGGCCGTGCAGTAGTTGCCGCTGATCGACGGACAGGTCGGAGGCAGACAGGCCCTTGGGCTTGGCGGTGTAGGCCATCAGGCGGTGGTCGGTTTCGGTGAAGCCTGATTGTTGCTCGCCCTCGTCGAAGATGCCGTCGGCCAACTTCAGCAATTCGGGGTCGTCGAGTTTGCCGCGGAACAGATCTCGAGTGACCATCATCTCGTCACCGTCGGAGATCCGGTCCCGGTTTCCGGTCACGATGTCGCCGACGGCACGATCGAGGAGTTGCATCTGCGAGCGCTGCCCGCCGTCCAGTGAGGCGGCGAACTGAAACGCGATGTCTTCGATGCCACCGAGCGGCGAATAGCGTGCACCACCCGGAAGCGGTGCCGAGGCCGGGTCGGCGCCGAGGAAGAACGGGGTGGTCGCCGCGACCTCGCCGTCGATCACCAGGAAGTTGACAGAGAGGTGGTGACCGCCGAAACGCCAACTCCAGGTGTTACTTTCGCGCGGATCGCCGAAGATCCGCAAGTAGTAGCGGTCCGTGTCACGGCCGCGTGGGAAGTCCCACTGAATGCTGAAGTCCTCGTAGAGGTCGAGGATGTTCTCCAGGCCGAGGATTGCTGCGGTGGCGACGTAGCCCTCCCGACTCAAGCCGCTGGCGAGCAACGTCATCGCCAGCTGTCGTTGGTGTGGATCCTGCTGTTCGAGCGTGAGGCCACCGTGATCGGTCGGCACGTAGAAGAACCTCCGACGCTCGCGGTCGGCGTCCTCCCGGGAGGGTGCGGGGAACAAGGCCACGGGAATTTGGCTGTCCGACAGGGAGTTTAGCCATGTGCGGGCTCGATCGACCATCGCACCGGCGATCTCCGGGGCTGGCCTTCCGCCGGCTTTGGATGGCGTGGTAGCTGAGGGGTGCGAGTGCTTGCCAGAGGCCATGCCAGTGCTCCGTTCGATGCAAGGAGTGAAAACTGCTCGGGGCTTCACTTGAGTTGCACTGCACTGTACAGTCGAGCCCTGTCGACACACAAGAGGTACCTCGCTTCACATTCGGATTCCGCATCCGACTACCCGTATAGGATCACCATGACCGACACACGCCCCCACGGACTCGAACCCTCCAGCGACGCACGCAATGTCGCCACGCCGACGGTCTCCGAAACCGGCTTCCCCCCTCCGCCGGGGATCCCGATCAAGCCCGGCATCGGCTCGCCCTGGCTGGGACTGCCAGCCGCCGGTTACACGCCGGATGCGGGGGTGGATCCGGACCACCCCCACGTGTTCCACTTGCAAAGCGCACCAGGCAATTTCATGCCCGGCGGAAGCCTGCAGGGCGCGCACGCAGAAAACTTCCCCATCCTGCGCGGACAGAAGGCAGCGGTCTACCTGGTCCACCTGGCGCCTGGGGGGATCCGCGAGCCACACTGGCATCCAAGCGCCTGGGAGGCCAACTTCATCATTTCCGGCACCACCCGCTGGAGCTTCGTGGGGCCCGACTCGACCCAGGACACCTTCACCGTCAGCGCCGGCGATCTGGTCTTCGCGCCTCAGGGTCACTTCCACTACTTCGAGAACACCAGTGAAACCGAGGACCTCTACGTCGTCATCGTCTTCAACGCCGAAACCACCGAACCGGAGGACGACGTGTCACTGGGACAGTCGATCTCCTCGGTGCCCGCCGATGTCCTGGGCGCCGTGTTCGGAGTCGACGCGTCGTTGTTCGAACAGCTCCCGGTGATCAAGCACCGCAAGCCGGTAGTGCTCAAGCCCGGATACGCCGGCGAGAACTGATCAGCCACGATGCAGGGCTGCCCGGCAAGGGGTCGTGCGCGCTCGCGCGGCTCCTTGGCGGGTAGCAGGCAGCCCCATCGGTTCGTCCGTCACCCTCTACATCACCGAAAGGGATTCCGCGAGATGCACCATCGAGCCCGCGCCGTGAGGGCCCTTGGCGCCGTCGGGGCACTGACTGCGGCCGTCCTCATCGCCGTCACCGTCCTCATCACACCTGGCACCTTCGTTGCGTCCGCTACGGTCGAGCCCTGCCCCGACGTGGATGTGATCTTCGCCCGCGGCACCTTCGAGCCTCCCGGCGTCGGTGTCACCGGCCAGGCGTTCGTTGACGCGCTGCAAGCCCACGTGGCCCCCAAGACCGTCCACATCAGTCCCGTGGACTATCCCGCATCGCTGGACTTCACCAACGGCGCCGGCGCCGGCGTCGCCAACGCCGCCACCCAGCTCACCGACGAAGCCTCGCGCTGCCCCAAGACCAGGATCGTCCTCGGCGGGTATTCCCAAGGTGCGGCCGTGAGCGCCTACGTCACCTCCGACACCGTGCCCGCCAATTTTCCGCTTCCCGAGGGCCTCACCGGTCCACTACCGCCCGAGGTGGCCCGGCACGTTGCCGCGATCGTGCTGTTCGGCAAGCCCTCCGCCGGGTTCCTCGACTTCCTGGTCCACGGTGCCCCGCCGATCGACATTGGCCACCTCTACGCGGCCAAGACCATCGAACTGTGCGTACCCGAGGACCCGGTCTGCTCACCGTCGGGCAATCAACGAGGCGCCCACGGGTCCTACGCCACCAACGGCATGGCCGAACAGGCCGCCGACTTCGCCGTCCACGCGATGGCGCGGACCTCTGAGCCGTGATGATCGACGGCCCAACTCGCAACCGACCGAGACGGTCCCACGGTGACGCCACCACAGAAGTAGCCCATCGCCGAGATCCCTCCATGGCCACCCGTCCCGCGTCGGCTAGGGCCTTCACCGGCGTAGGTGCCAAGACCAGCAGAGCTGCGATACGACGATCGTCGCGGACCGCCCAGGCCGCAGCGGGACTACATGCAGGCCAGGACCAGAGCGAAGGTGGGATCATGGCGTGGCAGCCACGCGCAGCGTGCAAGGGGCTGCCACAAGAGATCTTCTTCCCACCGGAAGGCTTGCGCGGGCGCAGTCTGTCGCACCGCGAAGACGATGCGAAACGGATCTGTCACTCGTGCCCGGTCATCGACGCCTGCAGGGCACACGCCCTCGATACGGCCGAACCGCACGGCGTCTGGGGTGCAACCACCCCGATAGAACGGCAACGTCTGATCCAGGCCCGCATCCGAGCCCGCACCTCGATGGCGCCCATGGTCGGCGACGTGCTCCCCCCGAGGGGCATCCGGCGGTGACCCCCACTCGCTCTGGCCACCGTGGCGCCCGATCGCGATCACCTCGGGATCGACACCGCTAGGTACTGTGCAACGCGATGCGCTCGCACCCGGTGGTCGGACATCGCGGTACACAGCCCGCACGCGACGCTCACGCTTCAGAAGGCTGCACAATCGCACATCAGCGGCTCTCGTCGCGGCCGGGTGCCGATCCTTCTCGGGCACTCGAACGGTGATCGAGTGCGGTGACCGCGTCTACGACGAGGTGACGGAACCAGCGGTGACCCCTGTCGTGATCGACGCGGGGGTGCCATGACATGTAGTAGGGCAGCGGGCTGATCTCTGGTGGGAGGTCGAGCACACGGAGCGTTTCGCCGTACCGGTCAACGAAGTCGGGCAGCGTCCGACCGGGCGTTGACAGCACCAGATCGGTGCCGGGCAGCGCTGCGGGAGCCGTTCCGTGGTACGGCATCGTCAGCCCCGGGCGGCGCCGTTCGCCTCGTGCGGACAGCACGGCATCGATCGAGGGCTGTAGTCCGTCCTTCATGTCGATCATCAGGTGGCGGGCGGCCAGATACTCGTCCAGACCCAACGACGTTCGTTCGCACCAGGGATGATCGTGCGCGACGACGCCCTTCATGGTGTCGGTGAAGAGCAGCTCACTGCGAAGGGGCGGACGAACGTGGATGCCCGAGAAGACGACGTCGACATCACCGTTGGAGAGGGCCTGCATCGCGTTGCCGTGCCAAGGGAAGAATCGCAGTGAGGCGTTCGGGGCAGAGGACATCACCGTGGAGAACAAGTCGGTGCCGAACGCCGCGATCGCGTAATCACTTCCAGCCATTCGGAATTCGCGGGCCTCACGGACTGGATCGAACTCGCGGTTCAAGAACATATCCGAAAGCCGCGGGACGATCTCGCTGAGCTCGACCTTCAGCTGTTCGGCGGCGGGGGTGAGTCGATATCCCTCGTTGGCGCGTACCAGTAATTCGTCGTCGAGGGTGCGGCGCAAGCGCTGCAACGCACGGCTCATCGCCGACTGGCTCAGGCCGACCGCGTCCGCAGCGCGGGAGACGCTTCGCTCATCGAGCAGCATCACCAGTGCAGGAATCAGATTCAGGTCCACACGGCTCAAATGCATGCGTTGGTCGGCGCGGCTCACGGGGCCCCGTCCTGGTCTGTTGCGGTGACCTTCATCGACGGGATTGCACGGCGCGCATATCGTGAATCACCAATCTGCATGTCGTTCAGATCGTTTCCCGCGCCGCGAAATGGCAGGCTAATTCGCGTCGGAGCTGTCGTTGGAGCGCATCGTCGCTGCACAGTCGTCGAGGAAGGGATGCACTGTCGTGCCATTCGTCAATTCGAAGGTTCCCGCCGGCAGCATGAGAGACGATCAGAAGTGAAGTCCGACCCCCCAAATCGGTTCTCACCGACGCGGCGGCCATGTGCTTGCCAGGGCAGTGTTTGGAGCCTGGATGACGACAGGGATCGCGGTCAAGTGGGCGCCTTGCCGACCCTGACAGATGACGAGCGCGGCAGCATGCCGCGGCGCAGCCAGGCCGCGGATTCCCCCTCGATCGGCGCCCGTTCGACGCACGCGGGCTCGCGCTCGCGGTTCCCCCGGCACGACGTACCGTGGCAACACGCCGCGGGTCCATCCCGCTTTGGGCGCAGAGGTCATGACACCAGAAGCAATTCGAGGCGAGGCCATCTTGGCCGTCGCAGCGCAGGTCTTCCTCGCACACGGCTACGAGCAATCCAGCATGGATGAGATAGCGCTGGAGGCCGGGGTGGCGCGGCGAACGTTGTACAACCAGTTCGTCAGCAAGAAGGCGCTTTTCGACGCCACCATGGCGCGAATGTGGGACGCCACCCCTTTGGACGCGGTGATCGAAGCGACCGCGCAGGTGCGGCCGCCCGAGGACGTCTTGTTCTCCATCGGGCGCACGATTGCGAATTTCTGGGCGCCACCGGAGGCGGTGGCCTTCATGCGACTGGTGATCTGGGAAAGTGCGCGATTTCCAGAACTGGGGGAGAGTTTCATGCAGTCCGGCCACGAGCCGGTGCGGCAAGCGGTCAACCGGTTCGTGCAACAGCTCAGCCGTGAAGCCGAATTCCACATTGACGACCCTGACTTGGCCACCGCGCAGTTCGTCGACGTGATTCTGGGAGAGGTGTTGCTGAGTCGTCTGGTTGCCACGTCCACGGTCGCGCTCGACCAGGAACGCTGCGACTACGTGGTGCGCGAAGCCGTGGCGTTGTTCATGACTCGGTATCGCCATCACTCGTGATGCCGGATGATCGGATGGGGTGGGCCGCGGGTGTCGTTGCCGCCGAGGTGTTCTCGTTGGTCGCCGATGTTGCGAACAACATCGAACACGGCGAACGTGCCGATTGCGAACTCCGCTCATCATGGCCGTCTTCCCTTCAAGGTGTGGTGATGGTGTGTGGGGTGGCTTCGGGTCGGCATCTTCGGACTGCGCGGTACGCGAACCGCGACTCGCCGGCGCCACGGCGCCTTGTACCGTGAATCCGCCTGCCGTATACGAGATCCGGCAATTACGCTCCGCAAGGAAGCTTGGCCGTACGGCCGCGTTCTGCCCCGGCGAACATCGGTGTCGAGGTCACCGCGAGGTGCGCGCGCAGGAAGTTGCAGTGGAGTGGTTCAGGTTGAGGTGCAGATCCGAGGGCGGGCTGATCTCGACGCGGGCGGGTCATCTCGAATCCTGAACTAGTCCGCCGCAAAGGTGCTCACGTCGTACCCGTTGGTACCCGGCGTGACGCCTTCTGCTCGTCGAGGACGATACGCGCCAGTTCTTCGCCGCTCCGCGATCGTGACAGTGGGCGGGTCTTGCGTGGTGACGGTGCGCTCCCGATCGCAGTCACGCCCAGGGCTGATTCTCTGCAGACATGCGCACGTCGGAGGGTCAGTCTGGAGCCTCCCAACGTTGCGAAATGGTCGATCGGTGGCCATCTGGCTCACCTAGTCATGCACTGTACAGTACAGTGCAGCCAGTAACCTGGAAAGCCTCCCCGCGACATCCGATGCACTGGCGTTCGACGGCCCGCGTCTGTCGTCGCAGCCCCAGAGCGAAATGTCATCCGCTACTTGACGTCGACAGCAAGGCGGTCGCCACGTGAACCTGATCCTCGAACTGCTTCGTCCGTACCGATGGGCGGTGGCGGGGATCCTCGGGGTTTTGATGGTGCCTCGTTGGCGGCTGGCCGGTATTCCGGCTGGGGGCCAGCGTGACTGACGGAGAGCACCGCGACACGAAGAATTGCACCGTGGGACAGCGCATGACGGACACCGGGTCGGCGACGTCGGTGGGGACCGCCCGCAGCGGCGGCGTTCGAGGGGTCTTCGGCGTGCGGAACTACCGGAGGTTCGTGTCAGGGCAATCGCTGAGCCTGATCGGGTCCTGGGCCGAGACCATTGCGCTGGCACTACTGGTGCTTCAACTGACGCGCTCGCCGCTCGTCCTCGGACTCGTCATGGGCACCCGATACCTGCCCGTACTGCTGGCGACGCCGTACGCGGGATTGATCGTCGATCGCAGCAACAAACAGCGTGTGCTGATGTTGACCAACGCGGTACTGGGTCTGACGTCGCTGAGCGTGGGCGTATCGGTTCTGGTAGGCACGATCGCGCTATGGCAGATCTTCGTTGCAGCGGTGATCTTCGGTGCCATGACCGCGCTGGACAACCCCGCGCGAATGGCGCTGATCCCGGAACTCGTTGACAAGCAGCTCATTCGGCCGGCGATCACGGTCAACAGCACAATGGCCAACGTGGGACGGGCACTGGGACCCGCCGTCGCGGCTGGCTTGATCCGCTGGCACGGCATCGGATGGTGCTACCTGTTCAACGCTCTTACCTTCGGTTTGGTGGTGGTCGCACTCGCGGCTCTCGACAAGCGCCGACTACACGCGGTTGCACCAGTCGGCCGCGGGAAGCGCCAGCTGCGTGAAGGACTGGCGGTCGCTCGCTCGAACCGTGACATCGCAGGACCGTTGGTGATGATGGCGTTCGTCGGAACGTTGACCTATGAGTTCGAAACCAGCCTGCCGGTGTTTGCGGAACAAACTCTCAGAGCGGGTGTCGACGGATATGCCTGGCTGACGACGGCGTTCGGGGTGGGCGCCGTCCTAACCGGCTTGCTGATTGCCCGATGGCCCGTCACGGGCTTGAGCCGCATGATCCGGGTGACGGTTTTGTACGGCGCAGCGATGCTTCTGCTGACGGTCAGTTCGGGACTGCAGGCAGCGCTGGTGTCCGCGGGGCTCGTGGGCAGCGCGAGTATCGCCTTCCTGACGACGGGGAACAGCACCATCCAGCTCGCGGCGCCCCCGCAGATGCGCGGCCGCGTCACCGGTCTGTGGACGATGGCGTTCATCGGATCCACTCCAATCGGCGCCGTCATCATTGGTGCGGTCGCGCATCGATTCGGCGGACACGCCGGCCTGGCCACGGGTGTGATCGGATGTGCACTCGCAGTCGTCCTCGGCTTCGTAATAGACCGTCAGCGGATCACTGAGGCGGGTCGTGGATGACCGCCGCGGATCGCCCTACTTGCCGCGGTGGCCGTTCAACCCCTTCGTCGAGGAGCGACGGCGGTAACGGGAAAGGAACAATGCCACCGCTTCACGCACCACGTAGTCGCATCGCTCCTCGTCGACGACGGTCGCCGTCGACGAGTCGACCAGTCGACCCAGCAATACCTCACCCAGAATGACGTCGATGAACTGCGCGGCGGCGAGATCAGGATCATCGATGCGGAAGCCACGGTCACCGCTGAGCCGTTGGACGTACTCCGTTACCGCACGCCGAGCCGGCTCCCTGCCATTGTCGAAAAAGCTCTCGCTGACCTCCGGAAATCTCGAACTCTCCCAAATCACCAAACGCATGAACGCCACCGCCTCCGGCGGCGCCCAGAAGCTTGCGATCGTGCGACCGATCGAGTACAGCACCTCTTCGGGCGGCCTCACCGCGGCGGTGGCGGCGATGATCGCGTCCAGCGGCATGCGATCCCACATCTGGGCCATCGTGGCGTCGAAAAGTACCTTCTTGGCACCGAATTGGTTGTACAACGTTCGCCGTGCGACCCCAGACTCCAGCGCAATCTGGTCCATGCTGGACTCTTCGTAGCCGTGAGTGAGGAACACTCGAGCGGCGGTGCGCAATATGGCCTCGCGGGTCGATCCCGCGTCGAGCGGAGACGATGAGGCGCCTAGGCCAGCTCGAGTCATGCCCACACGATACTTCGCGCGGCCTATACAGTCCGTTAAGGGCAGCAATTTGCCGGGCGGGGCGCGCTCGGCGGTCGGGGGGCGGTTCCGGCGCCGTCGCTGTGCGTCAGGTCACCTTGCCAGCATCGCCTTGGTCAGGATCCTCCCGCCCATGCCCCATCCGCCGTCGACCACCTCGTCCACGAGGACCATCACGTTGGACCTGGCCCGGTCGCCGTAGACACCGACGAAGAGGTCGGTAACACCGTCTACCAGTCCCTTCTTCTGTTCGTCGGTCAAAGTACCAGCGGGGACTTTGAGGTTGGCGAACGGCACGGCGTCACGTCCTTTCCTCACTCTGCGGCAGCCCAAACTCGGAATGCCTGGCCACCAGCTTGCCTCCCGACGGCCCGGGTGTCACATGCACATTCGCGATCCAAGGTATGCATCGCGTGCAACTAGGACGGTGTAATCGCCCGAGCTGCAGAGCAATTCGCCGATGCCTCCGAGCACTTCACCACGGCTTCCAACCGACGACGTGCCCGGCACGTTCATGCGAGGGTCTGTTCGAGTGACTTGGAGTGCTATGTGAACGACCGCGCAAGCACCCCACCGACAGCGGTCACTCGGTCGACCCTGGGTTGGTCCGCGGCCGCATCGAACGTCGGTGGCCCTGAGCGAGGGTGACGTTCGTGCCCAATGGGGCACCATCCACGAGTGGGTCTCGACACCATCCGGTAGCCGGTCGGATGGTGTCGCCCGAGGTCAGGGACGTTCGACCTCGTCTGAGATCGGGTGGGCGGCACCCGACCGGCGGTACCGGGCGATGAACAGTTGCACCGCTTCCCGCACCAGATAGTCGCGCCGGTCCTCGTCAACGGGAACCTTCGACGGGGCAAGCATCCGAACCAACAGCAGCTCACCCAAGATGACGTCGATGAATTGCGTGGTCGCCAGGTCGGGGTCATCGATGCGGAAACCACGCTGCCGGCTGAGTCGGCGCACGTATCGGTTGACCGCGAGTCGAGCAGGACTTCGCCCCTTGTCCATCAGGCCATGTCCGAGTTCGGGGAAACGTGGACTCTCCCAATACACCAATCGGAGAAATGCCACCGCGTCGGGCGGTGCCCAAAAATCTGCGATCGCCCGCCCGATGGCGAACAAGACCTCTTCGACCGGACCCTTCTTGGTCGTCGCATCGACGATGGAGTCCAATGGCATGCCGTCCCACAGCTGGGTCATCGTCGCGTCGAAGAGTGCCTTCTTGCTTGCGAATTGGTTGTACAAGGTACGCCGCGCCACCCCGGCCTGCAGAGCGATCTCGTCCATGCTCGACTGCTCGTATCCGTGCGCTAGGAACACCTGACCGGCCGTTCGCACGATCGCATCGCGGGTCGACTCCGGTTCGATCAAAGGGGCAGGCACGGCAGGATTAGCTCGCGGCATTCTTGTACGTTACGTCTCGCAGCAGGGCACGACCCACTTCAAGAGCGAAGTGTCAGGCACCGCCTGAAGTCAGGGGCACCCTTGGGTCGAGACGGTGGCGTTCGACCATGGCGATCCTCACCAGGCAGAAACGCGTTGTTCACCAGACCGAGAACATCGCGCCGCCCTGCGCGCAATTTGACCCAAACGAGGTGCCCGTTGCGGTTGCCGCGCGTGCGCGTATCACCGGTTGCCGCGGACGCCGTCGATGGCGAGGTTCACCAGTCGGGCACCATCGGCTGGGGCACATTCGGCGGCCAGCGCGATGGCGCTGACGAGGGTCAGCAGATCGGTGATGGTGACGTCGGGTCTAACCCGTCCCGCGTCCCTGGCGCGGTCCAGCAGGGCCGCACCCGCGTGAACCAGCGTCTGGTGACACACGCTGCTGGCGCGTTGTTTCTGATCACCGGACTGCAAAAGCGCGGCGGCCAGCCCGCGGGTCGCCGTGCAGTAGTCACCGACTGACCGCAGCCACGCGAACAGGGCGTCGGGACCGCTGTCACGTAGAAGATCGTCGGCTAGCGCACGAAGGTCGTCGATGCCGCCAGCGAACACGGCGTCCAACAGCGCCCAGCGCGAGGAAAAGTGCCGGTGCAGCGTGGCCGAGCCGACGCCCGCCGTCCGAGCAATTTCCTCCAGGGACGCCTCGGCACCGTCCCGCAAGAACACCGCGGCCGCCGCCTCGACGATGCGCCGATAGCTGCGTTGCGCATCAGCCCGCGACGAGCGAGGCGCTGAGCTCTGGGGGCTCGTCATCGGCTACGGCTCCAAGGTGTTGCGAAAACGGGGGCGTCCTCCGTATCGTAGCGGAGATCTAAAATGGGGTGGCACCCCATTTGCTTTGAGACGAGAGCCACGAGGGCGAAGATGACCACTGGACAACGCGTGGCCCAATACGACCGATACGGGCCACCCTCGGTTCTCTACGTTGCGACGGCGCCGATTCCAACCCCGAAGCCCGGCGAGGCAGTCGTGCGCGTGCACGCCGCCAGCATCAGCGGGGGAGACGTGACAGCGCGATCGGGCGCGATGCGGATGGTGACCGGGCGCAAGTTCCCCCAACGCACCGGTGTGGACTTCGCAGGGGTAGTCGAACATTCCGCTGGCCCCACGGAATTCCGTGTCGGCGATGCGGTGTGGGGTGTGATGCCGCACTTCGAGTTTGGCAGCGTTGCGCAGTACGTGACCGTTCCTGGGCAGCGGCTCGCGCGGGCGCCGGTGAACGTGGCGCTTCGAGACGCTGCTGCCCTGCCCGCCTCGGGAACCACGGCCATCACCGCGCTGAAGGACAAGGCGCGGCTGCGCGAGGGGGAACGGTTGCTGGTTCGGGGTGCCAGTGGCGGGGTGGGATCGGTGCTAGTGCAACTCGGCAAGGCGCTTGGCGCGAACGTCACCGCCCTCGCCGGCGGTTCCAGCCTGGAATTCGTCCGCAGCATCGGAGCCGACGAAGCACATGACTACCGGACCACCGGTCCCAGCCAACTAGGTCGATACGACGTCATCGTCGACGTGGTGGGCACCGACCTGGGCGCCTACCGGCACCTCCTGACCAACGGGGGACGGATGGTGCCGCTGGCCTTCGACGCCGCGCATCTCAGCCGCTCCATCCTGATCACCATGGGGTGGACGGCCGTGCACCCACGCTCGTTCCTCCCGTTCAGCAACAATCCGACGCGAGACACGCTCACTGCGCTGTCAGGCCTAGTCGAGGCCGGCGCGGTGACCCCGATCGTCGCGCAATACTTCTCACTCGACCGTGTCGCCGAGGCTCACCAAGCACTCGAACGTGGCGGCGTCCGAGGCAAGTACGTCGTAGAGACGACGTAGGCGGCTCGGGGTTGTGTGGGGACACGACGAATGGTGCACAACCTCGTGCAGTCACCCATGGCCGCGGGGGATGGCCGGGATCAAACTTGGGTGCAGACCTGAGGCGGCGCGGATGTGTCGCAGGTTTCGAGAGGCGGAGCCGGCATGGACGCGATCAACGAACTCGACAGACTATCGAAATTGTCTCGGCGACAGATCCTGTTGGCCTGCATCGCAACCGCGGCTATCTGCCTTGAGTTTCTCGACTACTTCTTGATCGGGTTCATCGTGACCTTCGTATCGGCCTCTTGGCACCTGACCTTCGGACAATCCACCGTGATTCTCCTGTCCTCGGGGATCGGAGCCGTTGCCGGAGCGATCTTCTTCGGGCGTCTCGCCGACCGGATCGGCCGTCGACCCGTGTTCTTGATGACCGTCGCGGTGTTTACGATCGCCACCGCGGCCATGGCCCTGACCCCGGACAGTGCATCAGTGGGCTGGATCTACCTCGCACTACTTCGTGTCGTGGTGGGATTCGGCGCCGGCGGGCTCTACGTCGTGGACCTACCCATGGTCCAAGAGTTCATGCCGGCAGCAAAGCGCGGGCGAATCACCGGCTACGTGACCGCCGCTGTGCCCCTTGGTTTCCTGGTGGGCTCGCTAATGGTGTGGCTGTTGTCGGATGCCATCGGCTGGCGAGGCATCCTCTTCATCGCCGGGGCGGCGGGCCTGTTCCTCCTGTTGATGCGGCTGACCGTTCCCGAGTCACCCCGCTACCTGGCTCGGAGCGGACGCTTGGACGACGCGCGTCGTTCCGTCGCCTGGGCTCTGGACGTCGACCCGGAGACCTTGCCCCACAGCGCTGCGTCTTCCGACGACCGGGTGCGAGACGACGCCCAACCGAGTGTGCGTGAGCTCTTCGCCTACCCCCGCAGCGTGTGGCTGTCCACGATCACCAACCTCGGCATCCAGACCGGGCTCTACGGCCTCGCGCTGTGGACTCCGACTCTGTTGGTGATGGTGCTCGGTGTGGCACCAGCCCAGGCAGGTCTGTTCATGGTGTTCATCACCCTTGGAGCACTCGCCGGACGGTTCACGCTCTCCCACCTCTCGGAGACCAGGGGGCGCCGCTTTACCGGCATCTTCGCAGCGTTCGCAGCGGCCTGCTTCATCGTCCTGGCCGCGCTGGCTGGCGACGCGTACGTGGGCGGCGTCGCGGTGTTCCTCATCGCCATGATCGTCGTGTACTTCTTCGCCGAGGGTGGGTTCGCCGTCGTGGGGCCGTACTCGGGTGAAGTGTGGCCCAGCCGACTGCGCAGCACTGGACTCGGATTCGCCTATGGCGCAGGCGGACTCGGCAAGATCATTGGACCACTCGGGCTCGGGCTCATCGTCGGGTCGAACAATCTCATCAAGCCTGAAGCCTCCACCACCGACCTGCTCCCGGCGTTCGCCTACTTCGCGGTGTGGTACGTGCTGTGCGGGTTGGCCTTCGTCCTCCTGGGCTTCGAGACTCGCGGGAAGAACCTGGAAGCCCTCGACGCCGAGATCGAACTGAGCAGGCGGGGTCACCGGGTCGAACGGCGCCGTCCGGCAACGAAACCCTGACAGCGATCACCACCGAACCGGCCCGAATTGGGCAGGTCCCACCGCCCTGCCCCAGGGGCATTGGCCATTCCACCGGACTCTAGGAGACACGATGACCCAAACCACATCAACCTCAACCGAGGTCGCCGACAGTGCTGTCGCCCTCGTCGACGAACTCTGCCTGCGGTATCGGAACTGGGGCAGGTGGGGCACCGATGACGAACGCGGCACCCTGAACTTCATCACCCCTGAGGTTCTGGCCCACGCGGCGACCCTGGTCGCGACCGGAGAAGTGGTCTCCTGCGCGTTGCCCTTCAACAGCGACGGCCCGCAGTCCGGCGGCTTCGGCGGCCGGACGAATCCCGTGCATTCGATGCTGCAGGACGGCGGTGACATCGCACTCGGCGCCCAGGATCACCTCGATGTTCTGCGGTACTGCGACGACGCGGTCTCCATGCCGCTGCAGTGCGGGACACAGTGGGATGCGTTGGCCCACATCTTCTATCGCGGACAGATGTACAACGGCCACGGGCTCGAGAAGGTGACCAGTACGGGCGCGACAGTCAACGGGATCGACAAGGTCGCCGACGGGATCGTGGGCCGCGGAGTATTCCTCGACATGGCGCGTCACCACGGCGTCCCGTGGCTGCAACCGGGACATTCGATCAGCAGCGCGGATCTGACCGACTGTGCACAGCGACAGGGCGTGCAGATCCGCAGTGGCGACATCGTGCTGATCCGGACCGGGCAGATCGCGCAGGTGCGCGCGGAGGGCACCTGGGGTGAGTACGATTCCGGGCCCGCACCCGGCCTCGGCGTGGACAGCGCGCATTGGTTCGCCAAGCACGAGATCGCCGCGCTGGCAACCGACACCTGGGGCGCCGAGGTGCTGCCGAACGACACACCGGGCGTGTTCCAGCCGCTCCACCTGATTCTTCTCGTCAACGCGGGCATGACGATTGGTGAGATCTTCGACCTCGAACGCTTGGGCGCCGCGTGTGAACGGACCGGGCGCTACGAGTTCTTCTTCACCGCGCCGCCCCTGCCCATCACCGGAGCGGTCGGGTCACCGGTCAACCCCCTCGCCATCTTCTGAGGGTTACCCGATGGACGACGAAGGGATCGGAACCGCTTCCCCGCCGGGAATCCTGTTCTGCCCCGCAGACGACGAACGCAAGCTGCGGCGAATATCCGAAAGACGGGCTCCAGCGGTGGCGTTGGATCTCGAGGACGCCGTGGCACCGGGACGACGGGAACATGCGCGGCGCCTCTTGGCTGAGCTCGGGCCGGGCATCGCCTGCTCCGTCAGAACCTACGTGCGCATCAACGCCTGGGGGAGTCCCGATGTAAAACTCGACATCGAATCCCTGCGCGGCCTTCCCATTGCGGGGGTGCTCGTCGCCAAAGTGGAGAGCGCCGAACAGATCCGGGCGATCGACGAGGCCATGGGCACCGGATCGGACGGGTTCGCAAATCCGGCGATCCTCCCGATGATCGAGACGGCGCGGGGCCTGGTCGACGTCACGGCGATCGCGAATGCCGCACCGGGCCGGATCGAAACCCTGGTCCTGGGCACGGCGGACCTCTCCGCAGACCTCGGGCTGACGCCGTCGTGGGACGCAGTCGAGCTGGCTCCCTATCGGGCAACTGTCGTCGCCGCCACCCGCGCGGCGGGGCTGTCCGGCCCGATCGACGGTCCCGAATTGAACCTGGATCCGGCGACCTTCTCGTCATCGTGCGAGCGGTCGCGGCGGGCAGGGTTCGCCGGTCGGGTCTGCCTGACTCCCGATCAGGCGCACGTTGCCAGCACGGCCTACACACAGTTGATCGCTGCCGAAGTCGACCGGTTGCGCAACCTCGTCGAGGCGTACGAGGCCGCACGGTTCGACGGCCTCGCGGTGGCACGAGTCGGCGACGGTTTCGTCGACGCCCCGGTATATCACCACGCGCGCCGAGCCCTGGACCAGCACTTCACCTACGCCGATCATGACACGCACACGAAAGGGCTGTACTGATGTTCCAAGCCGACAGTGTCGAGTTGACCATTTTGGTGGAGAACTGGGTGGACATGTTGCTACCCGACCATGGCGATCACTGCGTACGTAACGGTCTCATCGAACACTTCGATCCCAAGCGTCTCCCGCCCCAGGCGGAGAACGGTATCAGCATCCTCGTCAGAGCCCATCACGGACGCCACACCACGACCGTGCTCTTCGACGTCGGTCTCACCGGATCGGTTCTTCTGCACAACATTACGGCACTCGGCGTCGATGCGTCGGCGATAGACGCGGTCGTGATCAGCCACGGCCATCCCGACCACTTCGGGGGCATCTCCCCGCTGCTCGAAGCCATCGATCGCCCCATCGCGGTTGCGACCCACGAGGACGCGTTCAAGCCCAGATTCGCCGTGATGGGCGACGGCCGCGTCTCTCAGTTCTACAACCAAACCTTCACCATCGACGAGATCGAGCGACGCAAGGGAAGGACCGTTCTCAACGCCGGCTCGCTGAGTCTCGGATGTGGCATCTACACCACGGGATACATCCCGCGCGACGTTCGGTTCGAGGGGCCGAAGGCGCCAAGTGAGGATCACGCGCCCGGTCTCTACCAGGTTGCGGCCGACGGGAGTTACGGCCTCGACGAGGTGAACGACGAGCAAGGTCTCATCATCGACGTCAAGAACAAGGGTCTGGTCGTACTCACCGGTTGCGCACACGCAGGGGTGCTCAACACCATCGACCAGGCGCGGCGGATCTGCGGAACACGGCCTGTCCTGGCGGTTCTCGGCGGATTCCACCTCGGATTCCCCACCACGCCATCGGACAATGTGGCCCTGACTCTGACCGGCATGCTGGAACGTGACGTGCGGACCATCGTCCCGATGCATTGCAGCGGACTTCCCACCCACGCCAAGTTCTCGATCGAGGCACCGGATCGCTACCTGCAGCCGTCGGTCGGCACCACGTTGAGGTTCTGAGATGGCCGAGACGTCTACGCTGCCCCTCGCGGGTACTCGGGTGGTCGCCATCGAGCAGGCGGTGGCGGCCCCGTTGTGCTCCCGCCATCTCGCTGATCTCGGCGCCGAGGTCATCAAGGTGGAGCGAACCGGATCGGGTGACTTCGCCCGGGACTACGACAGGTTCGCCAAGGGCATGTCGTCGCACTTCGTCTGGCTCAATCGCGGCAAGCGAAGCGTCAGCGTGGACCTCAAGACCACTGCCGGACAGGAGATCTTGCTAACCCTTCTCGATACTGCTGATGTGTTCCTGTCCAATCTGGGACCGGGCGCCGTGGACCGAATCGTCGAAGATGCCGAGCTCGTCCGACGCAACCCGCGGTTGGTGCGTTGCAGTATCAGCGGCTACGGACCCGACGGACCGTACCGGATGAGGAAGGCCTTCGACCTCCTGGTTCAGGGGGAGGCCGGGGTGACCGCCAATACCGGTGAACCCGGCAATCCAGCCAAACCGGGCGTGTCGCTCGCCGACCTCGGCGGCGGCATCTACGCGGCAACCGCGATCCTTGCGGCGTTGCGGAAGCGTGACGTCACGGGTCGCGGCGACAGGGTGGACGTGGCAATGTTCGACGTCCTCGTCGAATGGATGAGTCCGCTGCTGATCGCCTACCGGGAGGCGGGGATCGAGGTGCCCCCTGCCGGGACCCGCCACGCGACGATCACTCCCTACGGGCCGTTCGTGACCGCGGACGGAGCCACCATCAACATCGCCGTGCAGAACGATCGGCAATGGTTGGCGTTGTGTGAATGCCTCGACGCCCGCGAACTGGGTGACGACCTGGGGTTGCTGTCGAACGACGATCGTCTGGCCCGGCGTGGACACGTCGAAGGATCCGTCACGACGGCAGTGGCTCGCTACCCCGAATCCGAGCTGCTCAGGAGGCTCGACGCAGCGGGAGTCCCATGGGGCCGGATGAACGGCATCGCCGAGGTGGCAGCCCATCCTCAGCTCGAAGCGGGGAACCGTTGGATTACCGCGTCTCTTCCGTTGGACCAGCAGGTGCAGGTGGCTGCCCCGCCGTTCCGGTTCGCCAGTCATCCGCAGGTTCTCGGCGACGGCGGCAGGGTTCCGGAGGTGGGGCAGGACACCGCGAGCGTGCTGACCGAACTGGGGTATCCGCCGAACTCGCTCAACGATCTACTTGCCCAGGGTGCCATCCAGATGCCGGTCACGGTGCAAGGGGCTGATCGATGAGTGAGTTTCTGGTCCACATCGACCTGAATCGACCTGCTGGAATGGACGATTCGCAATGGGGTGCTGTGCTGAAACGGGAGGCGCAACACGCCGGCCGCTACCGTGATGACGGGGTCATCGAGCGGATGTGGCGAATTCCGGGTACAACCGCCAATGTCGGAATATGGTCGGCCGACACGGCTACAGAACTGCACGAGCTGCTATCCACCTTGCCGGCCTTTCCTCACATGAAGGTCGTTGTGCAACCGCTCGCGCAGCACTATCTGGAGGCGTGACCGCACCAACGCGCTGACTAGTTTCGCGATCGAACGGCAGGGAGGAGGACCCGATGCCGGTTCGTTCGGAGTCGCTACGAGCCTGGATGGCTGCGGTGACCGACATCTCCCGGTCGGTGAACGCCGCCAAACCTCTTCACGACGTACTCGACGACATTGCCGAATTAGGTTGTAAACTAGTTGGTTTCGACTATTGCGGTGTCATGATCGATGACGGGGCACACCAGGCCATGGAGATCGCGGGTTCCTCGGGTCTGCGCACCAACTACCTCGAACTGGTCCGCAGTGAAGGTTGGCTGGAGATACATCCCACGGATTCCTCCGCGGACCTGCCTGCCACCATGGCGTATCGGGAGGGCCGCACCATCGTCGTGCCAGACGTCTACGAGGCCGACAACGAGCGGCTGCGCCGATTTGCGGCCGCGCAGGGGTATCGCAGTGTGCTCACTGCCCCGCTGCGCGTGGGCACTGACAATGTCGGCATTCTCGCCGGATACTTTGGCCAACCGCATCGCTATCAACCCGAGGAGGTGGAACTGGCCGAGCTGCTCGCCGAGCAGACGGCGAATGCGATCCGTACTCAGCGGCTGCGCGCCGAACAGCAAGCCGTGATCGAGGAACTGTCGACGGCCAACGAGGAACTACGGCGTCGACGGACCGCATTGGAGTGGGCGGACCGCCAGCATCGACGCCTCATGGGTTTGGTCTTGAACGACGTCGGCTTGGACGGGCTGGTGTCGGAGCTGGCCGACATGCTGAGTGCATCCGTCACCGTTCAAGACACGAATCAGGGCGTCTTGGCCCGCGCCAGCGCCGGCGAGTACGCGGCACCACCGAGGCTCGACACACGGGCAACGGTTCAGCAGATGCCCCCCGATCGTTACGAAGCCACCACCGTCGTGGGCCAGGAACGCGAAACCTGGTTGACCCCAGTGGTGTTGAGCGGAAGGTTAGTGGCACGTCTTTGGGTGATCACCGAGTCGGAGTCGCCTGATGCTGGTTGGCGGCGGCTGATCGAGCGGTTCGCCTTGGTGGTGGGTCTCGAAATCCTCAAGCAACGCCATATAGCGGAAGTCCAGGCTCGCTTGAGCGGTGATCTCATGGTAGATCTGTTGCGCCCCGGCGGCACCGAGCAGCCGCTGGCTTTGGTTCAGCGAGCAGAGGCACTAGGACATGACCTGACCACCGCGCACTGGCTCGCTGTCTTCGCTGCGACGTTTACTTCTACGCTCGATGATGTCGTTCGCTCAATGCGTGGTCTCGTGATGAGCCAGCAGGTATTGGTCGGGGTGTACGCCAACACGTTGGTGATGCTCATTTCGAGTAGGTGCGATCCGCTGCCCATCGTGCGACGGGTCCAGAAACATCTCGACGACCACCATGTTCGTACTGGAACGACCGTCGCCCTGACACCGCGCATCGAGCAGCTCAGTGACTTCGCATCAAGCTACCAAGTCGGGGTTCGCACAGTGCAGCTGCGGGCGTCGACGGGACGGAGTGGATTGATCGACCTGCGACGATCGCCGCTGACCTCCCTCCTGCTCCTGAACAACACGATGCCGGAGCAGCTCCGCCAGTTCGCGGAGGCCTTGATTGGACCGGTGGCATCACACGACGAGCGCCGGAACACAGAACTATTGAGAACCCTTCGAACGTGGATGACGGAAGCGTCCTCGACCGCGCGCACGGCGTCGACCCTGATGGTTCACCCGAACACAGTCGGGTATCGCATCGCGAAGATTCAGACCATCATCGGTCGTGATTTGAGGGCCCCTGACATGGTGCTCGAGCTGCAACTCGCGCTGCACGTATGGGACATCCTCAAGATGGAGTACGCGGAACATGGCGTCAGATAGCGCCGCGGCACCAAGGGTTTCGGGCAATCGGTAGTTCCACACGCCGAGGCCGTTGAGCGACCCGACATAGGGCGTCCAAGCATTCCAACTCAGTCCGCACGCGATGACAAAGAGCTCCACCAATGGATGATCGCGCGTGCCGTCCCGCACGCGCGCCGACTGGGAGGCGTGGGGTTGCCAAGCCCGGCGGCTGCACTGTACGGTACAGTGCACACTCGATCGCACCAATGCGTTGTCAAGTGATCGCCCGCAGGAGGGGGACGGCAGATCGATTCCAGAGCAACCACATCTCGAACCAAATGCGTTGCGCCCGAACTGACTTGCGAGTCCGACATCCGTTTCGTTCCCCGCCGGGCCCCCAAACCGACGGGGCCCCAATCCGACGGGCGGTGATCAATCAACATCGCGCACATGTGAGCGCCGCATGTCCGCCAGAACCGTGAATGCAGCGGTCTGAAGATCGCAAGAGGACGGATTGACCCCATGACGCAAAATCATCATTCTCCGTGGCTGCGCACCTGGCTCGCGCACTGGGTTCGTCCGCATGGGGTGCACCAAGACCCCGTGCGGGGTCGCGAGGTGTATCAACGATCGACAATGGGCGCGCTTCTAGATGGCATCTACGACGGCGACGTGACCATTGACGAGGTACTGTCGCACGGCGACTTCGGGCTGGGCACGTTCAACCGCCTCGACGGTGAGATGGTCGTCCTCGATGGCGTGTGCTACCACCTCCACTCCGACGGCAGCGTCAACCGCGCCGACGGCCAGGACCGGACTCCGTTCGCGGCGGTGACCTGGTTTCACACGGACCAAGCCTTCGACATCGACGGGCCCACCGACCGCAACGGCCTCATCGCCGCCATCGACGCCAGGATCGAAAGCACCAATCTCATCTACGCGATCCGAATTACCGGGCGGTTCAGCGTGGTTCACACACGAACCGTCACCAGACAAGACCCGCCCTACGTCGGGATGGCGGAAGCGACGAAGAATCAGCGCGAGACCGTCCTCGACGACACCGAAGGTGTCATGGCGGGTTTTCGCATGCCCGACTACGAGCAGGGCGTCACCGTCGCCGGGTACCACCTGCACTACCTCGGCCACGATTGCACGCGCGGTGGACACGTGCTCGACTTCGAGATGACCCGCGCGCGCATCGAGATCAGCATGCGGCCGGATCTGCACCTGAGCCTGCCCACCACGCCGCAATTCCTGCACGCGCATCTCGACCGCGGTGACGTGGACGCCGACGTCAGCCGGGTAGAGGGCGGCTGAATGGCCGTGCTCCCGTCGACGATGCCTCTCGGCCGCCGACCACGACGGGCTACATCGTCGGCGAATGCGACACCTCCTCGGGCACGTGCACATCGTGCCTCGTATTCACCCTCGACGGCGCGCAGACGCCGTCCACAACGAAGGAGAACATCCAATGGCGTTCGAGGACAACACCAAACCGTTGACTACCGCGGCGGGTGCGCCGGTGGTCGACAATCAGAACAGCATGAGCGCCGGGCAGCGCGGTCCGTTGCTGCTGCAAGACCTGTGGCTCATCGAGAAGCTCGCGCACTTCGACCGTGAGGTCATCCCCGAGCGGCGCATGCACGCCAAGGGTGCCGGCGCCTTCGGCACCTTCCGAGTGACCGGGGACATCTCCGAGTACACCAACGCGGCGATCTTCGCCAAGGTCGGCAACAGTTGCGAGATGTTCGCCCGGTACTCGACCGTCGCCGGTGAACGCGGCGCAGCCGACGCCGAACGGGACATCCGTGGGTTTGCGTTGCGGTTCTACACGGCGGAGGGCAACTGGGACGTGGTGGGCAACAACACGCCGGTCTTCTTCCACCGGGATCCGTTGAAGTTCCCCGACCTCAACCGCGCGGTCAAGCGGGATCCGCGCACCAATCTTCGCAATCCGGAGAACAATTGGGGCTTCTGGACGGGGCTACCAGAAGCCCTGCACCAGGTCACCTACGTCATGGGCGACCGGGGCATCCCCAAGTCCTACCGGCACATGCACGGATTCGGTTCCCACACCTTCAGTCTGATCAACGCCGCCGGCGAGCGGCACTGGGTGAAGTTCCACTTCCGCACCCAGCAGGGCATCGAGAACCTCACCGACCAGCAGGCCCAGGCCGTCATCGGGGAGGACCGCGAGTCCCATGGTCGCGACCTGTTCGATGCGATCGAACGCCGAGAGTTCCCGCGGTGGAAGTTGTTCATCCAGGTGATGCCCGAGAACGACGCGGCGACCTACCGCTTTCACCCGTTCGACCTGACCAAGGTGTGGAGCCAGCAGGACTACCCGCTGATCGAGGTGGGCGAGTACGAGCTGAACCGCAACCCGGACAACTACTTCGCCGACGTCGAGCAGGCTGCGTTCACCCCCGCCAACCTGGTGCCGGGCATCTCCTACAGCCCCGACAAGATGCTGCAGGGCCGGTTGTTCTCCTACGGCGACGCCGCCCGGTACCGGGTGGGGGTCAACCACCATCAGATCCCGGTCAATTACCCCCGGGCTGCCACGCTAGTGAACACCTACCACCGTGATGGCACGATGCGCGTCGACGGCAATCAAGGTGGCGTCCCGGGTGTGGAGCCCAATACCTTCGGCCGGTGGGCCGACCAACCCGCCTACGCCGATCCGCCCCAGTCGATCGGAAACACCGCTGAGCACTTCGACTTCCGTGCCGACGACGACAACTACTTCGAGCAGCCCGGGAACCTCTTCCGTCTCATGGGCGGTGACGAGCAGCAACGCCTGTTCGAGAACACTGCCCGCTCAATCAAGGGTGCCCGCGCGGTCACCGTGGAAAGGCACATCGAGAACTGCACCCGGGCCGACCCCGCCTACGGCGAAGGCGTGCGCAAGGCATGCGAGGCAGTAGGCGCGCTGTAGGCGCGTGATGACGACGTCGGCGTCCCATCCGCGACGTTGTCGCGCGAAGCCGACCAGCACCGCGGCTGAGCTACCGGCGCCAGTCGTTAGCGCCCGTCAGCCGACTCGAGGTGCTCGAAGCCCAAGCCGCAACGCTGCCCATCCTGGCCCGCGGAGATGAGCGCCGTGGACGATTCGCATTCAGCATTCGAAGACCTGCTGCGCGTGCACGCCTCGGTGATCGACGGCATCGTGGTGTTATCGGTCTCGGGCGAACTCGACGCGTCGACCGCACCCTGGTTGGCCGACGAGATCACGCGCTGCATCGCCGGCCCGCTCGCGGGGCTGATCGTGGACCTCTCCAACGTGAACTTCATGGCCTCGGCGGGCATGTCCGTTCTGTTGGAGGGCGACTCGACCGCGAAGATCGTCTCGAAATGGTTTGGTGTCGTCGCCAACAGCCGGGTCACGACGAGACCAATCGAGTTGCTTGGCCTCGATCAGATACTGAACACCTACTCCACCCTCGACGCTGCCCGATCGGACATCGCCACACGGACGTGACCTCCTCCCGGTGGAGTCTTGCTGGCAACGCCAACCGTTGCGAACGCGTGGGACGGTCACACCGGTTCTAGACCCTCGCACCACACAGTCTCGTAATCGGCGCCACTGCGGGCGACCGTGGATGCTCCGTGGCCGGCGAAGTGGGCTGGGAACATGGCCGCACCGAGCCGGGACGCTCTGGCGAGGACGGCGCTGCGGCTGGCGCGGGCCTGACTGGCGTCCACGTCGAAGGCGCAGCAGTCATCGGGTCGGCTGAGCTGCAGCGGCGTGTGCACGAGGTCGCCGACGAAGACTGCCCCAGAACCGGTTTCGAGCCATGCCACTGACGATCCGGGCGTGTGGCCGGGTGCCGGTTCGAGTCGCACGGTGCCGTCGACGAGGTGCCCGCCGTGCCAGGTCTGTAGTTGGCCTGCCTCGGCGATCGGGGCGATGCTGTCGGCGAAGACGAGCCGGATGCCCGCGAACCGCGCTCTCTCGTCGTCGGTGCGTGGTGGCCGCATCCGTTCGGCGTTCTCCGGGTGGAAGTAGTCGTAGTCGACTTCAGGCACCAGATAGGTCGCGTTCGGGAACGTCGGCACCCACGACCCATCCTCGAGCGTGGTGTTCCATCCCACGTGGTCGTAATGGATGTGGGTGTTGACGACGACGTCCACGTCGGCCGGCTGGACGCCGATGTCACCGAGGCGGCGTAGATAGTCGGTGCGCAGGTGATCGAGGGCCGGCGCTTGCGGTCGGTCTCGGTCGTTGCCGACGCCGGTGTCGATCAGGATGACGCGCCCCGCTGATCTGAGCACCCAGGTCTGAATCGCCGCGCGATAGGCGCGCGTCGCCGGTGTCCAGTGGTGTGGGGCCAGGTCGTCGGTCCACAGCTGAGCCGGGGTGTCGGGAAACATCTCGTCGACGGTCTTGATCGGCCCCACCCATTCCAGGACGCGGTCGACCTCCACCGAACCGATGTGGATGCTCATCGTGTTCTCCCATCGCTGGAGTGGTCGAGCAATGCCAACGGCCGCACCGGAGACCCGGTGGCGCCCAGAATGTTCAACGGCGCGCACACGAAGGCGAAATCGAGGTGACCGCAGATGGATTCGAGATTCATCACCTCGATCAGGTTAATGCCGTGTTCGGCGAGCAGGATACGATGCACGGGTAACCGACTGTGCCCATATTCGGGCGTGATCCGTTCCAGGGCAACGGTGTCGGCGCCCACCACCGAGACGCGGCGTTTGGCCAGCCAATCACCGGCGGAGGCATCGAGGCCCGGCACCCCGGTTTTCCGTCCGATGTAGGCGCGCTCGTCGGGCCACAGCTGAGCCCATCCCGTCCGCACCAACACCGTGTCACCGGCTTCGATGGGGACCTCGACCATGTCGAGGTCCTCGGCGGTCACGGCGTCAACAGGTGCAAGTCGGTCGACGCCACGCAGTGCGGGCACGTCGACCAGGACGGCTCGGCGTACGGCGAGCGGGAACTCCTCGATTCCTCCGGCGGCGTAACGGCCGTCGATGACGTCGACGGGGCGACCTCCAAAGATGCGGCCGTCGACGGCGACGTGGCACAGAGCGTCCACGTGGGTTCCGACATGGCCACCGAAGGCGAACTTCTCGTTGGCCCCTGTCATGCCGTCGGCGCGCAGGGCGTCGCCGTGTCGCGTCACCAGTGCAGATTGGAAGCCCGGATGCGACGGCGACGAAGGCGCACCGTTGAACAGTGGTTGGCCGAGGTCTACAACGTGGACGGGGTGTTCGGCGAGGTAGTCGAGGAGTCGCACGTCAGTGCGCCTCGTCCAGGGAGCTGGCCCGTGTCTCGGGAAGCGTGAGAACGGTGGCAGCGGTGATCAGCAGCACGACCACGACGTACCCGTCGAAGGCGGAGCGGCCAAGATGGGCGCTGACCCACCCGAGGAGGTAGGGAGCGGTCCCGCCGAACAGCGCGACGGTGATCGAGTACGGGATGGCCATGCCGCTGGACCGGATTCCGGTGGGGAACAGTTCGGCGTAGACCGCGGGCAGGATCGACACGCCAGCGGCGAGCGGCACCATCGCGATGATCAAGGCGAGGAACAGCTGCCATGCCGTGTCCTGCAGCAATCCTTGCAGCGGGAATTGAACGGCGGCGCTTCCCAGCACGCTGATCAGCAGTACGGGCTTGCGACCGATCCGATCCGACAGGGCGCCCCATAGCGGCATGGTGGCCATGAAAACCCCAGCCGCGCAGATGGCCGCGGTGAGCGCCGCCGTAGAGCCGATGTGGAGCGTCGTGATGGCGTAGGAGGGGGCCGCGACGACCCACGTGTAATAGACCACGGTGAAGCCGATGCTCAGTCCGACGACCTGCCCGACCTGTCGACGATGACCATAAATGGTCGTCAACATGCTTGGTGCCGTGCTGCTTTCGGGGCTGGAACGAAAGACGTCGGGTTCCTCCATGACCCGCCGCATGTAGGCGGTGATCAGACCGAAGGCGCCGCCGAGCAGGAACGGCACCCGCCAACCCCATTCGTGCATCGCGGTAGTGGACAGCTGTGAGGTCAGCAAGAGGCCCAACGCGATGCCGGTGGTGTTCCCCAGCACGCTGGAGACGTAGATCAGGCTGGACCAGCGTCCGCGTCGGTCTGGTGGCGCAATCTCCGAGAGATAGGTCTGAGCGGCGGGAAGCTCTCCGCCGCAGGCCATTCCCTGAACGAGCCGGGTGACGAGCAGCAAGATCGGCGCCCACAGACCGATCGTGTGGTACGAGGGCGTCAGTCCCAGGACGAAGCTCGCCGCGGCCATGCATCCGACGGCAAGCATCATCGCGAAGCGCCGTCCACGCCGGTCGGCGAGGACACCAAACAGAATGCCACCCAACGGGCGGGCGCCGAACCCGACGGCGAACACCGCGAGGCTGGCCAGCACCGCGGTCGTGGGATCGGCGGCGTCGAAGAACTGGTCGGCGAAGAACGGTGCGAAGACCGCGTAGACGCCCCAGTCGTACCACTCGATGGCGTGGCCCAGCCCGATCGCCGCAAGGTGACGTTTGGGCGTCGCCGTGTGGCCGGGATGCTGGTCGCGGGTGTTGGTGACGGTCACGGTACTTCTCGCTTCGGCGTAGATGGGGAGGTGTGCAGACGGCGGATGGCAATGGACGCGAGCAGTGCCGCGCCGTCGACGAGCACACCGTCGTCGAACAGCGCGTGGGGGCTGTGGTTGTAGGCGGCAGTGTCGGCGTGCAAGCCGGCTGGCATGGCGCCAAGACTGATGAAGCAACCAGGAACGTGGGCCAGCACTCGGGAGAAGTCCTCCGAGCCGTTCTCCGGTTCGGCGGACCGCGTGACGCGACGGTCGCCGAACAATTCGGTGGCGACGTCCAAGGCGAGATCGGTTTCGGTGGGGTCGTTGATGGTCGCGGGGCGAAGGGGGACGAAGTCGATTTCGACGCGCACACCGTGCGCGTCGGCGATGCCCTGAAGCACACGACGCGCGAGGTATTGCACGCGAACTTGGGCTGCGGCGGAGAACGTTCGAATGTTGGCGACGAACCGGGTTGATTCGGGAATGACGTTGGGCCGCTGGCCCGCCTCGACCACACCGACGGTGACCACGGCGGGGTCGTGCGGGTCGACGTCGCGGCCGGCCGAGCGTTGCAGGGCAAGGATCATCTCCGCGGCAGCCGGCACGGGATCGCGGGCCAGGTGAGGTGCCGACGCATGGCCGCCGGCCCCCCGCACTCGAACGGTGAGCTCGGCCGACGCCGACAGAACGGCACCGGAGCGGGTGCGGATCTGACCTGCGGGCTGGTTGGAGAAGACGTGGAGGGCATACGCCGCGGCGACGGGCGTCCCCGCCGCGGCGAGCACGCCCTCGTCGAGCATCGCTTGTGCGCCTTCCCATCCTTCCTCCCCGGGCTGGAACATCAACACGACGTCACCATCGAGCTCGTCGCGGCGTGCGCACAGCAGCTCGGCCGTTCCGACCAGCATCGCTGAGTGCAGATCGTGACCGCACCCGTGCATCGCATTGGGCACCTCGGAGGCGTAGGGAACATCGGTGGCTTCGTGCACCGGCAACGCATCCATGTCGGCGCGCAACAACACCGCATGACGGGACGTCGTGCCGCGGATGACGGCGGTGATCGACGACAGCGACGTGCCGGTGGAGATCTCCAGCGGCAGGTGTCTCAGCGCATTCAGGAGCTGAGCTTGAGTCTCGGGGAGCACCAGGCCAATTTCTGGGCGCCGGTGCAGGTCTCGGCGCAGCGCGGTCAACCGGTCGGCGAGAGCGCTTCGTTCTGGCGTTTGCAGCATGCCGATCAGGTTGCCGAAAGGAACCCCAGTGCGGCCGACAACGGTACTTTTGTGATACTCACAGGGGTTTTAGACTGAATTCGTGCATCCCGCGCCCCTCGACGAGCTCGACCTTCGTCTGGTGAACGCCCTGCAGATTGCTCCTCGGGTGAGCTGGTCTGAGGCGGGCCGCATTCTCGGGGTAGGGCCGCAGGTGCTGGCGGCGCGGTGGGAACGACTGGTCGCCGGCGGTGCCGCCTGGGTCACCGTCCACCCCGGCGGCACCTATCGACATCAAGTGACGGCGTTGGTGGAAGTCGACTGTCGACCCGGCGCCCAACGCGATGTCGTGGGGCAACTGTGCGCGGACCCGCGCGTGGTGACCGTGGAGGAGTCCACCCAGGGATACGACCTGCTGCTGACGGTGATGACCGCGGACATGCCGCACATGAGCCAGTTCGTCGTCAACGAGCTCGGCGAGATGTCCGGGGTCGCCAGCAGACGTACCTACCTGGCGACCGCGGTCCACCGCGACGGCAGCAGCTGGCGGCTCGACGCCCTCGACAACTCTCAGGTTCGGGAGTTGGAGAACGTCGCACGGCGATCTCATTCCTCGACGGTGACCACCCCACCTCCCAACGCGTGGCCCATCATCCGGGAACTCAGCAGCGACGGCAGACGGACCGCCGCCGACATCGCGACCCGCATCGGGCGCAATCCGGCGACGGTGCGTCGGCAACTGCCCCGTCTGCTGGCCTCGGGAACGCTCTCCATTCGATGCGAGGTGGCCCAGAGCGCTGCGCGCCGCCCCATCAGCTGCACGTGGCGGGCCAGGGTTCGGCCCGCCGACCGAACGCGGACGGTCGCTGCCCTCCACACCTTGCCGAACCTGCGGTTGTGCATGTCCACCACGGGTGAGGCCAACCTGCTCATCACGGCGTGGGCGGTGGACTTGGCGCGCGTGCTCGAAATCGAACAAGACCTGGGGGACAAGCTGCCGTGGTTGGCGCTGCGTGACAGTGGCATCAACCTTCGGACCGCCAAGCGAGTGGGTTGGCTCCTCGACGAGAACGGTTACGCCACCGGCAAGTTGATCACTCCGTCGGCGCTGCAACCCACTCCTTAGACCACGCCCCCGTCACACCTGGGTAGCCTGTGCGATGCCCGTCTCGAGGGCCAACAGACCAAAAGTAGGCTCAACTCTTCGCGCTGGCGCGCCAGGGAACAAGCTATAGGAAGGACAGGTCGGCGCCTTCGCTGGCGGGCAGTACGGTTTCGGCGTACAGGCGCCGCCAGCCCCGCTGCGGCAAGGGCGCGGGGGTGAATGCGGCTAGGCGGCGCGCCAACTCGGCTTCGTCGACGAGCAGGTCGATGCGCCGTGCCGGGACGTCGAGCCGGATGAGATCCCCGTTTTGTACCGCGGCGAGGGGACCGCCCGCCGCCGCTTCAGGATCGCAGTGCAGCACTACGGTGCCGTACGAGGTGCCGCTCATCCGCCCGTCGGACACCCGGACCATGTCGCGCACACCCTCCCGTGCGAGCTTCGCCGGTATCGGCAGCGCACCCGCTTCGGGCATGCCGGCGGCGATCGGGCCGGCCATCCGCAGCACCAGCACATGGTCGGGGGTGAGGTCGAGGTCCGGATCGTCGAGAATCGCGGAGATGTCGTCGCCGGCGTCCACGACGAACGCAGGCCCGGTGTGCTGCAACAGTTCCGGCGTCGCGGCCGAAGTCTTTATCACCGCACCGGCGGGGGCGAGCGAGCCGGTTAGCACCGCGAGCGCCCCTGGCGCGCCGAGCGGGTCGTCCAGGGTCCGGACCACCGGGCGCGTGCCAGCGTGTGGTCCCACCTCCGCGAGCAGCTCAGCCATCGGCCTTCCAGTGACACCGACCGTCGACGTGTCCAGGTGTCGTCGCAGTTCCTTCAGTAGCACCGGCAGCCCGCCCGCGCCGTGGAAGTCCTCCATGTAGTTGGCGCCCGACGGCTTGCAGTCCACGAGCAGCGGGACTTTCGCGCCGATCGTGTCGAAGTCTTCGAGCGCCAGATCGACGCCCGCGCGCCGGGCCACCGCGATCAGGTGCACAAGCGCATTCGTGGAACCACCGAGCGCGGCAAGGACTTTGATCGCGTTCTCGAACGCGGCGCGGGTGAGGATCTCGCGCGGTGTCGGTG
>NZ_JBEVLO010000287.1:0-13208 GCF_040509115.1 Mycobacterium sp. | reverse complement strand
AGGCATAGTCGGCACCGATCTCCAGTGCACGGTCGAGCACGGTGGGCTTGACGTCGACGGCGATGATCGGCGCCGCGCCGACCAGCCGGGCCAGTTGCACGACGTGGGTGCCCACTCCGCCGAGACCCCAGACACCGACGGACTCGCCGATCCCAACCTTGCCGGTGCGTACCACCGCGCCGTACGGCGTGGATACGGCGTCGGCCAGAATCGCGGCCTGCTCCAGCGGAACGTTGTCGGGCACCCTGGTGAGCCCGAACGCCTGCGCCACGGTGTATTCCGCCCATGCCCCGTCGTACGCGAACGCCATCAACCGGATGCGAAGACAGTTCGACACGTCACCGCGCCGACAGTTGACGCAGCCCAGGCAAGGCCGCCCGGCGGCCACCACCACACGGTCACCCTCCGACCACCCCGTCACCCCAGGACCGAGTTTGGCGATCGTGCCCGACGCCTCGTGACCCTGGGTCACGACCTCCTGCTGGGCAGGGAACGTGCCGTTGATCAGGCTCAGGTCCGAATGGCAGATTCCGCAGAACGCCACCTTCACCAGAACCTCGCCAGGGCCGAGCTCCGGGATCGGAACATCCTCCACGACAATCCTCTTGGTGTCGGCATAGAACCGCTGGGCTCTCATCGTGTCGGCCATCGATCGATCGCTCCCTTGCATCTCATGGAATCCGGTAGAAGGGATTCGGCAGCAGATAGGTCTGCTCGGCGAATCCGCCTGCGAGGTCCGACGGCTGATCGCCGAGGTTGGCGATGATCGCGAATCCCCGCTGCTCGATGAGGGCGCGCTGCGGCGCCTTGAAGTCTGCCGCCGAATCAAAGTGTCCGGCAACGGGTTCCATCACCAGATCCCGGTATCCGGTGTATCCCACGGCGGCCAGGTTGCGCTCGGTTGCCGCACGTTGGGACTCGTCGCGACCCGTGATGAAGAACACGTCGACGCCGTGCTCTCTGGCGGCACGGAAGACAGCCATCGTCGGCGGGATCACCGTCGACTGCGCCCGCAGGTCCCATTCCCGCCAGCCGCACGGACCGGCGGGCAGATTCGTGCACGGCCCGTCGATGACCCGGCCGAAGTCGTTGGCGCGGATGACGTCCCAGTTGGACAACGCCGTCTCGTCGATGTCGAAGACCACGGCGGGGCGGGCGACCTGGGGCGCTCGCTGTGCGATCCAGGCGATCGCGGGCGCCGTGGCCAGCTGCAGATCGGTGAGGTACGCACCACTGTCGTAATACGTGATGGCGTCGGCCTTGAGGTCGCCGACGTTGGCGGGCTGGACCGGTGCAGGCACGATCGGCGCCGGGGGAGCGGGAGGCTCGGCCGCGGCGGGCGCGGCACCCGTTACCACCAAGAGTGCGACCGCCACCGAGGCGATCGACCCGAGTCGCGGCGAGCTCAACACGGGAGGATGAACGCCGGGTCGGTCGAGGTGTCCAGCCACTTCCCGTACGCGCCATCGCCCGCGGAGCGCACGGCACCGCAGACCTCGGCTTGCGTGCGACCGGCGACGCGGTAGACGGCGTAGATGACGTTGCCGTTGCCATCGCGCTGGCGCAGCGAGGGGCACGACTGATCGGTACGCAGGTACGACGCACCAGGATGGCTTGCGAGTGCTTGCCCGATCTCCTCGACGTAGGCACCCGGCGTTACCGCGTTGTACAGCACCACTATTCCGGTACCGTCGCAGGCCGGTCGGGTCATCGGAATCGACAGCCCGAGGTCACCGGGGACGACGACGGGCGCTGGCGGCGGTGGCGGCGGAGGCGGCGGAGGCGGCTCGGGAGAACTCTCCTCGGAGGTCACGGCCGAGGGTTCGATGTTCGACGTCGTCGTGATTCGTGCTAGCGATGTGGTCGACTCCTCCGTCGCCGATGCCGCGTCGTCGCCGGGGCGGATGGCGAGGAAGACCACCAGCGCGAGGACGACTGCCGCGACGACGCCACCCGCGGCGGCCCAGAGCGGCGCGCGACTCCTCCCCGACGGCGGAGGCGTCGACGGCCACTGCTGCGGCGACGCGGGCGGGCCCGCCGTCGCGGGCTGCCAGTGACTTCGCGGTGGTCCCGGCGGCCGAACCACGTCGGGTATCGAGGCGGCCATCGTCGGGGCCGCCGCAGCGGCCGTCTCGCGAGGATTGGTCATGACCACCCGGTGCGGCGGCGCCGAAAGGGCATCGGCGAACTCCTCGCAAGTGGCGAACCGATGCTGCGGGTCCTTCGCCATCGCTCGGATCAGGGCGCCGTCGTAACGGGCCAGCTCGGCTCGACGCCCGGACGGTCTGGGCGGCTCGGCGGTCAGATGCCTGCCGATGACGACTGCGGGGTTGGAATTGTCGAAGGGGGGACTACCGACGATGAGGTGAAATGCCGTGCACGCCAGCGCATACTGATCGGCGCGACCGTCGAGCGGCTCGCCCGTGAGCTGTTCCGGCGCCGCGTACGTCACCGATCCCACCGTCATGTTGGTGGCGGTGAGTCCGCTGATCTCGTCCTGCTTGCGGGCGATGCCGAAGTCGGCCAACAAGACTCGACGCTGGCCCGCAGCCGGGGTGGTCAGCAGGATGTTCGCGGGCTTGACGTCCCTGTGGAGCAGCCCCTGCTGGTGCGCGTGGTCCAGAGCGCCCGCCGTCGCCCGCACGATCGCGAGGGCTTCCTCGGCGGGCATGCCGTTCGGGTAGCGCTCGTTGAGCAGGCGCGATGCGTCGGTGCCCTCGACGTAGTCCATCGTGATCCAGATCTGCCCCTCGAATTCCCCACGGTCGTGGATCGCCACGATGTTCGGGTGCCACAGGGTCGCGGCGATGTCGGCCTCGCGGTGAAAGCGCTCCCTGAAGTCGACGTCGTTGGTCAACGCCGAGGGAAGGATCTTCAGCGCCTCGCGTCGTGGCAACCGCGGGTGCTGGACCAGGTACACCTCGCCCATGCCGCCCGCGCCCAACCGGCGAATGATCAGGTAGCCGGCAAACATCTCGCCGTCGGCCAGGGGCATTGCGGAATCGTAGCCCAACGCCGCACCGCCGCCTGCGGGATGAACCGCCACGGCTGGCACACTCGATTCCCGTGACGAGACGCGCACTGGTGCTGGCCGGCGGGGGACTTGCGGGGATCGCCTGGGAAACCGGGGTGATGTGTGGGCTCGCCGACGAGTCACCCGCGGCGGCCAAGGCGCTGCTCGAGTCCGACGTGCTGCTCGGTACGTCCGCGGGGTCGACGGTCGCCGCTCAACTCGGTAGCGGCGTCGCGCTGGAACAACTGTTCGCCGCGCAGATCGCCGTCGAGTCCCACGAGCTGGACCCCGGCATCGACGTCGACGACGTGGTGGCACTGTTCGTCACGGCGCTGGAGGTTCCGGACGCCACCACGGAACAGAAGCTGCAACGCATCGGGGCCATCGCCCTGGCCACCCACACCGTCGCAGAAGCCGTGCGCCGCGACGTCATTGCCCACCGGTTGCCTTCGCACCAGTGGCCCGAACGCACGCTCAGGGTGACGGCCATCGATACCGCAACGGGCGAACTGGTGATCGTCGACCGCGACACCGGCATCGGTCTGATCGACGCGGTGGCCGCCAGCTGTGCGGTTCCAGGGGCGTGGCCGCCGGTGACGGTCGGCGATCGCCGCTACATGGACGGCGGAGTGGGCAGCAGCATCAACCTGTCTGCCGCGTCGGACTGTGACGAAATCGTCGTGCTGGTCCCGTCGAGCGATACCGTCCCCTCGCCGTTCGGCGTAGGCACCGCACTGGAGATCGCCGAATTCCCGGGTGCGGCGCTGAGCGTCTTCGCCGACGAGGACGCCCTCGCAGCCTTCGGCCCGAATCCGCTTGACCCGGCGTGTCGCATCCCGTCGGCCATCGCGGGCCGCGAGCAGGGGCGGCGCGAGGCCGCTCGGATCGCCCGCTTCCTGGACTTATGAGTTGGTACCCAAGCTAGACCTCTGAGTTGGTACCCAAGATGGGTTCCTGCCTCCGTCGCACGACGAGGGTGTCCAGTGCCAGTGCGGCAAGTTCCTGCCCGATCTCGATGACTTCCTCGGCACGGTGGAACTCCAAGCTCCTCGCCGTCGTGCGAGGCACTTCGATCAACAGGTCGGGCGGATAGGCCGCCAACGTGTGCCGCATCAGTGCCGCCTGCGCGATGTCGATGGTGCGGTTCATCACCTCGAAGCTGCCGAGCTTGGGAACGGACAACTCGGTGTGGTCGTCGTGATCGTCGGTCTCGACACCGTCGTTGGCGAACCGACTCAGCACCGTCCTGGCCGCCGGGGTGTCCAACAGGGTTCGCGCTGTCGCCGTATCGAGCAAAGCCGTTGTGCTGCGCCACATCCGGTTGAGCAACTCAATCGTCGGCCCGGTGTCGGGTCCGGGGGCGGCGCGGTTGGGGTCATCGCCGCCGAGGCTCACCGCGATGGTGAGGTCGGCGTTGACCGCGGCAAGCGGCGCCATGGGCAGTGGATCGAGGATGCCGCCGTCGGCGAGTAGCCGGCCGTCGAGCAGGTGCGGCTTGATGACGCCGGGAATTGCGATCGACGCCCGGATAGCCGCGTCGACCGGCCCGCGTTGCAACCACACCGACCGACCAGCGATCAGATCCGTCGCCACCGCCGTGTACGGGATGGGCAGCTCCTCGATCATGGCTTCCCCGATGATCTCGCGTACGGCGTCGAGGATCCTGTCCGCGCGGAGCACCCCTGCGGACGTCAGGGACGGGTCGAGCAGTCGCAACACCGCCCGCTGGGTCAGCGAGCTCGCCCACGCCGTGTACTCGTCGAGCTTGCCCACCGCGGCCAGGCCGCCGACTAGCGCTCCCATCGACGAGCCGGAGATCCCGACGATCTCGTGGCCGCGGTCGTGCAATTCGTTGATGACGCCGATGTGCGCATAGCCACGAGCGCCACCGCTTCCGAGACAAAGTGCGACCCGCATCGATCCATCTTTGCGTGTTGAATCGGCGCCGAACGGGCAACCCTGGACAACATGATCGGCAAGATACGTTCCGTGGTGCTCGACTGCGCCGACCCGCGTCGGCTAGCGGCCTTCTACGCCGAGTTGCTGGGCGGTGAGGCGGTTGCCGACGACGACACGTGGGTGGTGGTCACCGACCCCACCGGCCGGCGGGTGGCGTTCCAGAAGGCGCCGCAGTACCGGCCACCGCAGTTCCCCGATCCGCACGGATCACAGCAATTCCACCTCGACGTCGAAGTCGACGACATCGCCACTGCCGAGTCAGAGGTGTTGGCGCTCGGCGCATCCCGAGTCAGCGACGCAGTCGGCGAGGATCACTTCAGGGTCTATCGGGACCCGGAGGGACACCCGTTCTGCTTGGTGTGGGGCGCTTCGGACTGAGCGGTCAGCAGCCGATGCGCGCGAAGAACGCCGCCGCGAGCAGGCCGATGATGAACGCCACCTGCGGTTGCCCGCTCGACATGGCCATCACGACTCCCGAGACGGCGGCGATCGCGATGAGCACCAGGACGATGCCCATCAACACGCGCATGCCGTTGATGGATCCGCCCGCAGCAGGCGGTAGGGCGGGACGGGGCTGCCCCAGTGGGCTCTTCTGCGATGCGGCCATCGGCGTTCCCTCTGCAAAGTGATGAGGAACACATAGTACTCGACAATGTGACGCAAACCACTACGCGTAGCTAAGCTAAATGTCTACTCGCCTTGAGCTTTCGGACCCGTCGATTCGCCGTCCACCGCGACGTTCGCGTGGCAGTGTTGGCGCGGTGACGGACGGGCCAGCGAAGCCGGCTACCAGCGTCCCGGCGGCTGACCGCTCCCGGTTGCATACCGCCATCCGCGGCGTGGGTAGGCCGCAGTGGCGAGACGTCACGGCCGGGCTCGTCACGGGTCTGTTCTCCATCCCGGAAGGCATGGCCTACGCCAGCATCGGGGGCTTCAATCCCGTGGCGGGCCTGTACTCCGGCATGCTGTCGACCATCCTGGGCTCCGTCTTCGCCAGAACGGTGCTGATGGTGACCACGTTGACCAGCGCCCTGGCGCTGTCGTCGCGCAGCGTGCTGACCGCCGCGGGCCTCGACCCCGCAGATCCCCGCAACGTCGCCGCACTGGTCCTCGTCGTCGGGGTCGTGATGCTCGTGTTCGGGCTTCTGCGCTTTGGCTCGATCATGAACTTCGTCTCCAACGCCGTCATGACCGGATTCACCACCGGCATCGCCGTGCAGATCGTCGCTGGCGTGATCAGCGATGCCACGGGATACCGGCCGGAGAGCCACAACACCGTCCGCAAGTTCGTCGAGGCGTTCGCCAACGTCGGATCATGGGAGCTCGCACCGTGTCTGGTGGCGCTCGCCACGGTGCTGGTGTGGCTGGCCTTCCACTTGGTCAAACGCCTCGAGGCCTTCGCGCTCCTCATCGCGCTGGTCGTAGTCACGGTCACGGTGGTCATCGCGCACGTCGACGTCGAGGACGTCGGCGACATCTCCACCATTCCGAATGCGCTGCCGCCCCTGGTGTTACCGAACGTCGAGGCAATCCCCGGACTGCTGGGCGGTGGCCTCGCGGTGGCGCTGGTCGGGCTCGCGCAGGCGGCGGGCATCTCGGCGGCCGTGCCCAACCCAGACGGCAGCCGGTCGAACACGTCGAGGGACTTCGCCGCGCAGGGCGCTGCGAACCTGGCGGGGGGATTCCTCGGCGCCCTGCCCACCGGCGGGTCGCTCTCGCGCACCGGTGTTTCGGTGTCAGCGGGCGCCCAGACCCGATGGGCGGGTGTCTTCGCCGGACTGTGGCTGACCCTTCTCGTGGTCGTCGCCGGCTCGCTCGCCGAGTTGATCCCGATGGCCGTCATCGGCGGACTGGTCCTGGTGATCGGCATCGAACTGATCGCGGGACGCTGGGCCGACGTCACCCTCGTTCTGCGCACCGCCCCGCTGTCCGCCGTCGCCATGGTCGTCACCTTCGTCGCCACGACGGAGCTGCCCCTGCATCAGGCGATCCTGATCGGAGCCGTCACCTCGCTGGTGCTCTACTGCGTCAAGGCTTCGCAGTCGGCTCGGCTCGTCGCGCTCACCCCCGCCGTCGGCGGTGACTGGGAGATCGGCGAGGTGCCAGCGTCGTGCCCCAGCAACGAGGTCACGGTCCTGCACTACGCAGGCGTCGGACTGTTCGCCGAGGTGCCCCGCATCGACGAGGAGTGGCCACAGGTCAAGGGCAGCTCGAATTCCGTCGTGGTGCTCAGCATGCGTGCCCTGCCGGACGTTCCGTCCTCCAAGGTGATCCGCGCGCTCCGCAGCTGGGCCACCGAGCTCGAAGCCCACGGTGGACGACTGATCATCGCCGGAGTCAGCCCTGCGGCGGCCAAGGTCCTCGACCGCGGGGGCATCTCTCGGATGCTCGGCCCGGACGGCATCGTGCCCGCCTCGAGCCGCGTGTTCGGCGCACTCGACGAGGCACTCGATCGCGGTCGACGCTGGATCTCGGAGCAGGCGGAGCGTCCCGGTGACGGGCTTTCCGGCACCCGTGATTAAAAGTGGCTCAGCCGCACAGATTGTCAGCGGCCGCCTCGGCCGCGACGATGATCGCCGCCTGACGCCCGGCGGTCAGTTCCGCCCACGGCGTGCCGAAGGTGCCCGGGCCCGCGGCGTTCGACGACTGCAGGTCGTGCAGGTACGGCTCGAACTGTGACTTGAGGTCCCCACCTTTGTCGGTCATCCACGTCTTCGCAGCCTGGCAGGCCTGGAAGTACTCCTCCTCGGTCGATTCGGCGGGCGCACCCACCGCGGTCGTGACGCCTTGAGGCGAGACGCCGACCGCGCCAGGAGCCGCCGTGTGCGTCGGCGTGGTCGTGGTGGTGGTGGCCGCGGAACCGGGAACTTGCGTCTGCGACGACGACGGCGACTGGGCCTCATCGGAGCCCGAGGAGCAGCCGGCGATGACCACCGCTGCGGCTGCCACCGCGACTGCTGAGGCGAACGGGTAGCTGCGCATGGACCCAATCTATGCAACACTCGCCAACGTGCTGGAACGGACCACCTTTCGGGAGTGTTGTCGGGCTTGACGCCCGCCCCCTTCCCGACCCCGTTTCCTGGTTCCCTGGAGTTCGTTCCCATGACCGTTGCACTTCCGTCCGTCGTCGCCCCCACCCGACTGCGGCTCCCCGATCTACTTCACGCCACCGACGTCGCCGCCGACCACGTGCTGTCCGGTCGCTACGACCACGTGCTGCCGGTCGGCGGTCCGCCGACCGACGAGCGCTGGTTCACCCGCCTGCATGGCGACGACGAACTCGACGTGTGGCTCATCAGCTGGGTTCCCGAGCGCTCCACCGAACTGCACGACCACGGCGGCTCCCTCGGAGCGCTGACCGTCGTGTCCGGTGCCCTCTCCGAAACCCGGTGGGATGGTGAGGCATTGCGCGAACGTCACCTCGATGCAGGCGCTCAGGCCGGGTTTCCGCTCGGATGGGTGCACGACGTCGTCTGGGCCCCCGAGTCGGTGACGGTGCGGACACCTCCGGCCTCGGGCCGTCAATTGCCCACGCTGAGCGTGCATGCGTACTCTCCGCCGCTGACGGCCATGTCGTACTACGAAGTGACCGAGCGGAATACGCTTCGTCGTGATCGGACGGAGCTGACGGACAAGCCAGAGGGGGACTGATGACACCTGCGGACGCGAGGAGCCGCATCGATGCCGTACTGGACTCGGCGCGCACCAAGTTGACCAGGATCGAGGCCGACGACGTGCCCGCCGCGCTCGACCGCGGCGCCCTACTCGTGGACATCCGGCCCGCGGCGCAGCGCGCCGAGGAGGGCGACGTTACCGCCGCGCTGGTCATCGAACGCAACGTGCTCGAATGGCGTTGCGACCCCACCAGCGAGGCTCGTCTACCGCAGGCAGTCGGCGATGACGTCGAGTGGATCATCCTCTGTTCGGAGGGATACACGTCCAGCCTCGCGGCAGCAGCCCTCGTCGACCTCGGCCTGCACCGCTCGACCGACGTGGTCGGCGGGTATCACGCCCTGCGGGCGTCCGGCGCGCTCGCCCGACTCGGGTAGTCACTCGTCGGAGCGCAGCAACGGACGCAGCGCGTCCGTCTTGTCCTGCGACCAGCCCGGCGGCTGCATGATCGCTGCCCAGGCATTTGCCACGTCGCGCACGTACACGTGGCCGTGTCCGTCGGGGACGTCCACGGCGACCGCCATGTCGGCCGACACCTGCAGGAACGTCACGACCGGGATCCACTCCATCTCGGGTGAGACGTCGGAGCCGCGGGGCTCGCGCAGCCAATCCGGCTTGGTGAACAACAGGTCTGGGCTCCACCACGCGATCGGATCGGACGCGTGCTGCAGGTAGACCACCCTCGGTTCACCCCACGTCGCGCGTGGTCGGTTCAGGTCGTCGGCGTCCGCGGCGAACCGGACGTTGAAGCCGTTGCCGTAGATCGGTAGCCACTCGGGGGAGCCGGCATCACGGTTGCGCGTCAGGTCGGTCCAGATCGTGTTGTTGAACGTCGGCCCGGAGAACAGCGCGCCGTCGGTGCGCGCGATGAGGTTGTTCAGCGACAGGAAGGGCGCCTCGCCGCCGAACGAGCCGAGACTCTCACCGAAGACGACGAGTCTGGGGCGCGTGCCCTCCGGCATGGCGCGGACCAGCGCGTCGACGGCCTCGAACAGCGCCTGCCCGGCTTGCCGGGCGTTCTCGTTGTCCACCAGGAACGACAGCCAGCTCGGCAGGAACGAGTACTGCATGGAGACGATCGCGGTGTCGCCGTTGAACATGTACTCCAACGTGGATGCCTCGGCCTCGTTGATCCAACCAGTTCCCGTGGTGGTGGCCACCGCGACCACGGCACGGTCGAGCCCGCCGGTGCGCTGCAGTTCGCGGGCGGCCAGCGCGGCGGTGGCCTTGATCCCGTTGGCGGAGTTCAACCCGGCGTAGGCGCGGATCGGTTCGATCGCCCCAGGGCCGTTGAACTTCTCCAGGTCCTCGACCGATGGGCCGTTGGCCATGAACACGCGTCCTTGATGGCCGAGCGATTCCCAGCTGACGTAGGAGCCGGGCCCGCCGGAGCGCAGCGGCGTCGTCGGCGCGGCGAAGTCGGGGTCCTCTTCGTTGTTGGCCGACTCGAAGGTGTTGTTCAGTACCTGCATGCCGACGCGGACCACGACGCCGTTGAGCAGCGCGATGCTCAGCACCAGCAGCAGCGTGACCACGGCGACCGCCGAAGCCCGTGGTGGTGCAACGCGATTGAGCTGACGGGTCAGAAAGCGCACCAGTCGACCGACCAGCTGCCCGACCTCGACGAACCCGAAGAGGAACACGATCGACAGCAGTGCGGTCAGCGGGTGGTCCCAGAACGCCAGCCGTGGCACGCCCATGTAGTCGCGGACGTCGTCCTGCCATACGTGGAACCAGATGATCGCCAGCGTCTGGCCGACGATGCCGACCACGATGAGCGCGATCCACGCCCACCGCGGCGCGGCCGGGCTGCTGTCTTTGGACCGCAGGTAGCGGACCAGCCAGACGCCGAAGACACCGAGGCCGTAGCCGATTGCGCCGCCCGCCCCGCTGACCAGTCCCTGGAAGAGCGGGCCGCGGGGTAGCAGCGACGGCGTCATCGACAGCCAGATGAACACCAGGCCGACCGCGGTGCCGAAATACGTGTAGCGCCGCAGCCACCAGTCCGGCCGCGGGGCGGTCTGCTCGGGTGCCTCCGGTTCGTCGACCGTCTTGGTGTCCGTCACGCGCTCCTCGCGCAAGCGCTCGTCGGGGCCGGCCACGAACGCACTTTAGCGGTGGGTGAAGTTCGGTGCGCGCTTCTCGCTGAATGCGGCCATGCCCTCGGTCTGATCGTCGGTGGCGAACGCAGAGTGAAAGAGCCGTCGTTCGTACAGAAGTCCTTCGGTCAGTGAGGATTCGAACGCGCGGTTGACGGCTTCCTTGGCCATCCGCGACGCCGACAGCGACATGCCCGCAACGGTGCCGGCGACGGCTCTCGCCTCGTCGAGGAGGGTGTCGGCCGGAACCACGCGCGACACCAGGCCGCTGCGATCGGCCTCGGCGGCGTCGATGGTGCGACCCGTCAGGATGAGGTCCATCGCCTTGGCCTTGCCGATGGCGCGGGTCAGCCGTTGCGAACCGCCCATGCCGGGAAGCACGCCCAGCTTGATCTCCGGTTGGCCGAACTTCGCGCTGTCCGCGGCGATCAGGATGTCGCACATCATCGCCAACTCGCAGCCGCCACCGAGCGCGTATCCGGCCACCGCCGCGATGGTGGGCGTACGCGTGGCGGCGAACTTGGCCCACGGTGCGAAGAAATCGGCGGCATAGACGTCGGCGAACGACAGGTCGGCCATCTCCTTGATGTCGGCGCCTGCCGCGAAGGCCTTCTCATTGCCGGTGACGATGATGGCACCGATACCCGAATCGGCATCGAATTCGGCTGCCGCAGTGGTCACTTCGGCCATCACCTGGCTGTTGAGCGCATTGAGCGCCTTCGGCCGGTTCAGCGTGATGGTCCCGACGCGATCGTCGCGGGTCACCAGGATGGTCTCGTAGGTCATTGCTCGACTCCTTCTCGCTCCGGTCCTCGCTCGTTCCTCGCTGCGATCCTCACTCGTTCCTCACTCGCTCGACTCCTATTCCGGGAACGTCAGGTCGGGGTCAGCGGGAGCGAAGTACGCCTCTACGTCATTCTCGTCGAAGAGCGCAAGGGACGACGGCGACCACTTGGGATTGCGGTCCTTGTCGATGAGCAGGGCGCGGATGCCCTCCACCAGATCGTGCGAGCGCAGCGTGGCACACGCCACCCGGTATTCCTGGCGCAGAACGTCGTTGAGCGAGTCAAGCTTGCCAGCCCGCCGCACCGACTCGAGCGTGACGGCCAACGCGATGGGGGACCGGCTGGCGATGTGGTTGGCGGCGTCGGCGGCCGGACCTGCGTCGTGCCCACGCAGTTCGGCCACGACGTCGGCCACGGTGTCCCTGGCGTAGCACTCGTCGATCCAATGCCGTTGCGCCAGGAGGTTGCTCGCCGGCGGCTCGGTGGCGTAGGTGGACACGGCCGCGTCGACGCCGTCGTTGAGCACCGCATCGGTGAATGCGCCGAGATCCGCGTGCGGCACGAAGTGGTCGGCGAAGCCCATCGCGATCGCATCCGCCCCGGAGAACGGCGCGCCGGTCAGCGCGGCGTGCAGGCCGAGCAGCCCCGGCGCGCGGGCCAACAAATAGGTGCCGCCCACGTCGGGAACGTAGCCGATGCCGACTTCGGGCATGCCCATCTTGGTGGTGTCGGTCACGATGCGGACGCTGCCGTGCGCACCGACGCCGACGCCACCGCCCATGGTGATGCCATCCATCACTGAGACATAGGGCTTCGGGTACGTCGAGATGTAGGAGTTCAGCCGGAATTCGTCCCACCAGAACGCCCGCGTGGCGCTGCCGCCGTCGTCCTTGACGCTGCGATAGATCGCGACGACGTCGCCGCCCGCGCACAGCCCTCGTTCCCCAGCGCCGGTGAGCAGAACGGAGTGCACCCGGTCGTCGTCAGCCCAGTTTCTGAGAGCCTTCTCAACGACGGTGACCATGCCGTGGGTGAGGGAATTGATGGTCTTCGGCCTGTTCAGCGTTAGCAAACCCACGCCATTGCTGACATTTACTAGGACATCCTCGTTTTCCGCCACGGTGTCTGAATCTAGATCGTGACCCTGGGTCGAGGCCACACGGGTAGCCTTTCCCAAGAAGTTCACAGTTTGGGCGACCCCGTCCGGGAACCGGTTGGAGTCGCCGCACGTTGTCCCGGTGTCCGTCATCAGACGAACCCACAGCACGAGAGATAGGAACCGACGGTGCGCGAGAGCAGCAACCCGGTATTCCGGTCCTTGCCCAGAGGGCAGGGCGGATACGCCCAATTCGGTACCGGAGCCGCCGGTGCCGCGACCCAAGCGGTGCACGCCGATCCCTACGCGGCTCAGCAGTACCCGACGCAGCAGACGGGTGTATCCCGCCCGCTGACCATCGACGACGTCGTCACCAAGACCGGCATCACGCTGGCCGTCGTTACTGCGGTCGCAGTGGTCTCATACCTCATGGTGGGCGCCAACCCAGGCCTGATGATGCCGTTCGCGATCGTCGGCGGCCTCGGTGGATTCGCCCTCGTCATGATCGCGACGTTCGGTCGCAAGCAGGACAACCCGGCGATCGTCCTCACCTACGGCGCCCTTGAGGGCCTCTTCCTCGGCGC
>NZ_JBEVLO010000286.1:0-10801 GCF_040509115.1 Mycobacterium sp. | reverse complement strand
GGTCATCTCGCACGACCGCTGGTTCCTCGACCGCACCTGCACGCACATCCTGGCGTGGGAGGGCGACGACGACAACGAAGCCAAGTGGTTCTGGTTCGAGGGCAACTTCGGTGGCTACGAGGAGAACAAGCTGCAGAGGCTTGGCGCGGATGCGGCACGACCACACCGCGTCACCCACCGGAGACTCACCCGCGACTGATTCGCGGTGAGAGCAAAGACTTCGGTGAGATGTCGATCCGGTGGGTTGGGCACCACCGCATCGGCGGACTACCAATCCGGCGGGGCAGGAGCGGAGCGACCCGGGGAAGAACTAATGTCACTCCCGCGTGCCACGAAGCCGCTTCGGCGACTTCATCCAACGACGGCCGGCACGCGGGCCTGAGGCGGGAGCGAGTATGACGACCGTGAATTCTGGATTTCCAGGTCAGCAGCACAGCGGACCGGCGGCGACTCAGAGGGGAGCGGAGCTCACCAGCGGTCTGGCCACCGCCTATCTCGACACGCATCAGGGCCCGCACGGCGACGCACCCGCCGCGGATGCCGCGGTGACGATGCCGCTGGACCTGTCGGGTCGCATCGTGACGCCGGCGCTGCTCGCCGCTCATGCCCGGCTCGGTGGCCAGCGGTCCAGTGGTGACACCAAGGTCGCCGTCTACGACGTCGACGAACCGGGCGGTTTCGGGCCGGCACTGCAGGTCGTGACCGATCAGAGCGCCATGCTGACGGACACCGTCACGGTCTTGTTGCACCGGCTCGGCGTCGCCTACGTCGCGATCATGAACCCCACCTTCCGCGTCCGACGCAATCCGGCGGGGGAGTTGGTGGACCTCACGCCCGCCGCGGACCCCGCCGCACCGACGGACGGAGCCGACGAGACCTGGATCCACGTGTCGTTGTCGCCGTCGGCGAATCCGAAGGCCATCGCCGAGGCCGCCGAGTTGCTGCCCTCCGTGCTCGCAGACGCCCGCCAGGTGGCGCTCGACTCCGGTGCCCTGAACGCCACGTTGGTCGGGTTGGCGAGCACGCTCGACGCCGACAGGTCAGGCCACTTCCAGTCCTATGACCGCCGCGACGTCGCGGCGCTGCTGCGCTGGCTCGCCGACGGACATTTCGTCCTGCTCGGTTACCAGCGGTGCACCGTGAGCGGCGACCAGGCGACGGTGGACCTGCCGAGCCGTCTCGGCGTGCTGCGGCGGCGGACCGACGCGTTCCCCCCGCTCACCAGTCGGGACGATCTCCTGGTGCTGGCGCAGGCCACCATGCCGACCTACCTGCGCTACGGCGCGCATCCGCACATCGTCGTGATCCGCGAGAGCCTGCCCGGCGAGGACGCCGCGATCGAGCACCGGTTCGTCGGGTTGTTCACCGTCGCGGCCTCCAACGCCAACGTGCTCGAGATCCCGCTCATCGCGCGACGGGTCACCGAGGCCCTGGCGCTCTCTCATGGCGACAGCAACCACCCCGGACAGTTGACGCTCGACATCATCCAGACCGTCCCGCGTTCGGAACTGTTCGCGCTCAGCGCGCGGCAGCTGCTCGACATGGCGAAGGCCGTCGTCGACCTCGGCTCGCGTCGACGAGCGCTGCTCTTCCTGCGCGCCGATCAACTTGCCCACTTCGTGTCGTGCCTGGTGTACCTGCCGCGCGACCGGTACACGACCGCGGTGCGCCTCGAGATGCAGGACATCCTGGTCCGCGAACTCGGCGGCGAGAGCATCGAGTACACCGCGCGGGTCAGTGAATCGCCGTGGGCGGTGGTGCACTTCACGGTCCGGCTGCCGAACGACACCCGTGCCGCCGACGTCGATACGTCCCTGGCGAACGAGGACCGCATTCAGGATCTGCTGACCGAGGCCGCTCGCACCTGGGGCGATCGCCTGATGGGCGCCGTCAAGACGGGTGCCATCACCCGCGCCGCGGCCGAGCACTACTCGGTGGCGTTCCCCGAGGTGTACCGGCAGGCGTTCACCCCGCACCAGGCCATCGGCGACATCGCCATCATCGAACAGCTGCACCGCAATTCGGTGAAATTGGTGTTCGCCGACGGTGGACACGGCCAGGCCGCCAATCTGACCTGGTACCTCGGCGGCCGATCGGCGTCACTGAGTGACTTGCTGCCCATGCTGCAGTGCATGGGCGTCGTCGTGCTCGAGGAGCGCCCGTTCTCGGTGACCCGCGACGACGGTCTGCCGGTGTGGATCTACCAGTTCAAGATTCAACCGCGGCAATCGATCTCGGAAGAACAGGACGCCTCCGAACGGGAGGCCACCGCGGTCCGGTTCGCCGACACCGTCACCGCGATCTGGGAGGGCCGCGTCGAGATCGACCGGTTCAACGAGTTGGTGCTGCGTACCGGGTTGACGTGGCAGCAGGTCACGGTGCTGCGCAGCTACGCGAAGTATCTGCGGCAGGCCGGTTTTCCGTACAGCCAATCCCACATCGAGACCGTCGTCAACGACAACCCCGGGACCGCACGCGCTCTGGTGGAACTCTTCGAGGCGCTCTTCGGCCCCGAGGAAGCCGCGCCCGACACCGGGAACAAGCGCGACGCCTCGGCCGCCGCGGTGGCCGTCGCCCAGGGCATCGACGCGCTCGTCAGCCTCGACACCGACCGGGTCTTGCGTGCCTTCGCGTCGATGATCCAGGCGACGCTGCGGACCAATTACTTCGTCACCAGGCCGGGCTCCGCCCGTAGCCAGGACGTGCTGTCGGTCAAGCTGAATCCCCTGCTGATCGACGAATTGCCGTTGCCGCGACCAAAATACGAGATCTTCGTGTACTCGCCGAGGGTCGAGGGCGTGCATCTGCGGTTCGGCAACGTCGCGCGCGGTGGGCTGCGGTGGTCCGACCGACGTGAGGACTTCCGCACCGAGATCCTGGGGCTGGTGAAGGCGCAGGCGGTGAAGAACGCCGTCATCGTCCCCGTCGGCGCCAAGGGCGGCTTCGTGCTGAAGAACGCCCCCGCGGCCACCGGGGACGCCGCCGCCGATCGCGACGCGCTGCGCAACGAGGGCGTGGCCTGCTACCGGCTGTTCATCTCCGGGCTGCTCGACGTCACCGACAACGTGGACACAGCCACTGGCGCGGTCACCACCCCCGCCGACGTCGTGCGCCGGGACGGGGACGATGCCTACCTCGTCGTCGCCGCGGACAAGGGCACCGCGACGTTCTCCGACATCGCCAACGAAGTCGCCAAGTCCTACGGCTTCTGGCTCGGGGACGCGTTCGCGTCGGGCGGTTCGGTGGGATACGACCACAAGGCGATGGGCATCACTGCCAAGGGCGCGTGGGAGTCGGTGAAGCGGCACTTCCGCGAGCTCGGCGTCGACACGCAGACCGAGGACTTCACCGTCGTCGGCGTCGGCGACATGAGCGGCGACGTCTTCGGCAACGGCATGTTGCTGTCCAAGCACATTCGGCTCGTTGCGGCGTTCGACCACCGCCACGTCTTCCTCGACCCCGACCCCGATGCGGCGACCTCCTGGGCGGAGCGAGATCGGATGTTCGCACTGCCGCGGTCCAGCTGGGATGACTACGACCGCAGCCTCATCAGCGAGGGCGGCGGCGTGTACAGCAGGGCACAGAAGTCGATTCCGGTGAGCCCGCAGGTCCGCAGTGCCCTCGGCCTGGCCGACGACGTCGAGGAGATGACGCCGCCGGCGTTGATGAAGTCGATCCTGCAGGCTCCGGTGGATCTGTTCTGGAACGGCGGCATCGGCACGTACATCAAGGCCGAAGTCGAGTCGGACGCCGACGTCGGCGACCGCGCCAACGATCCCATCCGTGTCAACGGAAACCAGCTGCGCGTCAAGGTGATCGGCGAGGGCGGCAACCTCGGTGTGACACAGCGTGGTCGGATCGAGTTCGAACTCAGCGGCGGTCACGTGAACACCGACGCGATGGACAACTCGGCAGGCGTCGACTGCTCCGACCACGAGGTCAACATCAAGATCCTCGTCGACTCGTTGGTCACGGGCGGGCAGGTGAGCGCCGACGAGCGCACCACGCTGCTGATGTCGATGACCGAGGAAGTCGGCGAACTGGTGCTCGACGACAACGCCGCGCAGAACGATCTGATGGGCACCAGCCGCGCCAACGCTGCTGGCCTGCTTCCCGTGCACGCGCGCCAAATCAAGGGACTGGTGGCCGACCGCGGCCTCAACCGCGAATTGGAGGCGCTTCCGGCCGAAAAGGAGATCCGACGGCGCTCCGAGATCGGGCTGGGCCTGACCTCGCCCGAACTCTCCACGCTGATGGCCTACGTGAAACTCGCGCTCAAGGACGAGCTTCTGGCCAGCGAGCTGCCCGACCAGGAGGTGTTCGCCTCTCGGCTGCCTCAGTACTTCCCGCACCAGTTGCGGGACCGCTTCGGTCCCGAGATCCGCTCGCACCAACTGCGTCGGGAGATCATCACGACGATGCTGGTGAACGATCTCGTCGACACCGCGGGCATCAGCTATGCCTACCGAGTCTGCGAGGACGTCGGCGTCAGCCCCGTCGATGCGGTGCGAAGCTACGTCGCGGTGGACGAGATCTTTGGCGTCGGCGACGTGTGGCGCCAGATCCGTGCGGCAGGCGCGGCAGGCCTACCCGTGGCGGTGACGGACCGCATGACGCTGGACCTGCGACGGCTCATCGACCGCGCAGGCCGCTGGCTGCTGAACTTCCGTCCGCAGCCCCTTGCCGTCGGTGCCGAGGTCAACCGCTTCGCGGCGAAGGTCGCAGATCTCACCCCGCGAATGGGAGAGTGGCTGCGGGGCGACGACCGCGCCATCGTCTCCAAGGACACGAGCGAGTTCGTGGCGCAGGGTGTGCCCGAGGATCTCGCCATGATGGTGGCGACCGGGCTCTACCAGTACAGCCTGCTGGACATCATCGACATCGGCGACATCGTCGACAGGGATCCGGTCGAGGTCGCCGATACGTACTTCACGCTGATGGATCACCTTGGTGCTGACGGATTGCTGACGGCCGTATCCCGGCTGGCGCGTGATGACCGTTGGCATTCCTTGGCGCGCTTGGCTATTCGTGACGACATCTACGGCTCACTGCGGGCACTGTGCTTCGACGTGCTTGCGGTCGGCGAACCCGATGAGACGGGGGAGCAGAAGGTCGAGGAGTGGGAGCTGTCCAACAGTTCACGGGTGTCGCGGGCCCGCCGCACCCTCACCGAGATCCACGAGGACGGTGAGAAGGACCTGGCGACGTTGTCGGTGGCGGCGCGCCAGATCCGCAGCATGACGCGGACGAGCGGCACGGGGACCACCGCGTGACGGAGCGGTTCACCACGCCGGTGCCGGTGCGCTGGTCGGACATCGACATGTACCAGCACGTCAACCACGGCACCATGGTGACGATCCTCGAAGAGGCGCGGGTGCCGTTCCTGACCGAGCCGTTCGCAAACGATTTCGACACCATCGGTCTGCTGATCGCGGAGGTCCGCGTGATCTACAAGGGGCAGCTGCGGCTCGCGGATTCGCCACTGCAGGTGACGATTTGGGTGAATCGACTGCGTGCGGTGGACTTCACGCTCGGCTACGAGGTGCGCTCCGTGCTCGCCGATCCGGACTCGAAGCCGGCCGTCATCGGGGAGTCGCAGTTGGCCGCCTTCCACATCGAGGAGCAGCGTCTGGTTCGATTGGCGCCGCACCATCGGGAGTATCTCCAGCGTTACCAGCGATGAGCGCTCGCGCGAAGAGCGGAGTGTTGCGATGAGCGCTCGCGCGAAGAGCGGAATGTTGCGATGAGCCTGTCCGGGATGGGGCCAGACCGTGGTCTCTGGCTCGACGACGCCGCGCACCGCGAGGACCTCGCCACGTTCGTGGAACGCGCGATGCGCCTCGACGACGCCAGCGTGATCCGGCTTCGTGAGCGAGCCGGGGGACAGGTAGTCGCTTGGGTAGCAACGGGTTTCGACGTGCTGGCCAGCCGGGTGGTGGGTGGCCGCGTCAAGCCCGCCGATCTCTCGGTCGGCGCCGATGCGCTCACCGTGGCGCTGCCCGCGATGGACCGCTCGGGATTCGTCGATCCTGGTTTCGCGATGGATTCGGCGTGGCGCGGAATGCTGCCTCCTGAAACGGGTTTCGTGCATCTGGACGATGTTCCCGCCAGGGTGGTGCTCGACCTGGCTCAGCGCGGGGTGGCGTTGGCCAAGGAGCATGGCAGCGCCCACGGCCCGCCCGCGTCACTCCTCGACCAGGAGGTGGTCGCGGTGACTGCGGGCGACACCAGCGTCGGCATTCCGATGCGGTGCGTATTCGCCTTGACGGCAATGGGTTTCCTGCCCCAATCGAAGACGGCCGACCAGTTTGCGCCCGAGTCGGTGGCCCCCGACGAGGTGGTGCGGGTCAGGGTGCTGCCCACGTGGCTACGCGTCGACGCTCGCTTCGGCACCGTGTACCGGCGCCGCGGGGATCCGGCCGTCGTTCTTCGTTAGCGCGTTGGTCAGAAGGGTGAGTTGACCATGGATTGCGCTGCCATCTCCAGGTAGTCGAGCAGGGCGCGGCGGTGGGCGTCGTCCATGGTCTGGGAGTCGATCTCCGCGACCGCGGTGTGCATGCAGCGCAGCCAGGCGTCTCGCTCGATGGGCCCGACGCGGAACGGCGAGTGACGCATCCGCAGGCGTGGATGGCCACGCTGCTCGGAGTACGTTCGCGGGCCGCCCCAGTACTGCTCGAGGAACATCCGAAGGCGGACCTCGGCCCCGTCGAGATCTTCCTCCGGGTACAGCGGGCGCAGGATCTCGTCGTCGCGGACCAGTTGGTAGAAGGTCGCCACGATGGTGTGGAACGTCTCGGCGCCGCCGACTTCGTCGTAGAACGACCGGGGTTGCTCCGTCACGGGCTCCATTGTCCCCCGGCGGGTAGGAGCGCAGCGACCGGGGAAAGTATCGGGCTCCGCAGGCGGAGTGTCGTCATCGGATGTTCACCGGACTGACCAGCGAACACGACCCAAGATTGTCGTGCGATCGGCGGCGATCCGTGGTGCACTATTTCCCGGAGGACGCATGTCGCAGCGAAGGAGGAGTCGCGGGCACCTGACCGCGGCCGGCTCAACCAGCCCAACAGTGCATGCTGCCCCGACTCTGCTGCTGCCTGGCGCCGAGGCGCGTCCATCGGCTAGCGACAGCGGCGTCTGGAGCCGTCGCAGAGTCCTTCTGCTGAATTCCACCTTCGAACCGCTGGCTGCGCTGCCTGCCCGCCGCGCGGTGGTCATGCTGTTGTGTGGCAAGGCCGATGTCGTCCACGACGACCCGTCCGGACCCGTGATCCACTCGGCGACCAGGGCGATCGTCGTGCCGTCGGTGATCCGGTTGCGGTCATACGTGCGGGTGCCCTATCGGGCGCGGGTTCCCATGACCCGCGCAGCGCTGATGCACCGCGACCGATTCCGCTGCGCCTACTGCGGGGCCAAGGCCGACACGGTCGACCACGTGGTCCCGAGGAGTCGGGGTGGTGACCACTCCTGGGAGAACTGCGTGGCGGCGTGTGCGCCATGCAATCATCGCAAGGCCGATCGTCTGCTCAGCGAGCTCGGGTGGGCGCTGCGTTCGACACCGTTGCCACCCAAGGGCCAGCACTGGCGGCTGCTGTCCTCGGTGAAGGAACTGGATCCGGCATGGGTCCGATATCTGGGGTGAAGGCGCGGCCTGACCATGCTCTGGACGTCTGCTCTTCGCGCAAGCGCTCATCGCGCGTTGTCTGCTCTTCGCGCAAGCGCTCATCGTGCGTTGTCTGCTCTTCGCGCAAGCGCTCATCGCGCCCCTTGCTGATACGGTTTGCGACGTGAGTACCGCACTTACCCATTCGCTGCTCGGCGGCGTGCCGATCCTGGTCTTCTTGATCCTGGCCGCGATCACGCTGCGGAAGAAGAGCCCGCATCCCCCCACGTACCAGCTGTCGGAGGAGTGGACGCACGCTCCCATCCTTTGGGCGTCCGAGGAGCCCGCGGACCACGGTCACGGTGGGCACGGCTCGCATCCGGTCGTTGGAGGTGGCGTCAGTGGCAAGTGGTAGCGAGCATTCGACGGAGCTCGCCAAGGCACACCCGGCCGAGGTCGCCGAGGCCGCCGAGCAGAATCTCCCGTACGGCTACGCGCTGACCTACAGCGGACGTGTCTCCGGTGTCACCGAACCCGGCGAGCTGTCGGTCCACTACCCGTTTCCCGTCACCGACCTCGTCGTCCTCGACGACGCGCTGCAGTACGGCTCCCGCGCCGCGAAGGCGCGGTTCGCCGTGTACCTGGGCGACCTGGGGGTCGACCCGGCAGCGACGGCGCGTGACATCCTGACGAAGGTGCCCACGCCGGAGAACGCAGTGCTGCTGGCGGTGTCGCCGAACCAGAAGGCCATCGAGGTGGTCTACGGTTCCGACGTCAAGGGCCGCGGTATCGAGGAGGCGGCGCCCCTTGGCGTGTCCGCGGCCGCCGCGTCGTTCGCGGAGGGCAATTTGATGGACGGCCTCATCAGCGCGGTACGGGTGCTCAGCGCAGGCGTCTCACCCCGCTAGCGCTTCTGCTCGTCGACCGGCCCGTCGTCGCGTTCGATCCGATCGTCGACGACACACCGCACTGTCGGCGTCCCCTGGAAACGACGAAGCCGGTGACCTGTGTGGTCACCGGCTCAGTTCTGGTCGTTCTAGCGGTTCTCTTCGTAACGCTGAGCGATCGCCAGCAGTTCTTCGCGAACCGTGGAATCGGGCAGTGCGTTGATCCGCGCGTAGAGGCGGCGCCGGCTCATGGCGCGCGTCAGGTCGTCACGGAACTGCGCGAAGGACATCGGTACTCCTTGGTTGTGCCCTGGATCACAGAGCTGTGGTTGCTAGTCGTCGGCCATCGACGGATCGACAGCATCAACAACCCATCAAGCATCAGTGTTAATTCCGTGTAAATCAAGCTGCGACGTGTGACTTTGCGCTCACTGGCCGACGCGGCACCGGCAATCTGGGCTGGCGTCAGCGGTCGGCGAATCGACCAGCTACTGCTCCACCGTGTTAGCTGTGGCTAGCTCGTCGAGCGCCGCGGCGATCAATTCGGCGCGGATGCGCACGTACCGTTCCAGGAAGGTGCGTTCGTCGAGTCGCTTGCGACGAAGCCAGCCCGTCACCTCGTCGTTGCACTTGCTCGCATTGCACGCCGCGCAGGCGGGCACCACGTTGTCGAGGGTGTACCGCCCGCCACGCGAGATCGCCATGACGCAATCCCGCTGCAGTGGGCCCTCGGCCGCGCCGCAGTACGCGCAGCCGTCCCATGCCGTCTTGATCGCCGCCCACTGTGCAACGGTGAGGTCGTTCACCACCGCCGCGACGCGACGCTTGCGCCTGCGGGCCGCTCTGGCCCGTCGCGTGTTCGTGCCCGCCACCGCGCGAGCGTATGCGACGGACCGCCGAAGACCGGTGAGGCGGCGCCGTGGGCCTAGGAGACGTCGAAGGCGCGGGCGCGCAGGGCGCGTTCAACCCCTGCGCGTCCTTCGATCACCAGTCGCCGCAACGCCGAGGGCACCTCGCCGGCCAGGAATCGGTCGGCGGCGTCGAGGCCCTCCTGGCTGACGTCCGACGAAGGGTACAGGCCGATGACGACGGTCTGGGCAACCTCGCTGGACCGCCGTTCCCAGACTCCGCTGATGGCGTCGAAGTACTTGGCGGTGAACGGCTTCAGCAAGGCTGCCTGGCCAGGTTGCCCGAAACCCGTCACGATCGCACGGGTGGTGATGTTCGCCAGCGTGTCGTCCTCGATCACCTGCTGGAAGGCTGCCTCCTTGACCGCTGCCTGCGGGCGCGCGGCAGATGCAGCCGCCGCGTTGCGCCGTCCCGCGGCAGTCGGGTCGCGCTGCGCCTCGGCGTCGATGAACGGCGTTGCGGTGCCGCCTTCGTCGACGTCGCCGCCCGCGGCCAGCGCGATGACGATGCGCCACCGCAGGTCGGTGTCCACGCTCAACCCGGACAGACCCTGCTCGGCTGGGTCCGTATCCAGCAGGGCCGCGAGTACGGCGGTGTGGCGCAGCGACAGCGCCGACGTGCACAACGCGTTGACGTAGGCCAGCTGGAAGTCGGAGCCCGGCTCGGCGGCACGGGCCAATTCCAAGAGCCGGTCGGCGAAGGCGGGCCAACCCTCCGAGCAGGCCCAGTCCGGATCGGCGTAGGCGTTCAACGCCGTCTGCGCCTGCAGCAAGAGCCGTTGGGCCACGCCCACTTCCGTCTCGGCGTGAATGCCGCCCTTGACCAGCTCGACGAAGTCGCGGGCCTTCAGCTCGGCCTCGCGGGTCATCTCCCAGGCCGCCGACCATGCCAGGGTGCGGGGCAGCGACTCTGAGATGTCGGCGATGCGGGTCAGCACCGTCTGCAGTGATTCCGGGTCCAGCCGCAGCGAGCAGTAGGTCAGATCGTCGTCGTTGACCAGGATCAACTTGCCTCGCGAAATGCCCTGCAGCCCTGGCACATCCGTAGTCGCGCCGTCCACGTCGAGCTCTTCGCGGTGAATTCTGACCAGCTTGCCGGAGCCGTCGTCGTCGTAGACGCCCACCGCCAAGCGGTGCACGCGCGTCTCGCCGGCGCCGGGCGCCGCACCACTCTGATCGATCGCGAATCGGGTGAACGTGCCGTCCCCGTCGACGTCGAAGTTCGCTCGCAGCGTGTTGAGTCCGGTCGTCTTGAGCCACTGGCGGCCCCACTGTGAGAGGTCCCGGCCCGACGACTTCTCCAGTGCGCCAAGCAGGTCACCGAACGTCGCGTTGGCGAAGGCGTGGTCGCGGAAGTAGGAGCGCAACCCCGCCAAGAAGGATTCGACGCCTACATAGGCCACGAG
>NZ_JBEVLO010000285.1:0-55879 GCF_040509115.1 Mycobacterium sp. | reverse complement strand
CAGGCCGCAACGGCGCGGGCTTGCCCTCCAGCAGTGGGTCGAGCGCATCCATCGACGCCATGAGCCCGGTGAGCTCGTAGGACTTGATGAGGAACGGCAACCCGTTGGACCGCAATGGGTCTGGCGAGTCCATGACGTGGAAGTGCAGATGCGGCGCGTCGGTGTTCCCGGTGTTGCCCAGGTTGGCGATCACCTGGCCCGACGTGAGTCGATCGCCGACCTTCACCTTGACGCTGCCGGTCTTCAGGTGCGCATAGAACGCGTACCTCTTCTCGGTGCCTCCGCCGGAGATGTCCTGCACGACGTGGTTGCCGCCGTATTGCTCGAGCTCGAGCCCAGTCGGAGATCTGCCTGCGACTTGTTCGGGCAGCCCGTCGAGGACGGCGACGACGGGTCCGTCGGCCACGGCGTGGATGTCGACGCCGAAGTACGGATAGCTCTCCACCTTCGCTTGATCGCCCTTGAAGAGGGTGCCGTTGGCGCCGAGCTGCACGTAGTCGATGGCGAACCGCTCGGCGGCCCACAGCTGTCCGTTGAGGGGGTTCATGGCCATCCGGTGGGCGGTCATGTCGCAACAACTGTTGCCGTCCAACCAGTTTGGACCATCAAGCGGCGGTGAGATGGCGACCGGCGGCTGCGTGGACACCGTAACGCGAGCGACGTCGTCCTGGATCATGGTGGCAGGCAGCAGCGGAGGCATCGGCTTGGCGAGGTCGACCACGATCGTGTGGGTCAGCTCGGTCGGTGCTGGTGTCCCCGGATCGAGCGCGACGTCGAGCCACACCAGGCCGGCCCGGCCCGGCCCGAGCGTGGTGGTCGGCGTCGCGTTGTCGCCGAGCGCGCGGGTCCAATAGGACAGTTGGCCACCGGCCAGGGTCAGGAGGTCGGCATCTCCGGCCTTGACGGACAACGACTTCAACGTCACGGCGTCCGGCATGGCGTTGGTCAGTTGCAGCTCGTAGGCAAGGTGCACCTTGCCGTCCGTGGCGGGTACCGGGACGGGAGCAGCCAGCACACTGGCCAGCACCGGGGTGGCCGCGGCCGCGTCGGCCGCGGCGGCCGTGGTCGGCGCGGGAGCAGGCGGTTCGGCCGAACTGCTCGGTGCGGGCGAACCCGTTTGAGTGGTCGGGGATTCTGTCGTGTTGGCGCAGGCGGCGACGAGGGCAACCGCGCCCAGAATCGCGAGCGTGTTCTGGACGGAGCGGTGCATGAGGCGATCCTATGGCCCAGGTTCCGGATCGCGAGCGGCTTCGGGATCCGGGCTGAACGGTTGCGCCGGTAAGACTTCCACGTCGGCCCCGTTCGTTACGGTCACTTCGGTTTCAGCCCCTTCGGCTACGGCCCCTTCGGATGCGGCTCCTTCGGCTGCGGCCCCTTCGGTTTGGATGAAGGCCGCGTCGGGGTCGGCATCCGGGTCCAGGTCCTTCTCGGTGCGGAACACGAAGAAGAAGACCACCCAGCCGATCGCGGAGATGAAGATCCAGCTGACCAGCCGGTAGATCAGCATCGTCGAGATCGCCGAGGCCAGGGTCATCCCGCTGGACACCAGACCGGGGACCAGGACGGCCTCGACGACCAGCAGACCGCCCGGCATCAACGGGATCGAGCCGACCGCCCGCGCCGCCGCGTAGGCGACGGTCAGTCCGGCCAGCGACGGCTTGCCGCCCGCCGCGTACGCCGCGAACGCCAGACACGCCACGTCGGCGATCCAGTTGAAGAGTGACCAGCTGAAGGCGGTCCCCAGTGCGCGGCGGGACAGGCTCACCGATTCGAGTTGGCGCAGCATCTCGCGCCACTTGTCGAGGCCGACGTCCGCGGGTTTGCCTCGCAGCGAGTTGAACCAGGACAGCAGGCGCACGCCGATGCCGTCGATCTGCTGAGGGTTCGACGCCACGGTCTGCGCCAGCACCAGCAGTGCGACGAAGCCACCGAGCGTGAAGATCAGCGACAGCGGGTTCTTGCTGGCACCGAGCAGGAACGCACCACCGAGACCGAGAAGGGCAAGGCCGACGACCTGCAGCACGCCCGACATCACCAGCTGCCAGGAGGCGACGACGGGGGAGGCGCCCCACATCCGTTGCTGGCGGTAGACGAACGTCGCCGAGAGGACGGGACCACCCGGCATCGTCGTGGACAGCGCGTTGCCTGCGTAGAAGGCCGCCTCCGACCGCCACTGCTTCACGTGTACGCCCGCGGACTTCAGCAGGGTGCGTTGAATCTGCGCGAAGCTGTGCATCGACGCCAGAGCCGCCAGCACGGCCGCAAGCACCCACCACCAGTTGGCGGAGATGAGGCTCTTCCAGGCCTTGGCCAGTTGATCCCACACCAGCACGATCTCGACGGTCAGCACGATTGCGGCGATACCGATCAGCACCCACCGCGCCCACCAGTACTTGCCCCGCTGGCGGGTCGTTTCGGTGCAGCTCTCGGGATCGACTTCCCGGGTCGCTTCGCTCCTGGCCTCCGGCATGTCGCGCGGCACGCCTATCAGGGTAACGGCGGTGACCACGACGAACGAGAGTGCCGGCGTGGGCGCGTCGAGTCGTTACGCTACCGGGATGCCACAGGGCCCTACCCCAGATGCCGACGTTTCCGTGACACCACTCGTAGCCAAGGCGGCGGCTTGGTCGTGGCGGCTGCTGGTGATCTTCGCCGCGCTCGTCGCGTTGCTGTGGGTGGTCAAGCACCTCGAAGTGATCGTGGTGCCAGTGCTGCTCGCGACGATGATCACGGCGATGCTGGTGCCGCTCGTCGACTACCTCGACCGACGTGGGCTGGCCCGGGGGGCGGCGGTGGCCTTGGTGCTGCTGGCGAGCATCGTCGTGGTCGGCGGCATCCTGACGTTTGTCGTCAGCCAGTTCATCCAGGGCGCGCCAGCGCTGGTCGACCAGGTGACCATCAGCATCTCGAATGCCAAGCAATCGCTCGACACCGGGTTGCTGTCCCACTTCAGCAACGACCAGATCCAGAGCGCGACGACGACGGCCATCGACACGCTGAAGAACAATCAGGCCAAGTTGACGTCCGGGGCCTTGTCCACCGCGGGCACCATCACCGAGATCGTCACCGGGGCGTTCCTGGTGTTCTTCACCCTGATCTTCCTGCTGCACGGCGGGCGCCACATCTACGCCTTCGTGACGAAGATCTTCCCCGTGTCGGTGCGTGAGCGTGTCCGCGATTCCGGGCGGGCCGGCTTTCACTCGCTCATCGGCTACGTGCGGGCCACGTTCCTGGTTGCCCTCGTCGACGCCATCGGCATCGGCACGGGCCTGGCGATCATGGGGATTCCGCTGGCGTTGCCACTGGCATCGCTGGTGTTTCTCGGCGCCTTCATCCCGCTGATCGGCGCGGTGATCGCGGGCGGGCTGGCGGTGATCGTGGCGCTGATCGCCAAGGGCTGGGTGTACGCGCTGATCACGTTCGGCCTGATCATCGCCGTTCAGCAGCTCGAATCGCACATCCTGCAGCCCCTGGTGATGGGCCGCGCCGTGTCGATTCACCCGCTCGCGGTGGTGCTCGCGATCGCCACCGGGGGCGTGACGGCCGGAATCGTCGGAGCTCTGCTCGCGGTGCCGATCGTCGCGGTGGTCAACAGCGCGGCCCGTGTGCTGCTGGCGGACGATCCCGCTGCCGAAGAGGCCGTCCTCGCCGCCGACGTGGGGCCGGCGATCTCAGCCGACGCCGACGATCTGGACGGCCCGAGCCGAGAAGGTTAGAGACGGCCTTCGCGGCGCAGCAGGTCGGCCGCGCTGACCCCGCCGCCGCGGCGCTTCGGGTTCTTCGCGTCGGCGTCCCGAGCTTCCTGAGCCTCCTGGATCTCGCGCGCGTCGATCTTCTCGGTGGCGTCGGACTCCGGCGGTCGCTGGGTGGGGATCGCGGTGGTCGGCGGCTCGGCGGCGGGCGGTTGGCGCCGCTCACGCTGCGCGGGCTTGGCCTCGCCCTGCGGCGGGCGCTGGCTGGCGCCCGCGCCGTTGCCGCGCAGGTCGCCGAGCCACGACTCGATCTCGCGGCCGCCGCTGCCACTGGATCCGCGTCCGCGCGACGGTGCCGCACCGCGGGGCGTACCCGACCTGCCCGCCTCGGCGCGCGGCGGCGTCGGCAGCCGCGTGGTGGCATCGCCGGTGGGCGGGGTGGACAACCGCGTCGTCGGCGGCTCGACGGGGGAGGCTGGCGGCGTCGTCGTCGGAATGCGGGTGGTGCCTGCGGCCGACGGCGGACTCACGCGTTGCGGCGGAACCTTGCCGGTGGCGAGCGACCGTTGGCCGGCTTGCGGGTGGGTGGGGTCGTGTGGGGTTAGGGCCCGCACGGGTGCACCCGCGCCGACGAGTGCCTCGGAGTCCACCTCGGTGTCGCGGGCGGCTGGCCGCTTGCGCTCGTCGGGCAACTCGACTTCACCGAGGCCGAGGCGCTCCTGGATGCGCTTCATCCAACGCGGCGCCCACCAGCAGTCGTCGCCGAGCATCTTCATGATCGCGGGCACCAGGAACATACGAATGATGGTGGCGTCCAACAGAAGTGCCAGCAGCAGACCGAAGGCGAGATACTTCATCATCACCAGGTCGGAGAAGACGAACGCACCCGCGACGACGGCCAGGATGAGCGCGGCGCCGGTGATCAGACGGCCCGTCGTGGCCGTGCCGATGCGGATCGCCTCGGCGGTGGAGAGCCCGCGCGCGCGGGCCTCGACCATTCGGGAGACGAGGAACACCTCGTAGTCGGTGGACAGGCCCCAGATGACGGCGATGATCAACCCGATCATCGGAGCCATCAGCGGCTGCGGCGTGTAGTTCATCAGCCCAGACCCGTGCCCGTCGACGAACATCCACGTCAAGATGCCCATCGTCGAACCAAGCGTCAGGGCGCTCATCAAGGCGGCCTTGATCGGCAGCACGAGCGATCCGAACGCGAGGAACATCAGGATCGTGGTGGTCAGGATGAGCACGACCACCATCAGCGGCAGCCGGTCGAACAGGCTCTGGATGCTGTCCTGTTCCAGGGCTGGCGTACCGCCGACCCAGATCGACACGCCCTTGGGCGCTGGGATGCTGCGAAGCTCTTCGATCTTCTTGGCGGCGTCGTTGCGCTCGACGAGGCCGTTCTGCAGGACGCAGGGCATGTCCTTCGACAGGCAGGGGTGGCCCTGGCCGTCGGCGCCCACCGGGATGGCGGGATCCTTCACGTCGGGCGCCACGGCGCGCTCATCCCAGGTGCCGGTGAAGCCGGTGATCTGAGAGGCCTTGTTCTTGACTTCGGCGAGCTGTTCGGGTGACGCGTGCTGGACGACCAGCGTCAGCTTCTCGGTGCGGTACCCGGGGAAGCTGGAGTCGAATGCGTTCTGGGCTTGGCGCACCGCGTTGTCCGGCGGCAGGTACTTCTCGCTGATGCCGCCGAGGGCGAGCTGGCCGAGCGGGATCACCAGCAGGATCATCACGATGACGATCGGAAGCGCGAACGCGCCGGGCCGCTTCATCACGCGGTTGACGAGGACACCCCAGAAGCCCTTCTCGACTTCTGCCCGGGTCTTGGTCTTCTGCGTCTTCTCGGTGAGGAAGTTCAGCCACCAGACGGTGATCTTGCGGATCGGCGGGACGTACCGGGCCAGCGCCAGGATCGCGGTGACCGTGGCGCAGAAGATCACGATGCCCAGCAGGATCCAGAACAGGGCGCCTTCGATGATGCCTGCGTCGCGTAGTGCGTAGACGCCGTAGCCAAGCCACGCGTACAGGCCGACGTAGGCGATGACGAGGCCGATGAGCGCCAGGTCCGCGCCCTGCTCGCCCGTCTTCTTGATCTGGGTACGGGCCACGTGCCCCAGCGCGATACCGGCTGGCGGGAACAGGATGGCCGCCGGGATCGTGGGTATCGCGAGCGGGTTCTTCTTCGGGTTGGCCGGGTCCGAGTGGATCGTGTTCGGCAGCGCGAACTTGGTCAGCGAATTGACACCGAGGGCGTCGACGCGGGGTCCGAGGACGGCCAGGGCGGCGATGAGCACCGTGTTCGACATGATCGCCGCGAGCATGACCGAGGCGATGATCGCGTACGTGATCGATTTGAGGAAGCCCTGCGGGAAGAGCAGCAGCGGGACCGACGACGCGACGATGATCACCGCGGAGAACATGACGGTGCGGCCCGACGTCATCATCGTCCGTCGTACCGCGGTCTCGGTGTCGTATCCCTCGGCGATCTCCTCCCGGAATCTGCTCACGATGAAGAGGCCGTAGTCGATGGCGATGCCAAGGCCGATCAGGGTGACCACCGGCTGGGCGAAGAAGTGCACGGGAGTGAACTCGGCGGCCAGGCGCATGATGCCCAGCGCGCCCATGATGGTCAGACCGCCGATGATGGCGGGCAGGCTTGCCGCGATGACGGTGCCGAACACGAAGAACAGCACCACTGCGACCAGCGGGATGGCCGCGACCTCGGCGCGCTTCTGGTCGTCACCGATGGTGCCGGTGAGTTCACTGGCGATGGGTTGCAGCCCCGCGAGCTTGATCTTGCCGTCGTCGACCGTCTGAAGGTCGGGCTGGATGGTCTTGTAATTCTTCAGGATGGTGTCGTCGTCGTCACCCTTGAGCGGCATGACGATGAACGTGCGAGTGCCGTCGTTGGCCAGGGCCGCGTTGGTGGTCGGGTCTCCGGATGGGGCTTCCAGATACCCCCGCCAGTAGAGGATCTGATCGGGGTGATCGGCCACTACCTGGTCGAGTTCGTCCTTGACCTTCTTGGACCACTGCGGGTCGTTGGCCTTCTTCCCGTCGGGCGCGTCGAGGACGGCCACGATGTGACTGAGCCGGTCTCGGCCGTACACGTCGTCGGCGAGTTCGGAGGCCGCGACAGATTGACTCGTCTCGTCGTAGAAGCCGCTCTGGGTGACGTGTTGCCCCAGGCTTGCTCCGAAGATGCCGCCGCCAACGCACAGGGCGACCATGACACCGATGACTATGTATCGGTACCGGTACACCGTTCGACCCCACCAGGCGAACACGTCGGCTCCTAACTGATCTTCTTCAAGTTCTCTTGCACCTCGGCTGCTTCTACGCGCGCGAGGTGAGTAGCGACGACAGCGGCCGGAACGGCTGCAGCCACGCCCCCTGTTGGGGCAACGAATCGAGGCCGATTCGCGGTAGCGACTCTCGGAAGACACCGGGGATGTCCTCGAGGTCGACGAACTCCAAGGTATCCGACGCTAACGCCCAACTCGCATGTTCGCGAAATCCGAGGACGCTGACGGGGGTACCTTCGCGGGCGATCTCCTCCAACGGTAGGCGGAAGGCCTGCCCGTCGGCGGACGCCACGATTACGCTGGCCAGGCCTTCGCGTTTGCGCAGCGCGATGTGGTCCAACATGTCGCTGTCGACGTCACTGTCGTCATCGATCTTCGGCTTGGCGAACACGGCAAAGCCGACGTTGCGCAAGGCCTCCACCCACGGGCGCACCACGTCGGCGCTGCCGGGTGCGATGTTGGTGAAGACCGTGGCCTCCGGCTCCAGCCTGACCTGCGGTTCCTCGGGGGCCCGGCCGCCGGCCAGTTCGGCGGTGCGGGCCAGCAGCCAGCGCCCCAGCGCGTCGAACCGTGGGCGGTGCGCCGCGGTGGGCCTGCCGCCCAGGATCGAACCCAGCCCCATGTCGAGGTTGGGGGCGTCCCACACCAGGAGGACTCGGTGCGGTGCGCATTCGTTGGTGGCGGCCTCGTTCGTGGTGACCTCAGTGGTGACCCCATCGGTGCCGTCGGCGGTCTCCGACCCGGCATCTTCCATCTCGTGGGTCACACTCATAGCGGCTTCTCCCAGACGAGCTCGGTGACGGCGCTTCCCGCGCTGTGTGCCTTGCCCTCGTACTTGGTGACGGGCCTGCGCACCGAGATGGGAACCTCGGCGGCATCGGAGGGGCCGACGTCGAGTCGACGCAGGGTGGGCTCCGCGTCACCGACCTCGGCGATCTGTTCGGCGTATCCGGCGTGGTCGGTGGCGGCATGCAGGATGCCGCCCGGTCGGAGGCGGTCGGCGATCAGTGCGACGGTCCCGGCCTGCAGGAGTCGGCGCTTGTGGTGACGGACCTTGGGCCAGGGGTCGGGGAAGAACACCCGCACACCGGTCAGCGACGCCGACGGCAGCATGTGCTCGAGCACGTCGACGCCGTCGCCGCGGACGAGTCGCACGTTGGTGAGGCCTTCACGGTCGATGCCGTTGAGGAGCTGGGCGAGCCCGCGGCGGTAGACCTCGACGGCGATCACGTCGAGATCGGGCTCCTGAGCGGCCATCGCGACCGTCGAGGTACCGGTGCCGCAGCCGATCTCGAGAATGAGTGGCGCCGACCGACCGAACCACGACGCGGTGTCCAGCGCGCCCGCCACCTGGCCGTCGGCGTCCCTGGCCTGCATGCCGAGCTCGGCCCAGCGACGGTCCCAGGTTTCGCGCTGGAGCCCGGACAGCGCCGAGCGGCGCGAGCGGAAGCTGGTGACGCGGGGAAAGGAGCGCGCGGCGTGGCCGGCGTCCTCGGAGGTCACGGGGGTCTCCAACGTCGTCGCAGGGGTCTCCAACGTCTCGGAGGCGGCCTCCTCCCGCTGCACGTGCATCCGTCCATCGTGGCCCATGAAGGCCTGTGTACCCGCATCGTGGTGCAATTCGATACCCAACAGTTGCCTTTGCCCGCTATGGCGGGCCCCGTGAATTCGCCGCCGGTTCGGGGTGCGCCGGGGTGCGAGGATGGCATGCGGGGGTTCTCGTCGTGTCAGATCTTTTCGCCGATCAGCTGTGTCAGTTCGCTGAGGAGTCATGCTGCCGACAGTTGTTGCCCATCGCGGCGCGCTTGCGTCAGCCGGTCCGAGTAGCCGTCTCTGGGCGCAGTGGAACCGGCCGGACCACGGTGTCTGCCGCGTTGTCCACCGCATTGCGGCAGCGCGGTGTGGTCGTGGCACCGGACGGCCGCGCGTTCGACGTTCTGCTGTGGGTCGTCGCGGAGTTCGTCAAGTCCGAGGACGTGGCCGCGGTGGGCTCGGCAGCCAAGCCGTCGCTGATCGTCCTCACCAAGGCCGATCTGGCGGGCCATGGACCTGGCGGTCCCACCGAGGTCGCCCGGCGCAGGGCCGCGGCCATCGAGGGCCTGACGGGCATCCCGACGGTCCCGATGGTCGGCCTGCTCGCTGCGCTCGACGCCGCGGCTGGACTCGACGACGAACTGGTGGCCGCGTTGCGGGCCTTCACGGAAACGCCGCCCAACCTCTCCGGCGTGGACGCGTTCGTCGACGACCCGCATCCGGTGAGTCGCGACGTGCGGGTGCGGCTCCTCGATCGCCTCGACCGATTCGGGATAGCCCACGCCGTCGTGGCACTTGCCGGCGGCGTCGCTTCCCGTGACGTGCCGGAGCGGTTGCGGCGCCTCGGCAACGCCGACGAGGTGATGGCGGTGCTTGATGGGGCGGTGGCGCAGGCCCGGTACCGCCGCGTGTGCCATGCGCTGATCGAAATACGCACGCTCGCAGTACAACTGGAGTCCAGCGAGCTGTCCGCGCTACTGGCGACGGATGAGTCGGTGTTCGGTGCCATGTCCGCCGCCGTCGCGGTCGTCGAGGCCGACGGCCTGGTGGTGGATCGCGGTGACTCCGCGTCGGCACACCTCGACCGCGCGGTGCGCTGGCGGCGATACGGGCGGGGGCCGGTGAACGCGCTGCACCGCGCATGCAGCGCCGACATCGTGCGTGGCTCGCTGCGGCTCCTTGCGGCCGCGGGGGAGTCGTCACCGTGATGTCACCGTGACTGTGTCCCGTCGGGTCGTCCTGGTGGTGGGGCCGCGACTGTCCGGAGTCGGCGGCGTCGTCCGGACACTTCGACGACACCTGCCCGAACACGCGGTGATGGAGCAGGCGGACTTGCGCCAGCGGGTCCCGGATGCCGTCGTCGCCGTCATGTCCGCCACCGCACCGCTGGTGGCGTCGGACTGGTCGGCGATCGAGCGCGTCGCGTGGCGCACCGACCTGGTGGTGGGGGTGGTGTCCAAGATCGACGCGCATCGCGGCTGGCGGGCCGTGCTCGACGAAGACCGGGCGACGGTGGCGGGGTTGGTGCCGCATCGCGCGTCGATGCCGTGGCTGGGCGTGGCCGCCGCGCCAGACGTGGGCGCACCCATCGTCACCGAGCTCGTCGACCTCTTGCGCGAGGTCCTCGCCGATCCTGCACTCGATCGGCGGAATGCATTGCGTCGGAGCACTTCACGTGGGTCCGGGTCGGCGCGAGCGGTGGCCGACGCCGAGCTGCGGCGCGCTTTGCAGAGGGCCCGGATGCCGCTGCTGCACTTCGTCCGCGATCGTTGCGCCGGGCTGCGCAACGACTTTCGCGACGCCGCGGCGACCATGCCGCGGGGCGGGGCGCCGGGCTTGGCGGCGATGGTGCGGGATCGGGCCTGGCAGTTCCTCGCCGAACTCGACACCGAACTCGACGCGGCCGTCGGCGCGGTCGCTGCCGAACTGCCGGTGACCGAATCGCGGGCGGTCAGTCTGCCCGGTCCTCCGGATCTGACCCCGCCCGCATCGGCGTCGCGCCGACTGGAGGCTCGGCTGATGGCCGTGCTCGGGGCGGGCTTCGGGGTGGGGGTCGCGTTGGCGTCGAGCCGGGTGGTCGCCGGGTTGGCGCCCGGGGCCTCGGTCGCCGCCTTGGCCGTGGGCGTGGCGGTCGGGGTGGCGCTGACCACGTGGGTGGTGCGGACCCGCGGGCTGCTCCTCGATCGCGCGTTGGGCGAGAGGTGGTCGGTGGAGGTCACGACGACTTTGAGGTGGCATGCGGAGGCGGTCGTGACTGAACGATTGCTCGGTGTCCAGAGCGATTTCTCAACTCGCCAAGGGCCCCGATATCAAATCAGCGTTTCTGAATCGTTCCTGTGAGGGATCGGACATACTCCCGATTTACCGCGGGTATGTCACCCGCGTTAACCTCAGTCAAGGGTTCTTCCGCGACCGCCAGCAGGACAGTTCAGGAGAGTTTGATGACCTCAGCGACCATTCCAGGCCTGGAAAGCGCACCGACCAAACACGAAGGGCTGCTGGCTTGGGTCCGCGAGGTCGCAGAATTGACTCAGCCCGACCGCGTGGTGTTCGCCGACGGCTCCGAAGAGGAGTATCAGCGCCTCGCCGCACACCTCGTCGACGCGGGCACCTTTCAGAAGCTGAACGACGCGAAGCAGCCGAATTCGTATCTGGCGCTGTCTGATCCGTCCGACGTGGCGCGGGTGGAATCGCGGACCTACATCTGTTCCGAGCGCGAGATCGATGCGGGCCCAACCAACAACTGGATGGATCCCGCCGAGATGCGGGAGCTGATGACGGGCCTCTACCGCGGCTCGATGCGCGGCAGGACCCTGTGGGTGGTGCCCTTCTGCATGGGCCCGATCGACGCCGAGGACCCCAAGCTCGGCGTCGAGATCACCGACTCGGAGTACGTCGTCGTGTCGATGCGCACGATGACCCGGATGGGCCAGGCTGCGCTCGACAAGATCGGCGACGACGGGTTCTTCGTGAAGGCGCTGCACTCGATCGGCGCGCCCCTGGAGCCCGGCCAGGCGGACGTGCCGTGGCCCTGCAACGACACCAAGTACATCACCCACTTCCCGGAGACCCGGGAGATCTGGAGCTACGGCTCCGGTTACGGCGGCAACGCCCTGCTCGGAAAGAAGTGCTACTCGCTGCGCATCGCGTCGGCGATGGCGCACGACGAGGGCTGGCTGGCCGAGCACATGCTGATCCTCAAGCTCATCTCACCGGAGAACAAGGCCTACTTCATCGCCGCGGCGTTCCCGTCGGCGTGCGGCAAGACCAATCTCGCGATGCTGCAGCCCACCATCCCGGGGTGGCGCGCCGAGACCGTCGGCGACGACATCGCTTGGATGCGGTTCGGCAAGGATGGTCGGCTCTACGCCGTCAACCCCGAGTTCGGCTTCTTCGGCGTGGCGCCGGGCACCAACTGGAAATCCAACCCGAACGCGATGAAGACCATCGCCGCGGGCAACACCGTCTTCACCAACGTCGCCAAGACCGACGACGGTGACGTGTGGTGGGAAGGTCTCGAGGGCGACCCCGACCACCTCATCGACTGGAAGGGCCACGACTGGGACCGCGAGTCGGACACCAAGGCAGCGCACCCGAACTCGCGCTACTGCACCCCGATCTCGCAGTGCCCGACCTTGGCCCCCGAGTGGGACGATCCGCAGGGCGTGCCCATCTCGGCGATCCTCTTCGGTGGCCGCCGCAAGACGACGGTCCCGTTGATCACGCAGGCCCGCGACTGGCAGCACGGCGTGTTCATCGGCGCCACCCTCGGGTCCGAGCAGACCGCGGCCGCCGAGGGCAAGGTCGGTACCGTGCGTCGCGATCCGATGGCGATGCTGCCGTTCCTCGGCTACAACGTCGGCGACTACTTCCAGCACTGGATCAATCTCGGCAAGAACGCCGACGAGTCGAAGATGCCCGCGGTGTTCTTCGTCAACTGGTTCCGTCGCGGTGGTGACGGTCGATTCCTATGGCCGGGATTCGGCGAGAACAGTCGAGTGCTGAAGTGGGCCATCGAGCGGATCGAGCATCGAGCCGACGGCAAGAGCACCCCGATCGGCATCGTCCCGACGGCCGCCGACTTGGACCTCGAAGGTCTCGACGTCAAGCCGGCCGACGTCGACGAGGCGCTGGCGGTCAACGCCGACGAGTGGCGCAAGGAACTGCCACTCATCGAGGAGTGGTTCGAGTTCGTCGGCGAGAAGCTACCCACCGGCATCAAGGACGAGTTCGACGCGCTGAAGACCAGGCTCGCCGAAAGCGGTTAGGACGACTTGGCCCTGGTGTGCCGGTAGGCCGCCTTGGCGAGTTGAAGCAGGCGACTGCCGAAGTGCGCGTCCCGATAGTGCACGATGAAGGTGATCCGCGTGGAGCCCGGCGGGCATGGCATGGTCGCGTGGTAGGAACGGTAGCCCCAGAACAGATAGGCGTTGCCGGGCGTAAACGCGACGATCTCGGCGTCTCGGGTCACGTCGGTCTTCCGTAGGAATCGTCTCTGGTACGCGTCGGTCTGGGTGATCGACTTTTCGGCGACGTTGTGCGCCGCGAATTTTCGGAAGGGTCGCCGGTTCGGGTACAGCACCAACTCGCCAGACTGTCCCGGCTCGCCGTCGGGGATGTCGATCGGGATCACCATGGTGACGACGGATGCGTCGTAATGAAACCAGAGGGGCTTGTCCAAGGCGTCAGGGCCAGAAACGATCCGGACTCCGCACTCGAGCCGGCGGTCCCGTTGGTCTCCGTGGGGATGGCCTTCGGTGGCCACGCGATCGAACAGCTCGGCCAGCCGCGGATCGTTGGCGAGTTCACCGACGAACGACGGGCCGTCCTCGTCGAGGCCCGCGAGCATCGCCTCGTGCACCTCTGACGCGGCGGCTCTCGCGTACTCGCGCGCCCTGGCCAGCCACTGCGGATCGACTGCCGACTCCAGGCAGGCAATGCCGCGCTGATCGATCTGTTCGACGACGTCGCGCGCGCAGGTCGTCAGATCGTCGGGCAGTGCCGTGGGGCTGGGGCGTGTCGGTGCGGACATCGGGGTCCTTCTCTTCGTCGGCGGACGGAGTCGACGGTGTGTCTCGACTCTCGATACAAAGTTAGCGTGAGCAACTATAGCTAGACAATACTTTTGTAATAATTCGCAGTTACCTGCAAATTGACGGTGAAGACTCGCGTCTGGCTACGGCATCTGACTTCGCCAGACATGCGTGCCCAGGGCGAGTCGGCGGACTGCCCGCGATGGTAGATCTCTCCAGACTTGACGGATGTCAAGTCTTGGGGGGTCTCGCGGTCGGGCCTCGAAGCCACGCCGTACAGTCCCCTCATGCAGATCCGCGAGCACCTTGGCAGCGGCAAGCCAGCTGTCGTCCTGCACCCGTCGGGCACCGTCGTCACGTTCGACGACCTGGAGGCGCGCGCCAACCGGCTCGCCCACCACTTCAGGTCGCGCGGGCTGCGTGAAGGCGACGCCGTCGCCATCCTCATGGAGAACAACGAGCACTTTCACGCGGTCATGTGGGCCGCACGGCGCAGTGGTCTGTACTACGTGCCGATCAATACCCATCTGACCGCCGCCGAGGCGGCTTACATCGTCGACAACAGCAATGCCAAGGCGATCGTCGGGTCCGACGCGTTGCGAAGGGTGTGCGAAGACCTCGCCGAGCACCTTCCCTGCGGACTGCCTCCGACGTTGCTGATCGCGGACGGTGAGCTCTCCGGTTGGCAGTCCTATCCGGAATGCGTTGCCGATCAACCGGATACACCCATCGACGATGAGTGGGAGGGCGATCTGCTTCAGTACTCGTCAGGCACGACCGGCCGCCCCAAGGGCATCAAGCGCGCCCTTGCGCACGTCGCACCCGCCGACGCGCCAGGGTTGATGTCGGCGTTGGTCGGCGTCTGGATGCACCCCGGCGCCGTCTATCTCAGCCCCGCGCCGCTGTATCACACCGCTCCGTCGGTGTGGTCGATGAACGTTCAGGCCGCCGGTCACACGACGGTCGTGATGGAGAAGTTCGACGCCGAGGGCTGCCTGGAAGCCATTGCGCGGCACCGGATCACCCATGGTCAGTTCGTGCCCGCCATGTTCACCCGGATGCTGAAACTGCCCGAGGACGTGCGCAACTCGTATGACGTATCAAGCCTGGAGCGGGTGATCCACGCCGCCGCACCGTGCCCCGTCGAGATCAAGAAGCAGATGATCGACTGGTGGGGTCCGATCGTGGACGAGTACTACGCCTCATCGGAGGCGCACGGATCGACCCTCATCTCGGCCGACGAGTGGCTCACCCATCCGGGGTCGGTCGGCAGGCCGATGTCGGGCGGCCTTCACATCCTCGACGAGAACGGTGACGAGGCCCCGGTCGGACAGCCAGGGGAGATCTACTTCGAGGGCGGCAACAGCTTCGAGTACCTGAACGATCCCGAGAAGACTGCGTCGTCCCGCAGCGCTCAGGGCTGGATGACGGTGGGGGACATCGGTTATCTCGACGAGGAGGGCTATCTCTATCTGACCGACCGACGCCACCACATGATCATCTCGGGCGGGGTGAACATCTATCCGCAGGAAGCCGAGAACCTCTTGGTGACCCATCCGAAGGTGATGGATGCCGCGGTGTTCGGCATCCCGGACGACGAGATGGGTCAGAGCGTCAAGGGCGTCGTGCAAGCCGTGGATCCCGCGGACGCCACCGACGCGTTCGCCGACGAGCTGTTGGCGTGGCTGCGGGAGCGCCTGGCGCATTACAAGTGTCCGCGTTCGATCTCCTTCGAGGGGCAGTTGCCGCGGACCGACACGGGCAAGCTGTACAAGCAGGAGTTGATCACCAAGTACTCCCGTTGATCCGAGCCGCATCCGGCGAGACTCCCAGCCGATGCCCAGGCGCGACATCTGGGTATTGAGAAATAAACTCAGCTGTGATGGGCTTGGATCCGACATGGAGCACTTCACCTTCGGCCGCAACAACGGTCTGCGCGTTTCCGCCCTGGCGCTCGGCGCTGGGAACTTCGGCACCGGCTGGGGGTACGGCGCCGACCCCGACACTGCACGCGCCATCGTCGACCGGTTCGCCGAAGCGGGCGGCACCTTCATCGACACGGCCGCCGGGTACCAGGTTGGCGAATCCGAGGAAAACCTCGGCCGCATCCTGAGCGGGCGCCGTGAGCAGTTCTCGATCGCCACCAAGTTCGCCATCGGCGGGACGCCCGCGGGCAGCGGGGTGCTTCAGACGGGCAACGGCCGCCGCGCGATGTTCCGTTCGGTGGAGGACAGTCTGCGCAGGCTCGGTACCGACTACGTCGACCTGCTATGGGTGCACTTTCCCGATTTCGTCACCCCGATCGACGAGATCGTGCGCGCCTTCGACGATCTCGCGAGCGCAGGCAAGATCCTCTACGCCGGGCTGTCGAACTTCCCGGCCTGGATGACCTCCCGTGGTGTCACGCTCGCGGAGCTGCGCGGGTGGGCTCCGATTTCCGGCGTGCAGTTCGAGTACAGCCTCGTCGAGCGCAGTGGCGACCGGGACAATCTCCCGATGGCGGAGGCGCTCGGAATCGGTGCCGCCCTGTGGTCACCGCTCGGCGGGGGACTGCTGACGGGCAAGTACCGCAGCAGCGCCGAGGGCAGGCTCACCGGGTGGAACCGGCTGGTGCACGCGGAGGACGAACCGGTCAAGGCGGCCACGGTAGACGCCGTGCTCGCGGCCGCCGACGCGCTGGGCGTGCCCGCGGCGCGGGTGGCAGTGGCATGGCTGTTGGAGCGCGCACGCCGGTCGACGACGGGCGTGGTGCCGATCATCGGTCCGCGGACCGTCGACCAACTGGACGACTACGTCGCCGCGCTGGACGTCACGCTCGGCGACGAGATCTACGACCGGCTCGACGAGGCCAGCCGGATTCCGCTGGGGCAGCCCCACGAGCAGAACGTCGAGCGGGCCTCAGTCGTCGTGGGTGGCGAAGGATTCGGGCGTCGCCCGATCCCCGCAGCGTGACGTCGACGCGCACCCTCGCGCCGGGGAGATGACGGCGTCCGTCAGGAGTTGACGGGGGTCCGTCAGGACGCCGACAGCTCGGCGGTGCGACTGGCGATCAGCAGCTCGGTCGTGAGCCGGATGTGTGTCTCGGTCAACTTCACCGTGAGGTCGGCGTTCCGCGCGATCGCCGCCTTCATCATGTCGTGGTGTTCGCGGGCCACGTCGCGATGGGTGCTGCGATGTGCGGGCCGCGACCAGCACCTGTAGACCTCGGAGATCGAGCGCAGTCGCACGGCGGTGTCGACGAGGTAGGCGTTCTCGCAGCCAGCAAGAATCGCCACGTGAAAGGCTTCGTGCGCGGTCAACCACTCCTCGGTCATCCCGTCGGCGAAGGTGGAATCGCCGATGCGGGCCAGGGCGTGGTGGCTCGCCACCACGGAGGACTCCCATGCGATGTCCCCGGACGCGATGGCCTGCCGGGTCACCAGGGTTTCGATGGCGACGCGGGCATCGGTGAGTTGGGCCAGGCGTTCGATGGAGACGTCGACGACCCGGAATCCCAGTTGCGCCTCTGACTCCGCGAGCCCTTGCTCGACGAGGCGGGGCAGCACTTCTCGCAGCACGCCGGAACTCACCGCGTACCGCTTGCCAAGGTCGACGAACCCGAGGCGGGAGCCCGGGGCGAGCCGCCCGTTGAGGATGTCGGCTCGGATCTGACCGAGGACCACGTCGGAGCGGGTCGGGCTCACTGATCGGGGACGCGCCATGCCGACACCCTAGCGAAGTTTCGAAATTTGTCACGCTGCCGTTGGAAGGAGCGGGCGGTGCAATATTTCGAAATAATCTTGACATCTCGAATTCTCCCTGGTTGTGTGAGTGACACCACAACGGTGGTTGGTCGTAACGACAATCACGACTCAGAGAGGCGAACGAGTGCGCATCGCAACATGGTCCGGTCGAACGGTGATGATTTCTCCCGACGAGGCATCGATGGTCGACATCGCGAGAGCAAGCGACGGAGAGTTCGGGCCCGACCCACGCCGGGTGTACGACGCATGGGACGAATTCCTAGCCTGGGCGGCCACCGCGTCCATCGACTTCGCGGCCGATGGCGCGCCGGTCCCACTCGAAGCGCTCGGACCCCCGTCGCCAGATCCGCGGCAGGTCTTCGCGATCGGGCTCAACTACCGAGACCACGCCGACGAGGCGGGGCTGGCGTACCCGGACTCACCGACGACGTTCACCAAGTGGGTAGGCAGCTTCGCCGGCCCGGTCGGCCATCTCGCACTGTCCGCGGAGACCGTCGATTGGGAGGCCGAGCTCGTCGTCGTGATCGGGCGTCGGGCCGACCGCGTCGCGGCGGCTGACGCCTGGTCCCACGTGGCGGGCCTGACCGTCGGGCAGGACTTCTCCGAACGGACGCTTCAGCTTTCCGGGCCTGCTCCGCAGTTCTCGCTCGGCAAGTCGTTCCCGGGATTCGCGCCGCAGGGTCCGTGGCTCGTCACACCGGACGAGATCGCTGCACCCGACAACGTCGCGATCGAATGCAGGATCAACGGCGAGACCGTGCAGAAGAGCTCGACCAGCCGCCTCATCTTCTCCGTGCCGACTCTGCTGGAGCGGCTGTCGTCAGTACTTCCGTTGCTGCCAGGCGACGTCATCTTCACCGGGACACCTGCCGGCGTCGGTGGCGCCCGCACGCCGGCGCGTTACCTCCAGGTCGGTGATGTGGTCGAGACATCCATCGAAGGCATCGGCAGTCTGCGCCAAGTGTGCGTCGCCAGCTAGCCGCGTCCAACCACGGAAGGATTCTCGATGACCCTGCATCGACTCACCAGCATCACGATCGGTGTACCGGACGTTCGGAGCACCGCTGACTATTACGCGGACTTCGGACTGACACCCACCGCCGCGACCAACGGCGCGTCCGAGGTCGCGAAGTTCAGCACACTCGACGGTGGGGAGCAGCTGGTCATCGCCCACGCCCCCCGTCGACGCCTACTCGATCTCGGAGTCGGTGTCGACGACCCCGATGACCTCGACCGGGTGGCGCGGGCGATGGACAGGCTCGACGTCAAGACCGTGCGTTCCGCGACGTCGGTGGAGGCCTTCGATCCCGGCACTCAGGTGCGAGTGCGGGTGGAGATCGCACCGCGCGTAGAGTCCGAGCCCACCCCCGCGCCGGTATACAACAGGCCGGGCGTGATCGCCCGCGAGAACGCGCGTGCTGAATCAGTGTTGCGCGAAGGTCGGGTCAGGCCAAGGAAACTCGGGCACGTCGTCCTTGGCTCCACCGATCAGGAGGCATCTCAGCGGTTCTTCACCGACGGTGTCGGTTTCAAGGTGAGTGACACGGTGAAGGGCATCGCCGCGTTCATGCGCTGTTCGACCGACCACCACAACATCATGGTGCAGAGCGCGCCGACGAACCTGCTGCACCACACCTCTTGGCTCGTCGACGACGTCGACGAGGTCGGCCGGGGTGCCGCGCGGATGCTGGAACAGGACCCGCAGCGGCATGTCTGGGGACTGGGCCGCCACGCCATCGGCTCGAACTTCTTCTGGTATCTCAAGGATCCGGCGGGCAACTTCTCTGAGTACTACTCCGACATCGACTGCATCGTCGACGACGCGCTATGGGTGCCGGGCGTGTGGGAAGGTGCACGGTCGCTTTACGATTGGGGTCCGCCACCGCCGCCGTCGTTCCTCGCACCCGAGGACCTCGCCGAGCTGATGACGGGATCCCACTCGTCATGAGCGTGGAGACGAACCGGCCGAGCGCTACCCGGGCTGACGCACCCCTCGGCGTCGATTCCGCGATGGGCCGCTTCGCGGCCCGCATCGCTCACCGATTCGGGGTTGACGTATCCGACTACGGGCTGCTCCATGCCTGGTCGATCTCAGAGCCAGAGAGTTTCTGGGGCGAGGTGTGGGACTTCTTCGGCATGGTGTCGTCTCAGTCCTACGACACCGTCCTCGAGAACCGCCAGATGCCCGGCGCGAGGTGGTTCACCGGTGCCCGGCTGAACTACGCCGATCAGGTGTTGCGCCATGTCGGCTCGTTGAGTACCCCGGCGATCGTCGTGGTCGCCGAAGACGGCAACCGTCACGACGTCAGCTGGGAGGATCTCGGGCATCGTGTCACTGCCTTCGCAGCCACGTTGCGATCGGCGGGTGTGGTGCCCGGCGACCGCGTGGTCGGCTACCTGCCGAATGCCGACGAGGCGATCGTCGCCTTCCTGGGGACGGCGGCAGTCGGGGCGGTGTGGGCATGCTGTGCACCCGACTACGGAGCGTCAGCCGCCAGTGATCGCCTCGCTCAACTGGAGCCGACGGTATTGATCGGCGCCACGGCGTACTCCTTCGGCGGGGTGCTGCGTGACCGTCGGGATGTCCTCGGCGAGTTGGTGGTTCGGCTCGCGCCGCGCGTCGTGGTGACCGTTCCACGGGGCGGCCTCGACATGGAGCCCGCCGACCGCATCGCGGGGCCGCAGTGGCTCACCTGGGCGGAGGCCGTCGCACCGAGCGGTGACGAGCCGCTTCGCACGGAGCAGGTCCCGCCCGACCATCCGCTGTGGGTCCTGTTCTCGTCGGGGACGACGGGCATCCCGAAGGGCATCGTGCACGGCCACGCAGGCGTCGCCGTGACGCACTTGGCATTCCTCGGCCTGCAGCAGGACCTGGCCGCTGGCGACATCCTGTTCTGGTACACGACCACCAACTGGATGCTGTGGAACGTCGTGGTGTCGGCACTGCTGACCGGTGCCACCACCGTCGCCTACGAGGGGAGCCCGACCTTTCCAACGGCGGACCGGCTGTGGGAGATCGCTGAGGAGTGCGGTGTCAACCAGTTGGGCACCAATCCCGGGTACCTGCAAGTGACGGCTTCAGCCGGCCTGCGCCCCGGCCGCGCACATGACCTGTCGCAGCTCGCCAGGATCATGGTGACCGGCGCGCCGGTGTCCGAATCGCTCTACCAGTGGGCCGCCGACGCCGTGTCGCCGGACATCCCGCTGATCTCGACCAGCGGTGGAACGGACGTCGTCAGTTCATTCGTGGGCGGCGCGCCTGGCCTGCCGGTTCGTCCAGGAGAGATTCCGGGCCCGCTGCTCGGCGTGGCGGTCGAAGCGTTCGACCAGTCCGGAAAGCCGGTCCGCGACACCGTTGGGGAACTCGTCGTGACGCTGCCGATGCCGTCGATGCCGGTGAGGTTCTGGAACGACCCGGATGAAAAACGGTACCGGCAAGCGTATTTCGACGTGTATCCCGGGATCTGGCGGCACGGCGACTGGGTCACCCACACCAGCCGTGGCTCCTTCGTCGTGCACGGTCGGTCGGACTCCACGCTCAACCGCAACGGCGTGCGCATCGGATCGGCGGATCTGTACAACGTGGTCGAAGGCGTCGGTGGTGTCTCCGAGGCGCTCGTGCTGGGCGTCGAACTCCCGGATGGCACCTATCGCATGCCGATGTTCCTCGTCCCGCAGACGGACGCCGTCGTCGACGACGAGGCCATCGATCTGATCCGGCACCGACTCAGGACTGAATGCTCCCCCCGACACGTGCCCGACGAGTTCCATGTCGTGCCAGCGATCCCACACACCAAGACCGGCAAGAAACTCGAGGTGCCGCTCAAGCGGATCCTGCAGGGCGCCCCAGCCGAGGACGTGCTGAGCCTCGGAGCCATCGATCGACCCGAACTCGTGTCGTTCTACGTCGATCTCGCCCAGCGGTGGGGTGACGAGAAGAAGCACCGTGACGGGACGAATCTCGGTCAAGATGAGCCATCAGTACAGCAAAGGAGCTGAAGTCATGGTCCACCAGGTCAATGGAATCCGGTTGAGGCCCAACCGCTTACGATCCGAGGCCCGACGTCGCTGGCGTGCGGCGCTGGCCGCTGCAGCCGTCGTCGCGGTAGTGGTCACGGGCTGTGGCACCGACGGGAAACCCGCCAGCGAGGCCACGTCGTCTGGGGACCGGTTGTCCCTGGTGGTTGGTGTGCGGGACGTCTCGGTGCCCCAGGCCGCCTTGAACTGGATGGTGGCGCAGGGGTACTTCGAGGATGCCGGACTTGACGTCACGATCAAGATCGGTGAGGCTGCGCACACCAGTCAGTTGGTCGCCGGTCAGGTCGACCTCTACCAGGGCGCTCAAGGTGGATTGTTCGGAATCATCAACTCCGGCAAGCAAGTCAAGACCATCTACGGCGTCGACGCCGGCATCAGCGGCTGGGTGGTGGCGTCGAACGAGTCGGTCAAGACCCCGTCGGACTGCAAGTCCGTCACCACGGCCACCCCCGGGACGGTCTTCTACGCATGGACGAAGCAACTGGAGCGCATCTACGACGCCGACTGGCAACTTACGCAACTGACTTCGGTCCCGGCGATCACGGCCAACGTCGTTGGTGGACGCACCGATTGCGCGACCGGCAACATCTCGTACTTCCAGAGAGGCATCGACGAAGGCAGATTGCGGGTGATCTTCGACCCCAGCGATGAATCGAATCTGCCGCCGGGCTGGCCGACTCTGGGTGTCGACGACGTCATCGGAGGCATCCCGGCGACGCTCGCGGCGAAGAAGCCGGCAGTGGAGAAGTTCTTGAAGACGTATGCCGCGGCCATGCCGGATTATCTTGCAGCCGACCCGAAGGACATCGCTCAGGCTCTGATGTCCTTCAACCCCAAGTTCGCGGCAGTGGGATCGCGAGACGTGCTGGCGAAGGGGGTGGAGAACTTCAAACCGCTCCTCAGCCCGAACTCCGGCTACATCTCCGATGAAACCTGGTCCCACACGGTGGATTTCTTCAGGCAGGGGGGGCTGGACTTTCTCGGCAATGATCCGAGTCGGTTCGACTACGCGAACGTGGTGGACATGTCGTACTACGATGCAGCGATTGGAAGGCAATGACTAATTTGTCGGAGTTCTCGGTCCGCTCCCGACCCGGCGGTGACTCACTCGAAAATGGTCGCGCCACAGGCGCTTCCATCGAATTCCGGGACGTCGGATACCACTATCCCAGCGGGTTGGAGGTGATCAAGGACCTCAACCTCGGTGTCGCGAGTGGGCAGAGCATCGGCATCGTCGGACCCAGCGGGTGCGGAAAGAGCACCGTGCTGAGCCTCATCGCTGGACTGCGCCAGGCGCAGGCAGGAGACGTGCAGGTGCGCCCGGACCAATCGGGCCGCCACCTGCTGAGCATGGTCTTCCAGAAGGACACCGTGCTGCCCTGGCTCACGGTCGAGCAGAACGTCCGAATGCACTACGGCTTCAAGAAGGGCGCGGCAGCGCGGAAGCGCAGGGGAACGTCGCGGCAGGCGGTGGACCGGCAGATCCGGGAGCTCATCGCCATGGTTCATCTGGAGGGCTTCGAGAAGGCATATCCGTATCAGCTCTCCGGCGGAATGCGCCGTAGGGTGGCGGTTCTCACCAGCGTCGCAGCATTTCCTCAGGTTCTTCTCCTCGACGAGCCGTTCTCGGCGATCGACGAGCCCAGCAGGGTAGCGATCCATCAAGACGTCTTCGACATCGTGCGGGAACTCGGAATCACCATGGTGCTCGTCACGCACGATCTCGCCGAAGCGGCCAGCTTGTGCGACGAGGTCTACATCATGGGGCCCCGCCCGACATTCGTCTACAGCAAGCACGAGGTCGACTTCGGCCCGAAGCGAGACATGATGGCGCTGCGCGAGAGTCCCGCCTTCCTCGATCTCTACAGCCGGCTCTGGCGTGATCTCCACCTGCAGATCGATGCCTCACACGCCAACGAACCAGCGCGAGTCAACGCAGAGGGAGTGCAGTGATGACAACCAAGACGTTGGGCGGCACCGTGCAGGATGTGCGAGCATCTCGGCTACCCACCGAGCGCTCGGCGAACTCGGTGAAACGACGGCTCAACACCCAGTCGAAAGTCGTGGTGGTCGCGGCACAGGCGTTGGTCGCGGTGCTGGTGCTCTTGGCATGGGAGTTCATCCCCAAGATCGGTGGGCTCTCGCAGTGGAAGCTCCTCGATCCGTACTTCATCAGCTCACCGACGCGGGTCTACGCCAGCCTGGTGAACCTCCTCTTCGGCCGGGACGGTGTGCCTGCCGTGTGGGACTACCTCGCGCCGACCTTCGTGGCGTCCCTGGTAGGACTGGCCATCGCGATGGCGGTCGGCGGCCTGATCGGTCTGTTTCTCGGGAGCTTCGACTTCGTCGGTGCGGTGTTTCGTCCCTTCGTGGTCGCGCTGAACGCCGTACCGCGGGTGGCGCTGATTCCCATCGTCGTGGTGATCTTCGGAAGTGGGCTGCAGAGTTCCATCGTGATCTCCTTCATGGTGGTCTTCTTCGTGGCGCTGTTCAATGCCTACGAGGGCTCCAGGACCGTCGAGGCACACGTTCGGCAGAACGCGCGTCTGCTGGGTGCCTCCGGATGGGACATCATGTGGAAGGTCCGGTTTCCCTACTCGTTGGCCTGGACGCTGTCCAGCCTCCCCATTGCCGTCAGCTTCGCCATCGTCTCAGTGGTGACTGGTGAAATCCTCACGGGCGCATCCGGGATGGGACTTCTGATCACCACTGCGACCAACGCGGCCGATACCAGCATGACGTTCGCGGTCATCATCGTGCTCTCGGTGTGCGCCCTGTTGATGCTCTGGGTTGCCGAAGAGTTCAAGCGCCGGGCGCTTCATTGGTGGATCCAGACGGAGTGACGTCAGTCGCGTCGGTTCCGCACGTGTTCGGCCTTTCGAGCTACAGGAGATCGAATCAGTGAGCAACATCGCTCAGATCGCGTTGTGCACGGCGGACCTGCCCCGCACGGTCCGGATCTTGGTGGAGGCCATCGGGTTCGCCAATGCGGGAGGTCGGCCGAGGTGGGGCGCGGACGCAGCTCAGATTCAGGAGCTGCCGTCCGGGGACGACACCTCGGTCATGATGTGGTGGTTGGTCGGCGGCCAGGACTTCGTTCAGGTCGAACTGTTCCACCACACGGTGCCCGCCCAACGTCCACGTCGGGCGGATTGGACGCCCGCCGATCTCGGGTGGGTTCGATTCGGCATCGTGGTTGCAGACTTCGACCTGACCCTGACCCGGCTGCACCGCGCGGGGTGCCCGACATTGACGGAGCCCGTCGCGGTGAATGGTGCGCGCCGGGTGTGTTTTCGTGAACCGGGTACGGACACCATCATCGAGATCATGGAAGCGGCCTTGGAGGACGCCGTGGTCCCGACGGGCATCTGCGACGACCGCGCCTCGATGCCGAGGTTGGCATACGCGGCGGTCTCCGTGTCCGATCTCGCAGGCGCCCGTCGTTACTTCGGTGAGGCATTCGGATTGTCCGAACTCGCGCCCGACGCCATCCATCGGCCCGAGCACGAGGCCATGTGGGGTTTCGACGCTCCCGTCCGGACGTGCGCGGTCTTTCGCGCTCGCGACGTGCTGCTCGAGGTGGTGCACTATGAACGCCCCGCACCGAACCCGCCGCCCGAGGACGGGCTGCTGAGCGATCAAGGCATCATGAATGTCGCCATCGGCTATCGCGACCGCGACGAAATGCTCCACGCGCTCGCCGCGGCGGAATCGCTCGGCGCATCGGCATCGACCCCGCCGCCCGACGTGTCTGGCGGGGTGTATCTGCGAATCGTCGACAGGATGTCCGTCGAATTGCTCCTCGTTCCCGAAGAGCTGGACGCCGCATACGGTTTCGAGCGTCAAGGACAGCTCCCGCCAGGAAGGGCGCCCGCTCCCGCGACTGCCACGGCGTAATCGATCGGATCTAGCGCAGCCACACCCGGGACGCGTCGTTCGGGGCGATCTGAACGAACACCAGCTTGCCAGTCAACGAAGGGAACGTGAGCATGACCTCGGATAGCCGCCGCACGCCGGTCGGCCCGGTCATTCTTGCTGCCGTCTTCCTCACTCCGGTGAACGTGACCGGCACCGCGACGGTGTTGCCCGAGATCGCCAGGGATCTCGGCGCGGACCAACTCGGCCTTCAAGTCGCGATCAACGGGTTCAACGGCGCCTTCGCGATCTTCACCCTCGCCTCGGGAGTATTCGCCGACCGGTTCGGCTATCGACGGACCTTCGTGATCGGACTGGTAATGCTCTTGGCGTCGTCGGTAGTGAGTTGCCTTGCCCCTAACTGGATTGTCTTCGATGCGGCCCGCTCCTTCGCTGGGGCGGGATGCGCGGCCATCGTCGCCGGTGGCGCTGCCACCATGTCGTACGCCTATCCGAGCGGGTCGGCGCGGGCCAGGAGTTTCGCCTTGTTCGGGACCGCAGTGGGTGTCGGACTTGCCTTCGGGCCCAGCATCGCAGGCGGCTTGGTGGCCGCCGTGGGATGGCGTGGCGTATATGCGGTTCTCGGCTTGAGTGCGTTGATCCTGCTTCCGCTGCGCTCCCTGCTGCCGCTTGCTCGCAGGAGTCGACCGCCGCGTCAGCGGCCGGTAGACATTGGGCTGCTACGGAATCGGAGGTTCCTGGCCTTCGCTCTGGTTCCTTTGGCTCCTGCGGTGGGGTACGTCACGATCCTGACGTACTTGCCGGTGGGCCTCTCGGCGATGTTGGGCATGACCGCGGCGCAGACGGGAATCCTTCTTCTGCCGACGACGATTCCGGTGTTGGTGGGACCGGTCCTGGCCGCGTATCTGGTGCGCCGGGTGCCCATGATCCGCCCAAGGACCATTGTCTACGCCGCGCTGGTGGCATTGGTCGTTGGCGATCTCGGCCTGTTGCTGCTGACGCCAGGGGTATCCCTCGGCTGGCTCGTCGTGCCGCTGGCCCTGGTCGGGTTCGGCTACGGGCTTCCGTTGGGGCTCGTCGACGGCGAAGCGATATCGGCGGTTCCCGAAGCTCGCAGCGGCACCGCCGTCGGCGTACTGAACTTCATGCGCGCAGGCAGCGCAGCCGTTGCGGTGGGCGTCTACGGGATGGTCATCGCCGCGCTCATCAGTGGTTCCCTTCCCGCGGGCACCGCGGCCCGGGTCGCGGCGGGGGAGACCGGACACGCTGACGTGTACACCGCCGCGTTTCACACGATGCTGATCGCGACGGCGCTCGGCGTTGCGGTACTCGGCCTGATCATCGTGTGGCTCTTGCGAACCGCCCGCATGACGAGCGGGACGCCAGCCACCATGGAGCGCGCCGACCGGCAGGTATGCGGGCTGCCATGAACGGCGACAACACAACTGGCCAAGAAGGAAAGGTGCTGCAATGCATGGCAAAGTGGCTCTCGTCACCGGCTCCGCTCGGGGGCAGGGACTGGCGATGGCAGAACTGTTCACCTCCAAGGGTGCTTCGGTGATCATGTGCGACGTCCTCGAGGCCGAGGGAGTCGCGGCGTCCGAGACCCTTGCCGCTGGTGGCGCCGATGTCCGCTTCTTCCGACACGACGTGTCGTCGGCCGACTCGTGGAACACGCTGGTGGCGGCGGTGATGGCCGCCACGGGCCGCATCGACGTGCTAGTGAACAACGCCGGCATCGTCAAGCGGAAGAACATCGCCACGTACACCGAGCATGACTGGCAGCACGTGCTGAACGTCAACCTCACGGGGGCCTTTCTCGGCATCCAGAAGGTTGCACCCCAGATGAAGGCCACTGGCGGCGGCGCGATCGTGAACATCGGATCGAACGCTGCCTTCGCCACCCACCCGGACGTCGCCTACGCGGTGAGCAAGTGGGGCATGCGCGGGTTGACCAAGGCCGCCGCCATGGAGCTGGCCGCCGACGGCATCCGGGTCAACTGCGTCTGTCCCGGCGTGGTGCTGACCGACGTCAACCGCGGTGCGCCCCATCTGCAGGGGCTCATCGATCACACCCCACTGGGCCGCTCGTCGGAACCGAAGGAGATCGCGGCAGTGGTGAGCTTCCTTGCCTGCGACGACGCCGCGATGATCACCGGCGAGGAGATCGTGGTCGACGGGGGTTTCACGGCTGGCGGCAGTGTGTGGCGCACCAGTCGGGATGCCGGGTTCTACCCGTCGCGATGATCGCTGGCCACCCGATGACGACGAAGACGACGACGACGAAGCCGATGAACAATGAAGGGAGAGAGATGACTTCGAGTGTGACGGACCCCTCAGAACGCGTCGATGAGGTGGTGCCCGACGGCTTTCGACGCCTGACTCACGTCGGGGAGCGCGGCAACATCGGATACCTGATCGGTGGCGAAGGTCCGCCGGTGGTGCTGCTGCACGGGTGGCCGCAGACGTCGCGGTGTTGGGTTGGGGTGGCACCTGCCCTGGCAGCCGCCGGCTACACCGTCTTCGCGCCCGACCTGCCGGGCCTCGGCGAATCCGATCCGCTGCCCGACGGGTACGGCAAGGACGCACAGGCCGAGGTGCTGCGGGCCGTGCTCGACGACCTTGGTGTCGGCGGCCAGGTCAGGCTCATCGGGCACGACATCGGTGGCTATGTCGCCTTTTCGTGGGCGCGCATCCACCCCGGCGAGGTTGCGCGACTCGCCATCGTCGATACGACGCTCCCCGGGCTTGGTCTGGAACGTGCGATGGACGTCGCCCGCGGCGGACGGTGGCACCACGGGTTCTTCATGACTCCTGACGTCCCCGAGATGCTGATCGCAGGGTCCGAAGACGCGTTCTTCGCGTGGTGGTTCGGCCGCCTGGCCAAGAACCAGGCCGCGTTTCCACCGGCTGCCATCGCGGCTACCACTGCCACGTACCGTGGCCGAGACGCATTGGCGCGCAGCTTCGGTCACTACCGTGCGCTGCTTGACGACGGCCGCGTCAACGCGGCATGGCTCGATGCGGGCGGCCGCTTGACGATGCCGGTCGCCGCGATCGGGGGTGGGCTCTCCCTTGGCGAGAGCGTTGCGCGTGACCTGAGAGCCGCCGCTCCCGACCTTGAGATGATCGTGATCGACGGCGCTGGGCACTTCGTCGCCGAGGAGCAGCCCGAGCCGTTCGTCGAGCACGTCGTTCGGTTCCTGGGCTCCTGAAGCGGACCGGGCTGCCGGTCACGCCCCGGTCGCGGCGCCTTGCGGCGTCAACTGAGCCGTTCGATCACCATGGCCATGCCCATTCCGCCTCCGACGCACATCGATTCGACGCCGAACTGCTTGTCATGCTGGGTGAGGGCGTTGATGAGGCTGCTGGTGATGCGGGCACCGGTCATCCCGAAGGGGTGTCCGAGGGCGATGGCGCCGCCGTTGACGTTGAGCCGGTCTTGATCGATGCCGAGTTTCTGTGCCGAGCCAAGGCATTGGACGGCGAAGGCCTCGTTGATCTCGAAGAGGTCGATGTCGGCAAGGGACAGGCCTGCGGCGTCGAGTGCGGCGGGGATCGCGGTGACCGGGCCGAGTCCCATGATCTCGGGGGAGATTCCGGTGACCGAGGTCGCCACGATTCGGGCCAGCGGTGTGATGCCGAGTTCCTTGGCCTTGGTGTCACTCGTGATGACGAGGGCTGCTGCTCCGTCGTTGAGGGGGCAGGCGTTGCCTGCGGTCACGGTACCGTCTTGGCGGAACACGGGTTTGAGCTGGCTGACTGCGTCCAGGGTCGTACCGGGTCTTGGTGAGTCGTCCGCGGAAACGGTGCTGCCGTCGGCCAGGGTCACCGGCGTGATGTCCTGTGCCCAGAATCCGTCGGCGATCGCTTGTTCGGCGAGGTTCTGGCTACGGACGGCGAACTCGTCTTGTTCGCGCCGACTCATCCCGAGCACCTGCTGGACGTTTTCGGCGGTCTGACCCATCGCGATGTAGACATCGGGCAGTTCCCCGTGCTCGCGGGGATCCACCCAGGGCGCGGAGTTCTCGGCGCGGTGCGTCGTGCGGGCCGTCGCGTCGGCGAAGCGGGGGTTGAGAAGGTCCTGCCCCTCGATGGAATCGCTGGTGCCCTTGCTGAATCCGCTGACGACCTCGACGCCCGCGGAGAGGTAGGCGCTGCCTTCTCCGGCCTTGATCGCATGGAACGCCATTCTGGTGGTCTGCAGCGATGACGAGCAATAGCGGGTGATGGTCGCGCCGGGGATGTGGTCATAGCCCAGCATGACGGCCACGTTGCGGCCCATGTTCCACCCTTGCTCCCCGCCGGGCATGCCGCAACCCAGCAGGAGATCGGTGATGTCCGCGGGGTCGAGCTCCGGGACCTTGGCCAGGGCGGCTCGGACCATTTGGACGGTCAGCTCGTCGGCTCGCAGATCCTTGAGAGATCCCTTGATGGCCCGTCCGATCGGCGAGCGCGCGGTCGAAACGATTACTGCTTCAGGCATGAGTGCCACTTTCTCCAGACTCACGAGTCTGGTTGCGTGCGATGGGAATTGAGGTCAGCTTCCAGCTAGCCAGCGGCGTTCGCGCTCGTAGAACGCGGCTACCTCATCGGGACGGTCCTCGCCAAGCAGGTCGTCGAGAACGGAGTAACCGCGGGACGCCAGAAACCAGGCGAGCAGCCGGTAGGGCTTTCGGAAGGGGGCGAGCTCAGCGTCGTCCACGTGCACCACCCGTCCCGGTGTCGTGGCGGCGAGCAGGTCGCGTTCGTAGACGGTGTTCAGGCTGAGTAGTCGCCAGTCGCCTTCGCGCCGAATCGCGCGATATTGCAGACGCAGGTAGGACGTGAGCACGACGTCGACGCCCTGGATGATGGTGGGTGCTTCGATCGCCGCCGGTACTTCGGCAAGCGCGCGATCGCCGTCGACGTGAACGACGATGGGGGACAGGCGATGGGTGGCGAGATTGCCACCGGAGTTCATCTCCTTCGACATGTCCACGTTGTCGTGGGCGCTGCCGTCGAACCAGCTGAGATGCATCACGGCGTCCGGCCAGTACTGGGCCCGCATCTGATCCCACCATCCCCGATCACGGCCTTGTCGCTCGAGGAGGATCAACTGAGTGACTGTCTCGATGTCGCTCTTGATCGCGGAGACGTCTTCATTTGCCACAGCGTGATTCACCTGATCTCTAGTCGTGCTCGTCTGACGGTGGGAACGTCGCGCACTCACCGCGAACCGAATTGGGGGCGGAAGCGTTCGTCAAACCCGTCGGCCCGCGGTGGTGCCGCCGTCGACCGGCATGAGTGCGCCGGTCACGAACGATGCTTCGTCCGACAACAACCACCGCACGGCGAAGCCGACCTCCTCGGACTCACCAAGGCGTGGGAGCAGATGGATGACTCCGGCGCGCTGGTCGGCCGCGTTGTCAAGTGACCCGAAGACGGCCTCTGCCATGGGTGTTCGGATGGAGCCCGGAAGGACTGCGTTGACTCGGATTCCGAACGGTGCGCCCTCGACGGCGGCGGCGCGCGCCAGACCGCATATGGCGTGCTTCGAAGCGATGTACTCAGCCCGGTCCGGAAAGGCCGTCACGCCCAGCCCGGACGAGGTCAATACGATCGACCCCCCGTCCTTCATGGCCGACATCTGATGTTTCAAACAGTGGAAGACGCCCAGCACGTTGACGCGCATCACCTTGTCGAACTCCGCGGAGGTGAGCTCCACCAGGGGCTTACCGTGCTGTGGGATACCCGCGTTGTTGAAGGCGCCGTCGAGGTGGCCGAACCGTTCGATGGTGAAGTCCACGAGCGCACGAACCTGATCCTCCTGTGTCAGATCGGCGGCGAGGAACGCCGCCTCGGCGCCGCGCGCGGTGAGGTCGGCGGCGAGGTCCGTGCCGCCACCGTCGACGAGGTCGGTCACGACGACATGTGCGCCTGCATCGGCAAGAAGCCCGGCGGTGACGCTGCCGATCCCTCCCAGGCCACCGGTGACGATGAAGACCTTTGATTGCAGGGAAGTCATGGGACTCTCTTTCTCCTGACGCAGGCCGGGTCGGGCTGCCTTCGGCTGCGAGCGATTTCGCCTCCCGGGGCTTTCGGGCCTACTTGAATCGACGGCGCGAGGGTGTGGCGCTACTCACGCAATCATGTTAGTTTCGATATGTCAATCATATTTCGAAATCATGAAAGAGCATCCCGCTCCGGCGAATCCGGAGCGAGTGAGGACGATGAAAGATGACTGTTACCCCGGCGGGATCTCCCGCGACTCCCCAAATCGTGGCCGTAACCGGTGCGGGTTCGGGGATCGGCCTCGCCACCGCCGCGGCGTTCGCCGCGACCGGAGCCGCGGTCGTCGGCCTGGACCTGCGCGACGGCCCTCCCATGGAAGGGGTGACCTGGCTCGAGTGCGACGTGGCCGACAACGCGTCAGTGGAAACCGCGTTCGCCCGGATCGCTGACGTGTACGGCAGGCTCGACGTCGTCGTCAACAACGCGGGGATCGGCGGGAGGAACACCGTCGAGACGGCGACGGACGCCGAGTGGCTGGCGGTCTTCGAGGTCAACGTGTTCGGAGTCGCCCGTGTCAGCAGGCACGCGATACCCCTGCTGCGCCAGGGCAATGCGGCGTCCATCGTGAACGTGGCATCCAATGTCGCCGTTGCGGGCACCCCCTTGCGGGCGGTGTACAGCGCGTCGAAGGGGGCGGTCGCCGCACTCACCCGCGCGATGGCGACCGACCTCGTGGCCGACAAGATCCGCGTCAACGCGGTCTATCCCGGTGCCGTCCACACCGCCGTCACCGGCCGCTACGACGCGGACCCGGATGCCGCCCGGGCGCTGTTGACTGCGCGCATGCCACTCGGGCATCTCATCGATGCGGACGAAATCGCCCGCGCAATCGTCTATCTCGCCGATCCGTCGAACCGCTCCCTCACCGGCGCTGAGTTCCGCTACGACGGCGGTGTCACGGAACTCGTCAACTTCGGCACGGCTGCACCCGACACGGCAGGAAGGATCGACCAATGGCAGGTCTCATCCAGGTAGCGCTCTGCACCGCAGACATGCCGCGCACGATCCGTACGTTGGTGGACGTCTTCGGGTTCTCCAGCGCGGGCGGCAGGCCGCGGTGGGGGACGTTCCCGGCTGGGCTGCAGGAACTTCCGAGCGGAGACGACACCTCGTGCATCCTGTGGTGGATGCTGGGACGTCAGGAGTTCGTGCAGGTGGAGTTGTTCCATCACGTGGTACCCGCTCAGCGGCCACGACGGCCCGACTGGAGTCCGGCCGACTTGGGCTGGACGCGCTTCGGCGTCACGGTCGCCGACTTCGATGCGGTCTTGGTCGGTCTTGACGAGGCGGGATATCCGACGATCACCGAACCGATCCGGGTTGATGGCCAACGGCGCGTGTGCTTTCGCGAATCCGGCTCCGACGTCATCGTCGAGATCATCGAAGACGACGAGCCGACGCGGCATCCGGGTGTGCGCCCCGGCCCCGCGGTGACGTACGCCGCCGTTTCCGTATCGGACCTGGCGGCGGCGCGCGGCTACTTCGCGGGAGCGCTCGGATTCGAGGAGATCGCGCCCGATGCCCTGCACCGACCTGAACACGAGGCACTGTGGGGGCTTGCCGGCGCCGAATGCGAGTGCGCCGTGTTCCAGGCGGGCGACGTGGTCCTCGAGGTGTCGCGCTACGTGACGCCGGTGCCGAAGCCGCCACCGGCCGACGCGCTGCTGAGCGACCAAGGATTCATGAACGTGGCGATGGGATATCGAGACCGCGCGGAGTTGCTGCGCGCTCGCGAGGCGGCCGAGTCGCTGGGGGCCCGCTCGACGGCTGGGATGCCCGACGTCTCTGGCGGATTCTATCTGCGGATTGTGGACGACCTCTCCGTTGAGATGGTGCTGGTGCCAAAGGAGTTCGCGAGTTCCTACGGTTTCGAGCCGCAGGAACTGGCGCCGCCCGGCAGCCCGTACATGCGGTCGACCTGACGTCGCAGGATGGACGCCGCAGGGGATGGTCGATGCGGCCTGCCATCGCGCACGCTGAGGCGTTCCGCGTCAGTCCCGGTCGTTGAGCAGCGCCTCGAACGCCACCCGGTCGCCGCGATACAGCGACCGCACCACCTCGATCGGCCGGCCGTCTGTGTCCAGCGACCTGCGGTTCAAGCGCAGCATGGGCATGGCCGTCGTCGACTCCAGCAGCCCGGCCTCCCGCGGCGAGGCAAGGACCGTCTCCACCCGCTCGACGGCTGAGCCGAACTCGACGCCGGTCGCCCGGATCGCGGCATACAGCGACGTCGTCGGATCGAACGTCTCGGTGAACTGTCCGAAGCGGTGCCGTGGGAGGTAGGTGCTCTCCAGGCCGATGCGCTGACCGTCGGCGAGCAGCACGCGCTCGAGGTGCATCACCGCGTCCCCGTCGGTGACCTCCAAGGCCACGGCCAACTCCGTGGTGGCAGCGACGTCCTCCCAGGTGACCAGGAGACGCCCCGGTTTGCGGCCCATCTGTTTGGCGCCCTCGGTGTAGGACTTCAGCGAAAGTGGCTGCACCAGCTTGGGCTTCGACACCACGGTGCCGCGGCCGCGCCGCTCGATGCGACCCTCGACCAGCAGCTCGTGCAGAGCCTGCCGGATGGTCTCGCGCGCGACGCCGAAGCGCACGGCCAGCTCACGTTCCGGCGGGAAGGCGTCTCCCTCGACGAGCTGCGCGAGAACGTCGTCGAGCGCGGTGCGGACGGCGTACGGCTTGCTCACCGCGACTCCGGCGCCAGATGACGTTGCTCGACCACACGCCGCATCACCCGCTCCGCGATGATCAGCACGTCCTCGATCGTCGCCGCCCTTCCCCTGGCTGCCGCCTCTGGATCCTTGGCGGCGTCGTCGTACCGCCGCAGCCGCAACGCGTCGGGCCACCAGGGGTGCCTGAGGAGGGACTCGTCGATGCGGGCACCGCCTTGCGCGCGCAGTGACTCCACCGACGTCGGTGTCAGGGCAACGCCGTAGCCCGGCTCGGTGGCGGCCAGGTACCGCTTGGCGGCGACGTGCTGGCCTGCCAGCCAGCCCACCCTCTCCCCGAAGCGGGGAGTCAGCCATTCCATCGCAGTCAGGTCGTGTCGGCTAGCCGCGGATGCGTCGAACAGCGGGCTGTGCGCGATGTCGTGCAAAGCCGCGGCCAGGGCCAGTTCGTCATCGGCGGCGTCATCGATTGCGCGAGAGACGGATTGGAGTGCGTGGTCGAGTTCGTCGACGGCTTCTTCGTCCCACACACCGCGTAGGGAGCGCAACAGTTCGGCAGTTTCAGACAGCGCGTTCACGGGGCACAGCATACCCTCGATTGGTCTAGTCCAATTGTTAACCTGCTGTTCCCTTCGGCAACACCGGGGCTTTCGCAGGCCGTATCCCTGAATCTGAAAGGTCACTCACCATGCGTGTGACGATCATCGGCGGTGGCATCCTCGGAACCGCCCACGCCCTGGAAGCCGTTGACCGCGGCCACCGGGTCACTCACCTCGAACGCGAGGTCGAGGCGCGCGGCGCCACCGTGCGGAACTTCGGGTTGGTGTGGGTGTCCGGTCGCGCAGACCACGAACTGGCGGCGTCGCTGCGCTCACGCGAGTTGTGGGAGCAGATCGGCGCCCGCATTCCCGGCGTGGGCTTTCGCCCCGCTGGCTCGTTGACGCTGCTGCGCACGCCGCGCGAGGTGGCGGTGGCCGAGCAGGTCGCCACGCGTGCCGACGCGGAGGCGCGCGGCTTCGAGCTGGTCGACTCTGAGCGCGCTCGGGCGATCAACCCCGCGCTGCGTGGCAAGTTCGTTGCCGCCCTGCACTGTTCGCGTGACGGCGCCGTCGAGTCGCGGCAGGCCATGCCCGCAATCCGCGAACATCTCGACGCAACGGGTCGATACGAGTTCCTGCCCGGTACCGAGGCGCGCGCCATCGACGGCACCACGGTGCGCGACGATCGCGGGCGCCGTCACGAAGGCGATCTGGTGCTGCTGTGCCCCGGTGCCGCCCACGGTGGCCTGACCAGGGACGTCGCCGGTGAGCTGCCCGTGCGCCGCGTGCGGTTGCAGATGATGCAGACCGACCCGCTCGGCGAGCCATTGACGACGGCGATCGCCGACGGCGACAGCTTCCGCTACTACCCTGGGTTCGCAGGCACCGCCCTGGACACGTTGCGGGACAACGAACCTCAGGACCCCGTCGCCGGCGAGCACCGGATGCAGCTGCTGTGCGTACAACGACTGCACGGCGGGCTGACCATCGGCGACACCCACTCCTACGACGAACCTTTCGCCTTCGACACCGATGACGCGCCGTATGCCTACCTGACCTCGCTGGTCGAGGAGTTCCTCGGCCGTCCGTTGCCGCCGATTCGCCGGCGCTGGGCAGGCGTGTACAGCCAGTGCGTCGACCCCGGTGAGCTGGTGAGCCGCACCCAGACGGCCGAGGGGGTGTGGGTGGTCACCGGTCCCGGCGGCCGTGGGATGACGCTGGGCCCGGCCATCGCCGAACAGACCGCCCAACTCATCGAGCTCTGAGGGAGAACTCGTGTCCGACACCCCAGCATCCCGATCGCACCACCAACCCCAACCGAAGGACTGACCGATGAAACTCCGCAAGACTCTGGCGGTCGTCTCGGCCGCTGCGCTCGCCATCACGTCGGCCGCCTGCGGCGGCACGGGTTCTTCCGGCTCCGGAAGTGGTGAAACCCTAACCGTGTATAGCGCCGACGGCCTCGCCAGTTGGTACGAACCGCAGTTCAAGAAGTTCACCGAGGACACCGGCATCAACGTCAACATCGTGGAAGCCGGTTCCGGCGAGGTGGTTTCGCGCGTCGAGAAGGAGCAGTCCAACCCGCAGGCGGACCTGCTGGTGACGTTGCCACCGTTCATCCAGAAGGCCGACCAATCCGGCCTTCTGCAGCCGAGCGGCGTCGACACCAGCGGGATCGCGGCCGATCAGGTCGGCCCAGGAGGCAACTACCTGCCCATCGTCGACAACGCGCTGAGCTTCATCGCCAACCCCGACGCCAACCCCCAGCCCGTCACCTGGGACGACCTGCTCAAGCCGGAATACAAGGGCAAGCTTCAGTATTCGACGCCCGGCCAGGCCGGTGACGGCACCGCCGTCCTCGTCCTGCTGCAGCACCTGATGGGCAAGCCCGCCGCGCTGGAGTACCTGGGCAAGTTGCAGGCCAACAACGTTGGCCCGTCGTCGTCCACCGGCAAGCTCCAGCCGAAGGTCAGCAACGGTGAACTCCTCGTCGCCAACGGCGACGTGCAGATGAACCTGGACTCGATCAAGAGTGACGGGTCCAAGTTCAATCTCTTCTTCCCTGCGACCGCAGATGGTAAGAGGACGACGATCTCGGTGCCCTACGTCGGCGGTGTCACCAAGGGCGCCCCCCACGCCGACGGCGCCAAGAAGTTGCTGGCTTTCCTGGCTTCCGAGGACGTGCAGAAGACGGTCGCACCCGAGGCGCTCGGAATACCGGTCCTGCAGTCCCTCGTCGCATCCTCCGAGCAGGCGGCTGATGCGAACACCCCGGCGGGTGTTCTGAAGGGCGTCGAGGTGTGGGTACCGGACTGGAACGCCGTGCTCGCCGAGCTCGATGCCGACGTCGCCGCTTACCAGAAGGCCACCGGTAGCTGATCATGGCCGACACCGGGCGGGCGTCACCGCGCACCGAGGCGGCGATCGGCGACCGCGGGGCCGCCGAAGGGGAAAGCGGCGAAGGGGAAAGCGGCGCAGCGGAAAGCGGCGCAGCGGAAAGCGGCGCGCCCGCAATCACGTTCGACCGAGTCGGGGTCGCCTACGGGCGCGGCAAGAAGACGACGAATGCGCTCGTCGACTTCAATCTCCGGGTCGCCAACGGGGAGACGGTGGCGCTGCTCGGCCCCAGCGGATCGGGCAAGTCCACCGCGCTCAACGCACTCGCCGGGTTCGTACGGCCGACGACGGGTGCGGTCCGCCTGGCTGGGCGCGACGTGACCGACCTTCCGCCCGCCAAGCGTGGCATCGGGGTGGTGTTGCAGTCCTACGCCCTGTTCCCGCACATGCGGGTAGCCGACAACGTGGCTTTCGGACTGAAGTCGCAGCGCGTCGCGCGCGATGAGATCGGCCTGAGGGTCGCCGAGGCACTGGACATGGTCGGCATGTCGAGCTTCGGAAGGCGTTTGCCGCGTGAGCTTTCCGGCGGCCAGCAGCAGCGCATCGCGATTGCGCGGGCGCTGGCGATCCGACCGAAGGTGCTGCTGCTCGACGAGCCGCTGGCCGCGCTCGACGCGCAACTCCGCCAGTCGATGTTGGCCGAACTGCAGCGGCTCAAGGAGGCGCTGCCCGACACCGCGATGCTGTACGTCACGCACGACCAGTCCGAGGCGCTGGCGCTCGCCGACCGCATCGTCGTCATGAACGACGCCAGGCTGATGGACGTGGACTCGGCGGAGAACCTGTGGAAGCGGCCGCCGACCAGCTTCACCGCGGCCTTCCTCGGCGGGGCGAATCTGATTCCGTGCACGGTGGGCCGCGTCATCGGCAACTCGGCACTGATCACGTTCGCGCACAAAACGGTCAGCGCGGAGGCGCCGCAGCCGGCGGTCGGCCGAGACGCCTGGCCACCGGGGTCGAAGGCCTTGCTGTGCGTCCGCCCGCACGCGATCCAGGTCGTCGCACTCAGCGATCGCAATGCGCTGCGAGCCAAGGTGAACGCCGCCGTCTGGCGTGGCGCGACTACCCGCCTCGTCCTCGCCGTGAACGATCTGCCCGACCTGCTCATCGACGTCGACGTGCCCGGCCACACGCACTTCGACGTCGGCGCCGAGATCGGCGTGCGTCTTCCGGAACCCGCCGGTGTGCTGGTGACGGTATCGCCGTGACCGCGCTGCTGGATCGGGAACCTGCGGCGCCGGAACGGCAGGCGCCGCCGAGGTCGCTCGCGGCGTGGTGGGCCGTGCCGCCGCTCGTCGTCGTGCTGCTGGTGGCGCTGTACCCGCTGGTTCGGGTCTGCCTCGAGTCGCTGAAAGGCGATGACGTGCAAAGCAGTTGGGCATCGGTGCTGTCCTCGGAGTCGTTCCGCGACGCGCTCTGGCGCACCGTGGCGATCGCCGCGACGTCGACAGGCGGTTGCCTGGTGCTCGGGACGTTCCTCGCGGTGATCCTGGCGTTCGTGCCGTTTCCGGGCAGTCGGCTCGTCGGCAGGCTCATCGACACCGTGCTGGCGCTGCCGTCCTTCCTCATCACCTTGGCCTTCACCTTCCTCTACGGAACTGCGGGCGCGGTCAACGCGGTCATCGCGGGCGTCACCGGCGGTGGTTCGCCCGCGCTGAACTTCCTGTACACCCCGGCGGGGGTGATCGCCGCGGAGATCACCTTCTTCACCCCGTTCGTCATCCGCCCCCTCCTCGCGTCGTTCTCGATGCTGCCGAGAGCGCAGCTCGACGTCGCGGCCAGCCTCGGGGCCTCTCCGCTGCGGGTGCTGCGGTCGGTGGTGATGCCCGAGGCGTGGCCCGCCCTGATGGCAGGCGGCGCCCTGGTCCTGCTGTTGACGCTCAACGAGTTCGGGATCGTGCTGTTCACCGGCGCCAAGGGCGTCACCACGCTGCCCGTACTCATCTACACCCGTGGGATCGTGACGTTCGATCTGCCAGGCGCCGCCGTGATCGCCACCGTGCAGATCGTGCTGTCCCTCTCGCTGTACACGCTGTACCGGGTGATCTTCGCCCGTCTGATGACCCGCCGAGGGAAGGGAGACGCCGATGTTGTTGTGGACCAGGCGAAGTAGAGCGCTCGTCCTCGGGATCTTCGGTGCGGTCGTCCTCGTCGTCTTCGTCGCGCCCTTGGCGACGGTGGTGCTCGCCGCGCTGGCCGGCTCGTGGACCGGTGCGCTTCCCTCGCAGCTGGGCTTCATGCACCTCGCCGACGCACTGACCGGAGAGAACCTCGCGAGCCTCTCGGTCAGTCTGCAGACCGCGTTCATCGCCGGCGGGATCGCCCTGGTGCTCGGCACCTGGGCGGCGCTGGCGGCGCGCGAGGCTCCCGGCTGGCTCAGCCGCGTCACCGATGCGGTGTTCCACCTACCGATCGCCGTGCCGTCGGTGGCGATCGGGCTCGGTCTGCTGATCGCGTTCAACTCGCAGCCTCTCCTGCTTGGCGGGACCAGGTGGATCGTGATCCTGGCCCATGCCGTGCTGGTACTGGCGTTCTCGTTCAGCGCGGTGTCGGCTGCCTTGGACCGCCTCGACCCGGCCTTCCGTCAGGCCGCGGAATCCCTTGGTGCGAGCCCGATCCGGGTGTTGACGCGGGTGACGTTGCCGCTGCTGTTGCCTGCGCTGGGCGCTGCGGCGGGTCTCGCGGTCGCGCTGTCCATGGGCGAGCTCGGTGCGACGGTGATGGTGTACCCGGCGACGTGGAAGACGTTGCCCGTCACCATCTTCGCGCTGACCGACCGCGGTCAGGCCTTCCAGGCCGCGGCGTGCACCAGCATCCTCCTGGCCGTCACACTGCTCGCGCTGGTGGCGCTCGGCCGGATCCGCGGCAGGGCCGCGGTGCGCTGACGGGTGTCGTCGACCCTGCGGCGTCATCGCCCGAGCGGCAGAAGGCCGGTTCCTACCCGGTCGACATCACGTCCCGGCTAAACGGGTCCGGGAGGTGGCCCCAGCGGCACCGGTGCCGGTGGCGGGGGCTCCGGCGGCACGTACCCGGGCAGCGTGATCGGGGGGAGACCGGGGATCTCCAGGATGCCCGGCGGCGGCCCGGTGTTCTCGCTGGGTGCTTCCGCGGGGCCCGGCGGGGGACCCAGCGGCTCCTGCGATGGCGATGGAGATGGAGATGGAGATGGGGTGGGGGATGGGGCTGGGGGAGTCGACGTCGGCTCCGGCGGCGACGTCACCGTGGTCGGCGCCTCCGGAGTCAACGACACCGGCGACGGCTCGGGGGACGGGCTTGCCGGGGCGGCGCCGACCGGGACGAGGGGCTCCTCGTAGACGGGCGGTGGGGGCGGCGCCGCAGGCGAGGGGGACGGTGACGGCGACGGGCTGGGCGACGGGCTGGGCGTCGGGCTGGGCGACGGCTGGAGGTCGGCAGGGGAGTTGGACCGGACGCTTCCCGTCATCGGCGTCCAGCCCCGCTCGGCAGGCTTGCCGACGCTGCACGACACCTGCTTGCTGCCCGCGGACCAGCTGGCGGCCGACAATGGCTCATACCCCAGCTCCAGGTCCTTGTCGGGCATCGTGCCCGCGCCGAGGTATCCGTCGGCCATGCGGGTGCACGCACCGTCGATGAAGGCCCGCTGGTCGGCGTCCGCGGGCAGGTCACCTGGGAAGTTCTGCGCCAGGCTGACGGCGCCCGTCACCTCGAGCGCGTGTGGCGCGGCGCAGTCGACGGGGATGTCGGTGGACCGGTTGGACGAGTCGATGCCGAGGCACGTGCCGACCGGCCACACCTTGGACTGATCGAGGTCGGCGATGCGGCCCTTGAAGGGGATCGCCCGACCTTCGGGTCCGAGCAGTTGGAGGCCGCACAACAAGCTCTGGGGTGCGGACTTGGTGCCGTCGGCGTCGCCGGCCCACAGCACGCTGATGGTAAAGCGACTGTTGGGGTCATACCGGGTGCCGAGGTACTCGCGGACGGCGAGCTGGCACGGTTCACCGAAGCTGTTCATGCCGACCGGTTTGGCGACCTCGAACATGTGGTCGTCGCGGCACTGAACGAACGACGGTTTGTCAGGGGCGTCGGGCGGCCAGCCGAGGCACGCGCCGCTCTGCGCGTTGCTGAAGACGATGCTTGCCCGCGTTCCGACGGCGGGCGTCCTTGCGGTCGGCGTCAGCGTCAACAGCTCGAAGGCGCTGGCGACGATCAGCCCGATCAAGACGAGGGTCAGCACGCCCCTGGCCTGAGCCCTGGCGAGTCGCCGCTTGGGAGAGCCGTCGGCCGAACACCTGGTCTCGAGTGCGGCCAAGACCGAGGCGAGGTCACCGGTGCGCTTGCTCTCCGGCTCTCGGATCGCGGGCATCTCGCCAGTGCGGGGATCGTTCACCGACGATCCGCCCTCTCCTGTGCCGGCATCCTCGCCCCTTCCGCGGCCCCTTTCACGGCGGTGGCTCGGCCGAGATCGCTAGCCACGGACATAGAGCTTGGCACAGCCGAAGTGGCCGCGCTACGTCTGCAGCCGGACCGTGACCTGCCGCAACGGTGTGTCATGTCTCGTTTACCTGTGAGTCGAAGCCTTTTCCTCGTATGCCCCGGCGGCCGGGTATCTACTCGATTAACGCTGAATTCATGTTCCGTTTGGCCCCCGTCGACCACACGAGGTGAGACACATGGCACGTATTGACTTCACGGCGAAGATCCCGTTGATCGGGATGTCGATGGTGTTCCTGGCGATGGGAATCGTCGCGGTCACCGCGTACCTACATGCGGGTTGGTGGTCGATCGTCGGCTACGCGATCGCGGCGATCATCGCCGTCTTCGGCTTCGCCTTCACCTTCCGCGACATCAACGACACGTCCAAACCGCCGCCGGTGAAACCGACCACGCCGTCGGACGGGACGAGCCTGTGACTGCCGACCCGAAGGCCACCGAATACGACAACTCCTCACTGTCCGGCGAGGACGAGGGCTACCACAAGGGGCTGAAACCGCGACAGCTCCAAATGATCGCGATCGGCGGTGCGATCGGCACCGGGCTCTTCCTCGGCGCGGGCGGCAGGCTCGCCAGCGCAGGCCCGGCGCTGTTTCTCGTTTACGCGTTCTGCGGCGTCTTCGTCTTCCTCATCCTGCGTGCGCTGGGTGAGCTCGTCCTGCACCGCCCGTCATCGGGATCGTTCGTGTCCTACGCACGCGAATTCCTCGGCGAGAAGGCCGCCTTCGTCGCCGGCTGGATGTACTTCCTGAACTGGGCGATGACGGCGATCGTCGATTCGACGGCCATCGCCACCTATTTCCACTTCTGGAAGGCGTTCGCCCCGATCCCGCAGTGGCTCATCGCCCTGGTCGCGCTGGCGATCGTGTTGGGGATGAACATGATCTCGGTGAAGGTGTTCGGCGAGCTAGAGTTCTGGGCCGCGCTGATCAAGGTGATCGCGTTGGTGACGTTCCTGGTCGCAGGCACGATCTTCCTGGCCGGTCGCTATGACATCCAGGGGCAGGCGACGGGCTTCAGCGTGATCAGCGACAACGGCGGATTGTTCCCGACCGGACTGTTCCCCGTGGTCATCGTCACCTCCGGCGTGGTCTTCGCCTACGCCGCGGTCGAGCTCGTCGGCACGGCGGCGGGTGAGACGGCGAACCCGGAGAAGATCATGCCCCGGGCGATCAACTCCGTCATCGCCAGGATCGCGCTGTTCTACGTCGGCTCCGTCTTCCTGCTGGGGCTGCTGCTGCCGTACACCGCCTACAAGTCGGGTGAGAGCCCCTTCGTCACCTTCTTCTCGAAGATCGGCGTCGACGGTGCAGGCACCATCATGAACATCGTGGTCTTGACGGCCGCGTTCTCCAGTCTCAACGCGGGGCTGTACTCGACGGGTCGGATCCTGCGATCGATGGCGATGAACGGCAGCGCGCCAAAGTTCACCTCACTGATGAACAAGCGGGGGGTGCCGTATGGCGGCATCTGCCTGACGGCGCTGATCGGGTTGTTCGGCGTGCTGCTCAACGGCGTGGTACCGGAAGAGGCGTTCGAGATCGTGCTCAACGTGGCTGCCCTCGGCATCATCGCGTCCTGGGGCACCATCGTCGTCTGCCAGATCCAGCTCTACCGCTGGTCGAAGAAGGGGATCCTGGAGCGGCCGTCGTTCCGGCTGTGGGGCACCCCGTGGACGGGTTATCTGACGTTGGCGTTCCTGCTCGGGGTGCTGGTGCTGATGGCGTTCGACCCGCCGATCGGCACGTGGACCGTTGCCTCGTTGATCCTGATCGTTCCGGCCCTGATCGCGGGCTGGTTCGCCGTCCGGGGACGCGTGCTGGCGGTCGCCAGGGAGAGGGAGGGCTTCACCGGCCAGTTCCCCGTGGTCGCGAACCGGCCGCCGCCCCGTGAGAAGCCATGAGGGGTTGGGTAGTAGACAACTTTTCATAGTTGTCGTGTCCGGGCCGGGAACGGGGGTACTCTCGCGCCATGACGGCTCGACCGGACACCCGGTACCCCGGCCCCACCCTCACCACGCGCGTCCGCTGGTTGCTGACGGCAGGGCCCGCGGACTACCTGCTGGCCGCGAGCGTGGCCGCCGCGTCGCTGCCGGTGATCGGCAAGCACCTCGAACCGCTCGGCGGGGCGACGGCGATGAGCATCTGGGGAGTGCGGCACACACCGGACTTCGTCGGCGCCGCCGTCAAGTCCTGGTTCACGCCGGGCATCGGTGAGGTCAAGAGGCAACAGCGCGACGCCACCAACGCCGTCACCGAGGCCGCCCTGCAAGGCCTGGTGCCCGCCGAGGACCTCGACATCACCTGGCCAGCCCCGGAGCGGACGCCGCCGGTGTGGAAGGCCCTCGAGCACCGGCGCAACATCTATCGGACGTCAGTTCGCTACGGCGACAGTCCATCTCAGCTGATGGACGTCTGGCGGCCCGAGGAGTTGCCCAATCAGCCCGCTCCGGTGCTGCTGTTCGTGCCCGGGGGTGCCTGGGTGCACGGCAGCCGGCTGTTGCAGGGCTACGCGCTGATGTCGCACCTGGCCGAGATGGGCTGGGTGTGTCTGTCGATCGACTATCGCGTCGCGCCCAATCATCGCTGGCCCCAACACATCACCGACGTCAAGACGGCCATCGCGTGGGCACGGGCCAACGTCGACAAGTTCGGTGGCGACCGCAACTTCGTCGCACTTGCCGGCTGCTCGGCCGGGGGTCACCTGGCCGCGCTGGCAGGGCTGAGCGCGGGTGATCCCGAACTCCAGGCCCACCTCCCCGAGGGTACGGATACCTCGGTGGACGCCGTCGTCGGCATCTACGGGCGCTACGACTGGGAGGACCGCTCCACCGTCGAGCGGGCCCGCTTCGTCGACTTCCTGGAACGGGTCGTCGTGAAGCGCAAGATCGCCAAGCACCCGGACGTCTTCCGGAAGGCGTCGCCGATCGCGAGGACCCGTCCCGACGCCCCGCCCTTCCTGGTCGTCCACGGCAGCGCCGACACCGTGATACCCGTGCAGCAGGCCCGTGACTTCGTGGCGAAGCTGCGGTCGGCGTCGCGGTCGGTCGTCGGCTATGTCGAGTTGCCCGGCGCCGGGCATGCCTTCGACATGATCGACGGGGCCCGCACCGGCTCGATGGCCACGGCAATCGGCTTGTTCCTCAACGAAGTTCACCGAAACCAGACCGTGGTGGGAACGCAGCAGGTTATATAGCCGCGTGAAGAGGCTCAGCGGCTGGGACGCGGTACTGCTGTACAGCGAAACGCCGAGCGTGCACATGCACACCCTCAAACTGGCCGTCATCGCACTCGACGACCTCAAGGGCCGTCACTTCGGCGTCGACGAGTTCCGGCAGGTGATCCACGGCAGGCTCTACAAGCTCGACCCGTTCCGGTACGAGTTGGTCGACATCCCGCTCAAGTTTCACCATCCGATGTGGCGGGAGAACTGCGAGGTCGACCTCGAATACCACATCCGCCCCTACCGGGTGGACAGCCCTGGCGGCAGACGCGAACTCGACAAGGCGGTCGGTGAGATCGCCAGCACCGCGCTCGACCGCAGCAGGCCGCTGTGGGAGATGTACTTCATCGAGGGTCTCGCCGACGGCAGGATCGCCGTGCTCGGCAAGATCCATCACGCGCTGGCCGACGGGGTGGCCTCGGCCAATTTGATGGCACGCGGCATGGATCTGCAGGCGGGCCCGGCCGACCGTGATTCGTACGCAACCGATCCCGCGCCGACGCGCGGCGCATTGGTACGTTCGGCGTTCGGCGATCACCTCCGTCAGATCGGCAGGTTGCCCGGCGTCATCCGCTACACCGCCCAGGGCATGGGGCGGGTGCGCAGGAGTTCGCGCAAGCTCGGGCCCGAGCTGACGAGGCCGTTTACCCCGCCGCCCAGCTTCATGAATCACATGGTCGATTCGACGCGAAGGTTCGCCACCGCCACGCTCGCGCTCGCCGACGTCAAGGAGACCGGCAAGCAGCTGGGAGCCACGATCAACGACATGGTGTTGGCCATCTCGGCCGGTGCGCTGCGGCAGCTTCTGCTGAAGTACGACGGCAACGCCGACCATCCGCTGTTGGCTTCCGTGCCAGTGAGTTTCGACTTCTCGCGTGATCGCATCTCCGGCAATTACTTCACCGGCGTGATGATGGTGCTGCCCGTCGAACTCGACGATCCCCTCGAGCGCGTCAGGGCCGTGCACGACGCGGCGACGTCGGCCAAGGAGACTCACCACCTGATGGGGCCGGAACTGGTGAGCCGGTGGTCGGCGTACTTTCCGCCCGCACCCGCCGAGGCGCTGTTCCGGTGGCTAGCCAACAAGGACGGGCAGAACAAGGTGCTGAACCTGCCGATCTCCAACGTGCCAGGGCCGCGGGAACACGGCAGGGTGGGCGGTGCACTGGTCACCGAGATCTACTCGGTGGGCCCGCTCACCACCGGCAGCGGGCTGAACATCACGGTGTGGAGCTACGTCGATCAGCTGAACATCTCGGTGCTGTCCGACGGCGCGACGCTGAAGGATCCACACGAGCTGACCACGGCCATGATCGATGCCTTCGTCGAAATTCGGCGTGCCGCTGGACTATCCGGTGAGCTGACTGTGGTCGAGAATGCGATGGCGCCGTAGGCGTTGCCGCCGGTTCCCGAGTCGGTGGGCGACTCGATGGCCGCGGGTTGCGACACGGTCACGGAAGCGTATCCATTCAGGCATCAACTGTCCCAGCAACCACACCGATCACTATCGTCACAGTTGCCAAACTGTTGACGTCGATGCGACGTCCCGCCCTGGAAGGTGTGACATGTCGCCGCGTCCCCGAATCGTGCCCGTTTCGTTGGCGCTTGCCGCCGCGATCGGACTCGTCGCGGTGATCGGCGTCGCACCCCCGGCAGGCGCCGAGCCGTGCCAGGGTGCCGCAGGCGCGGCGCAACCGCTACCGAATCAGGCGTTCCAGATTCCGAGCCCGTCGGGCATCGCACCGTTCGACCGTCCCATCGGGCACAAGCCCGTCGGTGCCAACGAGTCGGCACCACTGCCGAAACTAGGTCTGCTTCCCGCGCTCCTCAAGGCGCTCACACCCGCGCCGGTGCGTCAGCAGGCCGCCGTCGTGCCCACGCCCAATCCCGCGGGCGCGGCCGCCCCGGCGCCACCCGTCGCCGCTCCGCCCGCGCAGGCCGCAGCCCCGGCGCCCGCGGCGTCGACCGCGCCGCCGGGCACGTCGATCGTCGGATGGGTCACTGGCCCCGATAGCCCGAATCAGACCATTCAGCGCTTCGCCATCACCGGCACCGATCTCGGAATCATGTGGGACAACGGCGATCCCGCCAACAATCAGGTGCTGATGGCCTTCGGCGACACCAACGGCTATTGCGGCATCCCTGGCAAGCAGTGGCGCTACAACGCGTTGTTCCGCACCCAGGACAGGTCGCTGTCGAAGACCGTCGCCGTGACCGACGGGGTGGTCGGCAACAAGTACTCGGGCGCACCGGTGTGGCGGCCTGGCATCGCCAAGCAGATCATCAACACCATCGGACAGGCACCGTCGGAGACGGGAATCATTCCCACCGCGGGCGTCGCCGTCGGGGGTAAGCAGTTCGTCAACTTCATGTCGATCAGGGACTGGAACAGCCCGGGCTCTTGGTCGACGAACTTCTCGGCCATCGCCATGTCCCCCGACAACGGCGAGACCTGGGGCGTCTACCCCGGGACCATGCGCACCCCGGGTGCGGGCAACGAGAACTTCCAGATGGGCGCGTTCCTCAAGCCGGGCCCAGGCGACCCCTACCTGTACACGTTCGGCACCCCGAACGGACGCGGCGGCGCGGCCTACGTGGCCAGGGTGTCCCCAGGGCTGATTCCGGACCTGACGAAGTACGAGTACTGGAACGCCGACAGCCAGGCTTGGGTGCCCGGCAATCCGGCGGCCGCGACGCCCGTCATTCCCGGCCCCGTTGGCGAGATGTCGGCTCAGTACAACACTTATCTCCAGCAGTACCTGGTGCTCTACTGCAACGGACCCAACGACGTCGTGATGAGGACGGCACCCGCGCCGCAGGGGCCGTGGGGTCCCGAGCGAATGCTCGCCACGTCGGCGGAGATCCCCGGCGGCATCTACGCGCCATACCTCCACCCGTGGTCGACGGGCAAGGAGCTGTACTACAACCTGTCGCTGTGGTCTGCCTACAACGTGATGCTGATGAAGACGGTGTTGCCCTAACCGGCCTTGGCCCTCACCCAGTCCAGGAAGTGAGCGACGGCCGTCGCCGTGAAGTGCCCGTGCGGTGAGCCGAAGAAGTCAAAGGCGTGCTGCGCGTGCGGAATCTCGGCGTAGACCACCGGGTTTCCCGACACCTCCTTGAGCGCCTCGGCGAACGCCCGACCCTCCTGCACGGGGATGATCGAGTCGTCGGTGCCGTGCAGCACGAAGAACGGCGGCGCATCCGAGCGCACCTTCGTGATCGGCGATGCGTCGCGGTACACCTGCCGATGGTCGCGGAAGCGCCGCTTGACGATGTAGCGCTGCAGGATCGCGATGAACTCGGGCCGTCCGGATCCGTCGCGGGTGAACCAGTCGTAGCGGCCGTAGATCGGCACCGCAGCCACGACCGAGGTGTCGGCGTCCTCGAAACCCGGTTGCCAGTGCGGGTCGTTCGGCGTCAGCGCAGCCAGTGCCGTCAGGTGCCCACCGGCGGAACCACCGGTGATCGCCACGAAGTCGGGATCCCCGCCGTACTCGGCGATGTTCTCCTTCACCCATGCCAGCGCGCGTTTGACGTCGACGATGTGGGCGGGCCACGTATTGCGGGGACTCACCCGGTAGGCCATCGACACGCAGATCCAGCCGCGTTCGGCGAGTTCGCTCATCAGGGGGTAGGCCTGCGGGCGACGCATGCCGATCGCCCACGCGCCACCGGGCACCTGCAGCAGCACCGGGGCACGCCCGTCGCGGGGCAAATCGGCGCTGCGCCATACGTCGGCGACGTTCTGCCGATGCGGGCCGTAGCGCACGACGCTGGTCTTCTGTACGTACCGGCGCCTGCTCCACGACGTGCGAAGCAGACCGTGCGGCCTGCGGCGGCGTTCCTCGGCGGCGACGGCGGCGTAGTCGTCGCCGAGGGTGTCACGCAACGGCGCCTCGAAGCTCTCCTGCGACCGGGCGCTGCGGCGGTAGACGTAGCCGAGGGTACCCCAGGAGATCACCGTGAGCCCCAACGCAATTCGGCCTTGTCGTCCGGCGAAGTCACCCCGCAGCCCCCGACGCAGCGCATCGAGCATCGACGCTCCGGCCACGACCGGGGCCGCTTCGCTGGTCGGCCAGCCCAGGAAGAACACCGGCAGTGTGACGTATCCCTCGCGGCCGAGCGGCTGGACGGCGTTGGCCGCATTGAGGAGCTCCGCCGTGGCGCGCAGCAGGGGATGTCCGCGCAGCAGGGGATGTTTACGTCGCATTGCCATCCGTTTCGAGAAGGGCCTGGAGATCACGTCGGAGGATCTTGCCAGTGCTGCCGCGCGGCAGTTCCGCGAGCACCGTAATGGCGCGGGGGACCTTGTAGTTGGCCAGGTTCTCGCGGACGTGTTCCTTCAACGTGTCCGGGCCTGCGGTGGCGCCGTCACCGAGCACGACGAAGGCCACCAGGCGCTGGCCGTACTGCGGATCCTCGACCCCTAGGACGGCGGCCTCGGCGACCTCCGGGTGGGCGGCCAGAACCCGCTCCACCTCGATGGGGTAGACGTTCTCGCCACCGGAGACGATCATCTCGTCGTCGCGGCCCACCACGAACAGCCTGCCAGAGGGGTCGAGGTAGCCGACGTCGCCACTGGACATGTAGTCGTGGTGAAAGTCCTTGCCGCTGCCCGAGGTATAGCCGTCGAACTGCGTCGAGTTGCGGACGAAGATGGTGCCCGTCGCACCGGCGGGTAGTTCGTTTCGGTCACCGTCGAGGATGCGGACGTCGGTACCCTCGGCGGGCCTGCCCGCGGTGTCCGGTGCGGCGCGCAGGTCGGCGGGCGTCGCGGTGGCGATCATGCCCGCCTCGGTGGAGTTGTAGTTGTTGTAGACGACGTCGCCGAAGCGATCCATGAAGGCGGTCACGACGTCCGGCCGCATCCGGGACCCCGACGCGGCGGCGAACCGGAGCGAGCGCCCGCTGTAGCGGTCCAGCACGTCGTCGGGCAGGTCCATGATGCGGTCGAACATGACTGGGACGACGCACAATCCGGTGGCGTGGTGTCGATCGACCAGCTGGAGCGTTGCCTCGGGGTCGAACTTGCGGCGGGTCACGATCGTGCATGCCATGGACGCCGCGAACGCCAGTTGCGAGAATCCCCACGCGTGGAACATCGGTGCGACGACGACGGTGGTCTCCTCGGCGTGCCACGGCGTGCGGTCGAGGATGGCCTTCAGTGTCTCGGGACCGCCGCCGGAGTGCTTGGCGCCCTTCGGAGTTCCCGTCGTCCCCGAGGTCAGCAGGATGACCTTCGACTTGCCCGCGGCGCGGTGGGGCTGCCTGCCGTAGTGCTCGGAGATCATGGTCTCGACGGTGCGGTCTTCCCCTGGTCCGGTGTCGGTCCACGCGACGATCCGCACGGCGTCGGGACTGTCGGTCAAGGCCCGCTCGACGGTCGGGGTGAACTCCTCGTCGTAGACGATGGCAACGGACTTGCCCCGGCCCTCGCGTGAAACGACCTCGGCGAGTGCGGGTCCCGCGAACGAGGTGTTGAGCAGCAATACCTCGGCGCCGATGCGATTGGCGGCGATGAGTGATGCGACGAAGCCGCGGTGGTTGCGCGCCATGATCCCGATGACCTCGGGCGCACCGCCGGGCAATGCCTGCAGAGCCGCGGCGAACGCGTCGGCCCGCTGATCGACGTCGCGCCAAGTCAGCGTCCCCAGCTCGTCGACGAGGCCCGGCCGGTCCGGACAGCGTTGCGCTGCGCTGGCGAAACCCGAAGTGATGCCCATGTTCTCGCGGGCCATGGCGGCGGCGATGCGCAGATACTTGTCGGGCCGCAGAGGCGTGATCACCCCGGCGCGCGTCATCGTGGACACCAACCCGAACGTCGCGCCGAGTTGGTCGGTGAGTGCCACCGCGCTACCCCAGCACCGGAAGGCGTCGTTCCTTGGCCAATTCGTCGAGGGCCCTTTGCATCACGTGGCGCACGTGGGCATCGACCTCGTCGACGCACGCGTCCTCGCCGAACTGGGCGACGACGTCGATCGGCGGCAGCACGTGCGTCACGATCTTGGTCGGCAGCGGCACGTTGAGCGGGATGACCGCGGAAAGGCCGAACGGGAAGCCGATCGAGATGGGAAGGATCTTGACCCGCATCAGCTTGTCGAGGCGGACCGCCTTGGCGAGCCATTCGCCGCGCGACAGGAACAGCTGTGCCTCCTGCCCGCCGATCGACACCGACGGCACGATGGGGACGCCCGCGTTCAGTGCGGCCCGCACGTAGCCGGTGCGCCCGTCGAAGTCGATCCTGTTCTCGGCCAGCGTGGGACGGTACACGTCATAGTCACCGCCCGGGAAGACCACGACGACGCCGCCGGAGCGCAGAGCCTCCTCGGCGTTCGCGTGGCTGGCCGGGATGAAGCCGGTCTTGCGGAAGAAGTCGGCCGTCGGCCCGGTGAAGATGATGTCGTGGCTGAGCGTGTAGACCGGCCGGTCGAAGCCGAACTTCTCGTAGAAGCCGGTGGCGAACACGGGCACGTCCATCGGGAAGATCCCGCCCGAGTGATTGCCGACGACGAGTGCGCCGCCGCGCGGGAAGTCGTCGAGCCCACGCACCTCGGCGCGGTGGTAGCCCTTGATCAGGGGGCGGATCCAACCCATCACGCGTTCGGTGAGGCCGGGATCCCACTTGGTGACGGCGCTCGGCACGACTTCGGTGTGGTCGACGTCGGTCACGGGCCCCCCAAGACGGAATTGGAACGTGTTCTAGTTCCAGGGTACCGGGGGACTCTCCGGCAGGGAAATCCGCACCGGCTGCTAGATCGAGGCGATGAACTCCGACGTATAGAACTCCGCCGGGGTCTGCGAATTGCCCGACGGACGTTCGAGAACGACCCACGCTCCGGTCGCTCCATTGGCGATGGGGCCCGCGACGGTCGTGCTGCCTGCCCCGACGGCGTCGGTCTGCACCGACCCGGTGACGACGCCCCCCGCGCCCGCTGCGCAGCCCTGCGACGGCCTCGGAGTTTGGATGACGCGCACGTCGTAGCGCGTATTGGGCAGTGCGGTGAACACGTCGACGGTGGCGACGACGGTGCTGGGTCCCGCGGTGCCGACGTGGGCGACGGGCCGGGCATCGCCGACGGCGTGGACCCACTTGAGCTTGGTGAAGTCGCAGGCTCGCCAGTGGCTGGACAGGGGCATCGCCGAGCCCAACGTCGCCGTCTCGGCTGCGGCGGGGGCGGCCATCGTCGTTGACGACACCACTACCAGCGCCGCAGCGGCAACAAGTTTCGCCGACGTCAATTGAGTCATAGCTCACCATAGTGCCGGTCCCCGCGGGTACCACGCAGTTGTCCGGGTCACAGAAGTGGTGTGATCTGGACCAGACGCGCCCTTCAGTCGCAGCATGGAGCCATGACCAACACCACCGTGGACGTCGACCTGTCCGCGTATCGGGCGCGGATCGACTACCGCGGGCCCATGGATCCGACTCTCGCGGTGCTGGCCGACCTGATCGCGGCGCACAACCGGTCCATCCCCTTCGAGAACGTCGACCCGCTGTTCGGCGTGCCCGTCGACGATCTGACCGCCCCGGTCCTGGCCGACAAACTGCTCCACCGGCGCCGCGGGGGATATTGCTACGAGCACAACGGCCTACTGGGTTACGTGCTCGAGCAGATGGGCCTGCACGTCGAGCGGCTCGCAGGCCGGGTGGTGTGGATGCAACCGCCCGATGCCGCGTTGCCGGCCATGACGCACACCGTGCTTGCGGTGACGGGGCCCGAGCTGGACGGTCCGCACCTGGTGGACGTCGGATTCGGCGGCCAGACGCCGACCTCGCCCATCAGGGTGATCACCGACGTGGTGCAGGAGACTCGGCACGAGCCGTACCGTCTCGTCGAGCACGCCGAGGGGTTGGCGTTGGAAGCGCAGGTACGTGGACATTGGACGCCGCTCTACGCGTTCAGCACGCAGCCACGACCGCCGATCGACCTGGTGGTCGGCAGTTGGTACGTCTCCACCCATCCCTCATCGGGCTTCGTCACCGGACTCACGGCCGCCATGGTGACCGACGACGCGCGCTGGAATCTGCGCGGCCGGAACTTGGCGATCCACCGCGACGGTTCGACGGAGAAGATCCGCTTCGACACCGCGGCCGAGGTGATGGTGGCGCTCGACGAGACATTCGGCATCGATCTGAGCGACGTGGCCGATCCCGAGGTCGCGGAGGCCAGGATCACCCAGGTGCTCGACGCCTAGCTGCCGACCACCAGATCCCACGGATCGTCGGCGGCCAGTGCCCACCTGCCCAGCTTTCTGGCCTGTCTGCCGGTGCTGCCGAACTCGTCGGCCCAGCTGCGCGCCCGCATCGTGGCCAGCCAGAGCCGATGTTCTGCGGTGACACCGATGGCGCCGTGCAGCTGGTGCGCGATGGTGGTCACGGGACCGACGGCGCGGCCGACGGCCACCTTGGCGACAGTGACGGCGTAATCGGCTCTCGCGCTGTCGAACCCGTGATCGGCAGCTGCGGCGATCGCCAATGCCGTTGCGGCACGGCTCCTCTCGACCTCCCCAAGCAGCGCGGCCAACGAGTGTTGAACGGCCTGGAACTTGTGGAGCGAACGACCGAACTGGACCCGCTCGCGGGTGTGCGCCGTGGTCAGCTCGACGGCGGCGTCGAACGCTCCGACGATCTGCACGCATCGCGCCCAGGCGCCGCGCCGCAGCAATTCCTCACCGATGGCGCGCGGCAGTGGCACGACGTCGTCCGTCGACAGGTCGAACGCCAGCGCTGCGCGCGGCTCGCCTGCCAGGTTGTGCCCGTCGGTGCGGGCGTTCGCCACTAGCTTGGCGACGTAGGTGCCGTCGTCGGCGAGGACGGCCAGCAGGACGGCTCCCGCATCGGGCCACGGCACGTCCACGGCGGTTCCGGAGAGCCTGCCGCCGACCGGCTCGGCGTATCCGATGGCGACCGTCATCGGACCGTCGGCGGGTATCTCGATGTTCGCTTGACTCGCCAACCATGCTGCGAGAAGGTCGGTTTCGGCGATCGGCACGGCCGCCGCGTAGCGGGCCAGTCCGCCGAGGACGACGGCCGTCTCGACCGGCCCTGCGCCCTGATCGGTCAAGAGCCGGGTCAATCCGGACTGCTCCAACGTCCCCCACAGGGCGTCGTCGAACGCCTCGGGCAGGCCTCGGGGGCCGACCCGCGTGTCGAGCGATCGACGGCCGATGTCGTCGACCAGCCGGGTCAGCTCGTCGTCGCCCGCGGTCCTGATGTCCGCGGCCTTGGCCACGACGCCTCGCAAGACCTCGTTGGTGCCGCCGCGCAGCGTGAACAGAGGCGAATGCACGCGTGCGATGGCCAGAAGGGCTTGCAGCCGTGCCAGATCCGCGTCGACGACGAAGTCGAGCAGATCGGCGGCGATCTCGACGGACTCCTGCTCGAACTGCGTGCCGAGATCCTTGACGAGCGCCGCCATGGCGTTCGCGTCCTCGCCCGCGGTCAGTGCCCGCGCCACCGAGATCGACAGCTGGCGCAGGGAGACCATCCGCCCGATCAGGTCACCGATCTCGGTCGCGGTGCGATCGTCGACGTGGTGTCGGGCGAGGGCCTTGATAGTCGCGAAAAGCATTGTCGCAGTTGATAGAAACCGCTCCGGACCGCTTCGCTCGAAACCCAGCTCGGAGGTCACCTGATGCCACCCGTCGCCGATCTCGCCGAGAACGTCGGCGTCGGCGAGTGCGACGTCGTCGAACAGCACCTCGTTGAAGTGGTGTTCGCCGTTCATCAGCACGATGGGATCGATCGTCACGCCCGGCCGGTCGGTTGGGACGATGAACTGGCTGAAGCCCCCGTGCCGGTGGTCGGGGTCGAGTGGACTGGTGCGGGCCAGCACGACAACCTGATGGGCCAGGTGCGCGCCGCTGGTCCACACCTTGGAGCCGTTGAGTCGCCAGCCACCATCCGTGCGGGTCGCCCTGGTCTGGACGGCAGCCAGGTCCGATCCGGCGCCGTGCTCGCTCATGCCGATCGCGGAGTACAACCGGCCCTCGGCGATGCGCGGCAGGAGGCGGCGTCGCTGCTCCTCGGTGCCATAGGACAGGAGTGCGGGGGCCACCTGCCGGTCGGCGATCCAGTGCGCGCCAACCGGGGCGCCGTGCGCCAACAGTTCCTCCGTGACCACGTAGCGGTGCAGGTACCCCGTGCTGCCTGCCGGCGCCCGCCCTCCGTACTCGGCGGGGATGGTCAGGCCGACGAAGCCTGCCTCGGCGAGCCGGACGCTGAACTCGGTGTCCCAGCCGGACAACCAACAGTCCACTGCGGGTTGCCACCCGAACCGGTCCCGGTCGGACGTCAGAAAGTGCCTGACCGCCGAGCGCAGCTCGGCGAGTTCGGCATCATTGGCGCGCAGTGCATCGAATTCGCTCACTGCACGGCGAGTGTAGTGCGGCCGATGCGCAGGAATCGTCATGTCGCCGCGGTCGGCGCGCGACCATACTCAATCAGTGTGAGCCCGAAGCGACGAGACCGTCTCCGTGAGCTGCTCGACGCCGTCGTCGATTCCGACAACGCCGACGTCGCCGACATGGCGCGCAGCAGCTTCGCCTCGGAGTTCCACTTCTCCCGCCAGGTCAGTCGCCATGCGGGCGAACCACCCGCGGCCATCCGCCGTCGCGTCATGCTGGAGCGGGCCGCGTGGCGGCTCCAGCGCGGGGAACGGGTCGCGTCGGTAGCCGCCGACGAAGGATGGTCCTCACCCGAGGTGTTCTCGCGAGCCTTTCGCCGCGCGTACGGGGTTCCGCCGTCACAAGCCGACGACGTGCAATTCCGGTTGGCGGCGCCCAACGGCCTGCACTTCCATCCGCCGGAGTCGCTGTGGCTGGACAGCTCCGACGACGCCAAGAAGCCGGACGTCTCACAGCTGCTGGTCGCCCACGACGTCGCCGACACCACCGGCCTGATCGCCAAGGCCCGCGAACTGAGCGATGACCAATGGCGGGAGCGGCTTTCACCGGGCCAGGTCGTTCTCGACTGGGACGGGGAGGAGCCGAGCATCGGTGCGGTGCTCGATGCCGTCGTCTGGTCGAAGGAGGTGTGGCTCGCCAGTATCGAGGGCCGCGACCAGCCCCTGCGACCCGCCGTCCGGGCGGCCGCCCGACTCGCCGACGACCACGCGGTGGTCGCCGCCAGGTGGACCGCGATGATCCTCGATCACGCCGAGCGGGGTCGGTTGGGCGACACCGTGATCGACGCACTGTGCGACCCACCGGAGTCCTTTCAGCTGTACGGCATCGTCGCGCACGTCCTCACGTATTCGGCGCACCGGCGGGAACTGGCCAGGGCGATGCTCGCCCGCCA
>NZ_JBEVLO010000284.1:0-41815 GCF_040509115.1 Mycobacterium sp. | reverse complement strand
CGGCCGTCGTGGTTGGTGACCGAACTCTTCACCACGGCATAGATCGGCTGGCCTGCTTTGACTGCGTCGTCGAGGCGGCGCAGCACTACGGTGCCGACGCCCTCTCCCCTTCCGATTCCGTCGGCATCGGCTCCGAACGGCTTGCATCTGCCGTCCGCCGCGGACAACCCCGCCTGGGTGTAGAAGATCGACAGTGCCGGAGTCAGAATCAGGTTCACGCCAGCCGCGATCGCCGTGTCGACCTCTCCGGACCGAAGAGCCGTGCAGCCCTGGTGTATCGCCGTCAACGACGACGAGCAGGCGGTGTCGATCGCCATGCTCGGCCCGGTGAGACCGAGATGATAGGAGATGCGGTTGGCCGCCATGAAATAGCCGCTTCCCGTGGCGCGCTGCGGGGTGAGCCGCGGATAGTCGTGCATCTGGAGGTTGCTCCACTCGCTCGACATCACGCCGACGAAGACACCTGTCGGGGTGCTGGCCAGATCGGATGGATTGGTGCCTGAATCTTCGATTGCGCGCCAGGTTGATTCCAGAAGAACTCGCTGTTGGGGGTCCAGCGCCGCCGCTTCGACGGGAGCGATGCCGAAGAATTCATTGTCGAAGGCGTCGACGTCGTCGATGAAGTGCGCGCGTCGGGTGTTCGTCGATCCTGGCGCCGCGTCGGGTCGGAAGTAGCGCGCGACGTCCCAGCGTTGTGCGGGCACCTCGGAGTCGGTGACCGTGCGGTTCATCAATAGCTTCCAGAAGGCGTCCTTGTCTGGCGCCGAGGGGAACCGGCAGTCGATCCCGACGACGGCGATCGGAGTCATCGACTCGCCCGATCGGTCAGATGCGTCGCGATGGCGTCGATTGTCGGGTGGTCCCATAGGATCGTCGTCTCCACCGTGATTCCCTTCTCGTACTCCAAATCCGCGCACAGCCCGAGGCTTGCCGCGGAGTCGATCCCGAGATCGGCCAGCGCGGTGTTCACGTCGACCATCTCGGGGCCCTCGTTGATGCAGTCCGCCACCTTCGCAGTGAGCCAGCCGACCAAGTCCTCGTAATCGGTGATCGAGTCGCTGGTCATACAGCCATCTCCTGGTCCGAAAGGGGCACAGCCGACGTGATGCGGCGGTGGACGTGCTCCCCGACCCGACGCGCGAGGGTCGGCCCGCCGAGCAGTGCAGCGACGCCGATCAGCGGCAATCCGAACACGATGGCCACCGCCAGCCCCACGACGAATAACACGAGCGCTGTGGTGTGTGCCACGAATCCGACCCGACGGGCTTTGTCCACCGTCGGCGCGAAGAGCCGGAAGACGTTGCCCGCCCAGAGGTCTGCCATCGCTAGGGCCGGTGCCACCGGCGCTGACCGCGGTGAGCACGGACGCCCGTCAGCCAGCTCGCGCCCCTCGGCGCTCACCCGCCGCAACTCGTCGTCACCCACCCCGGCGCGGCCGAACCACAGGAACGCCTCGCGGCGCCCGGTGAGCAACCACCGCAGTGTGGTCACCAACGTGGTCGCCGACCGCCGAGTGTCGGTGGCCACCACCACGCGGACACTGCGTGCCCCCGCCGACGTCAGCAGCGCTGTCAACTCGATGGCCGCCGAATACCACATGTTGCGGCACGCGATGAGGACCACGACGTCACGACCGCGGACCGCTTCGGGGTGCGAACTCAGCAGCGAACGGATCGGTAGCGAGGGCGCCAGGTACCACACTTGAGATCCGAGGATCACCAGTTCGTCTGGTGCAGAACCGAAGCCGTCGGGCGGTTCGACGAGATCCACGGTCGCCCGTGGGTCGACGGCCCGCGGGAAGACCTCGAAGAACCGCCGTATCGGCCACGGAAACGGGAACTGCGTGCTGGGTTGCACGTCGACGAATCGAACGTCCCACCCGCGCGCACGCATCGGGGCAGTGAACGCGTCGGCTACCTCGCGTAGCTGGCCGGTCTGCGTGTATAGGTACACCGCGGCCCGAGTGTGTGCCGCGTCCGCCGGCGGCATCGTCCCTCCGCTGGAGCTCACCGGTGCGTTCCCGCGGACGTCACCGCTGTGAGATGCATGAACGAGACGGCGAATCGGCCGGACTCCGGAACCATGCACAGTAGCGTGTCCCCCTCGCTGATCAGGCCCTGCGACAGCATCTCGTCGAGGATCACGTAGATGGATGCACTTCCGATGTTGCCGACGCTGGTCAGATTGCTCCACCAGAGCTCGGGCCGAACCCCTTCGAGTCCTCGGCGCGAAAACTCCTCCACAACAGATGTTTTCATCCGTTCACTGGAGTAGTGAGCAGGCATCCAGGTCAGCGTCGCGGGGTCGAACTTGCCCAGGTGGCGTAACCGCTCGTATTCGTCCACGCCGATGCTCACCAAATGCGGCAGCAAGGACAGGTCCTGCCTGAGGACCATGGCGCCGTCCGCCGCCGCCTCCGACACGGTCGGATAGTCGGCCCACGCCTTCGTGCACGACGTGTCGCTGCTGCCGCCATACATGCATGCCTGCTTGGTGTTGGCGTACGAGGTGAGCGAGATCCAGTCGATACGCAGGCTGATTCCCGAGGCGGCCGGTTCACGCTCGACCACGGCGGCACCTGCGCCGTCCGAGAGCATGTACCGAAGGAACGCCGCCTCCAGGGGCAACGACCCTTGTTCTGCCGTGGCTCCCATCTCGGCATACCGGGTGTTCTTGAAGAATCGGGAGGCGAACTCGCTGGCGGTGCTTATCGCATTGCGCTTCTCGCCGATCGCGACCTGCAGGTAGGCGTTCTTCAGTGCCATCATCCCCGAGCTGCACACGCCGTGCATGGTGGCAATCTCCAGGGGACCGAAGCCAAGCTCGCCATGTACCATGCTGGCGTGCCCAGGCGTCATCAAATCGGGCTGTGTGGTTGCAGCACAAAGTAATTCGACGTCGTCGGGCCCCAGACCGGCGCGATCAGCAGCTACGCGGACCGCGTTGGCAGCCATGGCTGCATTGGACATCAGCGTGTTCTGTGCCTTGTCGATCGCGTAGTGGCGGGTCTTGATGCCGCAGTTGGCGAGGGTGATTTCCTTGAGGTCGGACGTCGACCGACCCGCCTTGCCGATGTAATCCTCGATCTCCTCGTTCGGGACGGGCGCGCCTGGCAGAAAGCTCCCGGTGGCGGTGATGTAGGCACTCATGTTTCTTGCTCCGATGGTTGTGTTCGCGCCGAGTTGGCAGGGATGGATCTGTCTACGGATATGGACGCCGAGGCCGACCGCGATCTTCGACGCTGACCAGAAGGTGTCGCTCATCACAGCGGGCTCGAATGGGCCAAATCCAGCCACTATGCGTCGAATGTGTTTGCTGGAGCTTGCTTTACCGATTGCCCGAGGCCCACCGGTGGACTTCTTTCGATCTCCCGTGCGTCTAGATTCGCGTAGGCATGGCGTGCATCGGGACGTCATGCTCTTACGTCCCGGCGACACGGTCGTCTAGAAACCCATCCACTGCACTGAGGAGACCCCATGGCTGCCGCGCTTTCCCGCGACGACCTTTCGTTCCTGCTGTACGACTGGCTCAACGTCACGGAGCTGACGAAACTGACCCGATTCGAGGAGCACTCGAAGGAGACCTTCGATGACGCGCTGGAGCTCAGCGAGCGCATTGCGACGAAACGCTTTGCGCCGCTGTACAAACAGTTGGATCGCGAGGAGCCGTCGATAGCCGATGACGGAACCGTGACCCTGCCGTCGGGGGTCGCCGTGGCGCTGCGCGAGTTCTACCAGGCCGGGCTGGCTGCCTGCCGCTTCGATGAATCCCTTGGCGGCGCACAGCTCCCCAATACCGTCACCTACGCAGCCATGGCCTGGTTCCAGGCCAGCAACATCGCCATCTCGACCTATGCGTTGCTATCCGTGGCCGCGGCGTCGCTTCTGAAGGCACACGCCAGCACCGAACAAATCGACGCCTATGTCCGCCCGCTGCTCACTGGGCAATACTTCGGCACGATGTGCCTGTCCGAGCCCGGAGCCGGGTCGTCGCTTGCCGACTTGTCGACCAAGGCCGTGCCGTGCTCGGACGGTACGTATCGAATCACCGGGACGAAGACCTGGATCTCCGGCGGGGATCACGAATTGGCCGACAACATCGTGCATCTCGTGCTGGCCCGGACCCCTGGGGCACCAGCGGGGGTCAAGGGCATATCCCTCTTCATCGTGCCCAAGGTGTTGCCGTCCAGCCAGCGCAACGACGTCGCGCTGGTGGGTCTCAATCACAAGATGGGTTATCGCGGTACCACCAACGCGGTGCTGAGCTTCGGCGACGGATCCTTCACCACGGACCTATCTCCGGGCGCTGTCGGATACCTGGTTGGCGAGCAGTTCCACGGCTTGAAGTACATGTTCGACATGATGAACGAGGCACGCTTGGGCGTGGGCATGGGCGCCACCGCGCTCGGGTACGCCGCCTATCTGCGCACGGTCGAATACGCGACTGTGCGAACCCAAGGGCGAGCCTTGGGCGATCGAGACGTTTCCAGCAAGCCGGTGGCGATCATCGAGCATCCAGACGTGCGCAGAATGGTGCTCGCGCAGAAGTCGTACGTCGAGGGCGCGTTGGCCTTGGTCCTGTACTGCGCCAACCTGCTGGACAAGCAGACCGCAGGCTCCGATCCCGGCACTGCACACGAGGCAACCATGCTGCTGAACCTCCTAACACCCGTCGCCAAGAGTTGGCCGTCGCAATGGTGCCTCGAGGCCAACAGCCTCGCCATCCAGGTCCATGGCGGCTACGGCTACACCCGCGAGTACGACGTCGAACAGCAGTATCGCGATAATCGCCTCAACTCGATTCACGAGGGAACCAACGGTATTCAGGCGCTGGACCTCCTCGGGCGCAAGATTCTCATGGACGGCGGGGTTGCACTCAACCTGCTCGACCGTGAGATCAACTCGACGATCACGCATGCGTTGATCACGGGTGGTGTGGCTGCAGACCACGCGGCGGAGTTGGACTTCGCGTGGGGTCGGCTGCGCGAGGTCACCGCGGCCATCACCGACCCCGAAGGCGTTCTGTGCGCGCTGGCCAACGCGACCCCATACATGCATGCCTTCGGCCATATCGTGTTGGCCTGGATCTGGCTGGAACAACAACTCGCCGCAACGGGAACGTCGAAGCTGCACAGGGGCAAGCACGCTGCGGCGGGCTACTTCTTCCGGGTCGAACTACCGAAGGTCCAGGCGCTTCTCGACCTAGTCGAACGCGGCGACAGAACTGTGCTCGACACTCCACCAGATGTGTTCTGAAGCCACTCCTCATGGCTACCCCGCCGAGAAGCCAGCCTGGGCCAGGCTGGCAAGAATTCAACCGGAACTGACAATCTCCATCCGATCTCCACGCATCCTCCAAGTTCAGACAGCGCCCGCTGGGCAGGCTGACAACCGACGACAACTCAAGCGCCGCTGCGAACAATGGAGTCTCGCCATGTCGCCGTCGTCGCTGGTCAACGCGGCCGATGTCTCCGTACGTCGGCTTCTAACTCTGACGAAGGAATGTCACATGCGCGATGAGCTCGGCCACGAGCCAACGCATCGAGAAGCTGCCGGACGGGTCCCGACGAGCGATCCTGGCCACGAGACGACGGCGGATCCGGCTGCCCGGTTCAGCCACGAGGTGTCGATTCACTACAGCCAACTTCGTCGCTCGGCACGGAGGTTCGTCAGACAGCCCGCCGATGTCGACGATCTGATACAAGAGACCTTGATGAAGGCATGGAGGGCCTACCCGACGCTCGCGCCCGATTCGCATATCGGTGGTTGGCTGTACCGGATCATGGTCAACACGTGGATAAGTCGATACCGCGCGACCCAGCGCAGGCCGAGCGAGCTACTGGTCGCCGACCATTTCGAGGACGCGTTCGCCCGCGGTGGGTCGACGGCCTCAGACGTTTCGGAGCTGGCCGGCGCGCCAGCCCTGGAGGTCCAGCGTGCGGTTCAGGCCCTACCCGAGGCACAGCGAATCGTCGTCTACTATGCCTTGGTCGAGGGCCGCAGGCAGAAGGACATCTCGGCGATCACCGGCATCCCTATCGGCACCGTGATGTCGCGGCTACATCGAGCGCGTCAAAGTCTGCGGGCCAGTCTTGCCGAGTGCGCACGTACGCATGGCTACGACGTGCCAGACCTCCCAGCGACACTGCCCGGGGCGGCGTAGCGGCACGACCGATTCGACGGCAGGGCTCATGAGTGATCCCTCGGGCGGCACCAGCTGCGGCTCCAGAACGACGCGACCCGGCCGTCCATGGGCCCGAGCTCGTGCCGACGGGACCGGCGTCAGGCACAGTGCAACACGGCGACATGAGTGGAACGGATCAGCCCGAACCAAGTGCCGAAACGGTGCGAAACTGGTTGACGTGAAGATCTCCACCATCGCCGGCACGTCACTCGCGAAGGTCGTCGCGGCGAACAAGAACGTAGGCGGTGCCGCAAAGCGTTTCTTTCACAACGCAATTCGTGCCGAGGGCCTCGATATCGCGATATCACCGCACCAACTCGACGCGGCGACATCAGCTCGCTTCTACGCGATCACGCATGTCGGTGACGAGCGGACGGGCCTCATGGCATGGCTAAGCGATGGCCGCACGCTCCAATACCTCGCAGAGACCGGGATGTTTCATGACAACCCGTCGCTGGGTGACGACCTGACCTTCGAGCAGTACAACGAGTACAGCGAGATCAACTCATCTGCCGCATCGGGCCTTCTCTCTTCCGTCGAACCCCTAGACCCCCGGTCGCTGGGTTGGCTGGTCGCACGGTTTGCGCAGCAGTCGCAGCGGGACCGGGTGAGCCCCGCCAACCTAGGTTTGATGGTGCCGAAACACGCTCAGCGTGCGGTCGATAGCACGACTGCAATGATGGCGGAGTTCAGCGGCCCGACGGAAGGGCCCTCGGTAGAGCATCGCCTTCAGCCCATTTCCTGGCTGTCGGAGCTTAGTACGCTAGACAACGACTCACCCGGTTGTGTGCGTAGCACGGTGGCCGAGCTCTTACTCAAGGCCTTTGCAGCCGAAGCGTCAATCACAGGCGACCTCTTGGACTGCCTGACGGGGCAGACGCTACTTGGTCTCGAACACAGGGTGAAATCGCCGCCGTCGTTGGCTAGAAAAGTAGATATGTGGTTTGCAGCGCGTACACCAACTGCGGCGTCGCTGCAGCCACACAACGTTGTTTCTTCGATCCCAGATGTAGTGCGTTACACGATGGTGACCCAGGATCACGATCAGATGGTCCGCGACGCTCAAGATGTGGCAATCCGATTGGCCGAGAAGGGTCATCGCCTTGTGTCGACTGAGCACTCCTATCTCAAGGGGAACTTCTACAAGGGGTTCAAGAGCGTCTGGGAAGCACCAATGGGGCAGCGATGGGAGATGCAATTCCGTTCCAGCCTCAACCTGGAGTTCAAGGACCGTGCGTACCCGCTCTACAAGGCAAGCCGTGACATCGCGAGGTCAGTCGCAGAACGCAAGGCGTCTCTGGCGCAGACGACTGAGATCTATAGCGCACTGCCGACGCCAGCTGGTTTGACCGACGACGCGAAACTCGCCGGGAAAGCCGTCAGAGCCAGGATCTATGCGTCACCTTTTGCTGAGGGTTCCAAGGGTTGAGGACCGACGCCTTGCACGCACCACGGCTCAGACCGAGCCGCTCAATAGGTCCAGTACCGAGCTCAACAGTCCCAGAAACCTTTCCGTGCTAGCGTCGTCGAACTCGTTCACGAAGACATAGTCGAATGAATCTGATTGCGCGAGATCGACGAGATGGGTGTACTCGCTCCAGAGCAGCCCCTTCCTTAGGTCGGCCTCCTGAGCGGTCTCTCCGCGGGCGCCGATCTGGTCCAATGCGAGTTTGGGCGACTCCGGCATGACGCAAACGCTCACGAGTCGAGGATGCAGCTCCCGGAACGTCTGGAGATTCGCATAGTGCAGTTCTGTTATGAGCGTGAAAGAACCCTCCAAATCCGCTCTCCGGACGGCGTAACGGTTCCCGTAGGTCTCCGTCTGCAGGAAGAGATCACCGGTCGCGAGCCTCGCGTCGAAGGTCGCGCCGTCCAAAAAGTACTTATCGACGCCGTCTACCTCGGATGCGCGCGGCGAACGCGTGGTTACGGAGACCAGTTTGACGAGCATCGGAAACCTTGACACAGCGGCCCGACATAGAGTGCTCTTACCCGAACCGGCCACGCCGACGACTGCAATCAGGTAGGCCATCGGATCTCCTTACTGCCGGGTCGGAAGCCCTTACGGATCGTGGTTCGCCTTTCAGACATGCCGGGCTGAGTCGTGACTCGTCGGCTGCATTTGGTGAAACTCAGTGATTGCCTGGCGCACCCGCATCAGGTTGCGCAGCGCCATGTCCGGTGGTCGGTGTGGATAGCGTGCGTATCCGGGTGAAGAGCCATGGAGTGGCGGCGAGGCAGATGACTGCACCAGTTGATGCCAAGATGGCCGGTGCGTAGACCGATACTGATCCGATCGCCCAGGTGAGAAGCGCCGGGGTGAACCCCGCGGCTACGATCGCCGCCACGTTGAAACTGATCGACACCCCGGTCGCGCGGACGGTGGCCGGGAACGCCGCAGGCAGCGTCGAGGGAGCGACTCCGGCGAGCGCGGAAACGTTGAGGCACAGCAGGCTGTGCACGATAAGGAGCACCTTGAGCGTCGGCACCGCATGCAGCACGACGAGGCAAGGCAGAGGCAGGACCACCATTACTGCGGCGCACGCCATGATCACTGGCATCCGTCCGACCCGGTCCGCGAGACGGCCGAATGCCAGGCAGCCGATGACGAGACAAACGTTCCCAAGAGCGGAGGCCCCGAAAGTCTGGGCGGACGGAAACTTCAGTCCGGTAGCGATGTGGTAGTAGGTCGGGCCGAACACGACGAAGCAATATATGAATAAGTGCCACGGGACGGCGAAGAAGCACCCCGCGACGAGGTTTCGCCAGTTGTCGACGATCAAGATCTTCAATGTTTGTTTAGCAGAAGCTGTTTTCCCTTCGGCTTTGAAAGCTTCGCTCTCAGGAAGCGAGCTTCGGATATACAGGGCAATGGGGACGATGATCAGGCCAAAGACAAAGGGAATGCGCCAGGCCCAACCAGTGACGGCGCTCTCGGGCAGTGTGCTGGTAATGGCCAGACCGATGACCGCCGACATCAGATTGGCGATTCCCATCGTCGCCTGAAGCCAGGAGGTGTACCCGGCCCGTTTGCCTTCCGGTGCCTGCTCGATCAGATACGACGCGGCACCGCCGATCTCTGCGCCCACCGAAAAGCCTTGGAGCAGCCGACCCAAGAGGAGCAAGATCGGGGCGGCGACGCCGATCACGGTGACTGGCGGAGCGACGGCAATGACGAATAGTCCCGCGCCCATTGTGACCAGTGAGAGCATGAGTGCCGCCTTGCGGCCAGAGCGGTCGCCCACGAGACCGCCGACCAAGCTGCCAATCGGCCGTGCGATGAACCCAGCAGCAAAAACCAGAAACGTGGCGATGAGTCCTTGGGTCGGGTCCCCCTTGACGAAGAAGTTACCGGCAATGTAGCTGGCGAAGAACGCGTATACCGAGAAGTCGTACCACTCGATCGCGTTGCCGATGGACGCGGCAACGAGATACTTTCGCGGGGTTGCTGTCGCGGGCTTGAGCGACTCGATCATAGGTGCACCTCGGGGGAGTGACTTGGGATGTCGCGGTAAACGTCGTCCCTACGTTGGTTTGCCGAACCAGGCCTCGAGCGCTCGCCAGCCGGGGGCGTGGAAGTGCGCTGTTACCGGGGCCATGATGTCACGTGCTTGGCGCCAAGGCGACGCCAGTGCGACCGACACCAATGCCACTCCAAGCCACGAACGCGTTTGCGCGGTCAATGAGCGGCGATCGAACCAACAAGCCGCCTAGACCGTCTCCAATGGCCACGCTTGCAAAGACATGCATGTCGCCGGCGGCCCAAACGATTGTCAGTACAGAAGCAGCCGCGACGGCCGATCACACTGTCCCGTCTTCCGCTACCGGCGACTGAGTGCACGGTGCCTCGCTGGCTCATAGGGGTTTGGCGGTGATCAGGACCGAGGTTGATTGGCGCGACAAGGATGGGTGAGATGGCTACCATCCGGTCGCGCACGTCCTTCTCATACGCCGTCTCGGAGCCCGCGGCTCAGAACCACGACGATTTGTCGACCACGTTCACTAGCGACTCACCGCCGAGGAATCGGCGGGTGTTGTCGCGGAACACGCTGAACCGCCGGTCTTCGGTGTAGGGGCCGACGGCCGCCACATGAGGGGTGAGGATCGCGCCCGGCTGATCCCACAGCGGATGGGTGGGGTCAAGGGGTTCGGTGGGAAAGACGTCGAGCGCGGCGCCCCTGATCTGCCCTGTGACCAGCGCCCCGGAAACAGCGTCGATATCCACCACGGGGCCGCGTCCGATATTCACGAGCAGGGCACCACGTTTGAACTTCTGCAGGCGCGGGCCGTCGATGAGGTTCTCCGTCGACGGTGTATGAGGAACTGTCAGGATGACCGCGTCGGCACGTGCCAAGAACTTGTCGAGCGAGTCCGGTCCCCCGAACTCGTCCACCCCCGGCGGTGACGCGTTCAGGCGCGCGTCGGTGCCGAGTACGGTGGATCCGAAAGGCTCAAGCAGTCGGGCGATCTCGGCACCGATGGCGCCAAGACCCACGATGAGAACCACCGCCTCGGGCAGGTGCAGGATGCCAGCCGGATCACGCAACTGCTGCCAGCGGTGTTGGGCTTGAAAGCCGTGGTAGCGGTGGAGATTACGTGCCAGAGACAGCAGCATGGCCACCGCGTGCGTGGCCACATGATCGTGGTAGGTACCCCGCAAGTTGGTCACGACCACGGGGTGTTGGGCGAGCGCGGGATAGAAGTAGCCCGCCGGCGGTGCCGCCATCGGCGACTGCAGCCACTTCAGCCGGCCGGCGTGACGCAGCAGGTCCGCAGGCAGGGTGCCGAAGGCCGCGGGCGCTCCCGCGCTCAGTGCGCGCACCGCCGATGTCTGGTCCTCGGCCAGCACCACTGACACTTCCGGAACTTCCTGGGCGAGGCGCTGCGCCCATCGGCGTGATAGTTCGGTCTGCGGCGGCAGGATGACCAACTCAGGTGACATGTCAAAGCTCCCATTGATAAGGCCAGTTCAGCCAGGTACTGATGCCCCGGCCCATGAACCAGGTCAAATCCTCGGCGGTCGCGAAGTTCAAAGCTGTTGGATAATCGACTATCTCGCGATATATCCGAGGCACACGCGTTAGATCACTTGCCCAGAACACCCGTCGCGGCCCGAACGCGCCGAGCACTGTGCGCAGATACGGCACCAGCGAGCGGAATGGGTAGTCATCGGTGACGTGGGCGGGCAATGCGGTCGCCTTGACGGCGATGTTGGGGTTCACCGCGAGTGTTGCCAAGTCGGCGATCGGTCCGTCGAGCTCGGTGTCGCGCATGCGCAACGTCAAACCCAGGGTATCCACGATCACCCGGAGGGCCGGGTGGCGCGCGCCGAGATCGCGCAGCGCGGCGTTCTGTCCTGGCGCGTAGATCATGACGGGTATCGACTTGGCCGCCAACGTGGCCCAGAACCACTCGTTGGCATCTGAACGGAGGTGTTCCCACGTTTCGGGCCGGTGATAGGTCATCCGAAACCCGCGCACCCCAGGCGTGGCGATCAGTTCCATCAAGTGAGTGGTGGCGTCCGGCGCCAACGGATTGAACCGTGCCATGACGGTCAGGCGATCGGGATTGCGTTGCGCGGCGGCGATGGCGACGTCGTTGTAGTCACCTTCGAATGACGGCGGAACGAGCACGGCGCGCTCCACACCGCCGATGTCCATCTCGCGCAGGAGGTCGTCCTCGGTGAATGCCGACGAACGGTGAGCCCGTGCGTGTCCTTCCGGTGGCCATGGCCGGTCTGGCCGATCGTCGGCCCAGATGTGCACCTGGGCATCGGTGACCGGGCAGGGTCGGTCACCGAACCGCATGCGCACGGTCATGTTCGATGAAGGCGATGATGGCGTCGGTGAACTCGATGGTGCTGGCTTGCCCGCCGAGGTCCCTGGTCGCAGTGCACGGCAGCACCTCGGCAATTGCGGTGTGGATCAGATCCGACGCAGTGGACAAGCCCGCCTCACCGCGCTGCTGCCCAATCCAATCGAGAAGCATTGCTGCGGAGTAGATCTCACTAAGCGGATTAGCGACACCCAGCCCCGCGATATCTGGTGCAGAGCCGTGCGCGGCCTGCGCCATCGCATAGCGATTCCCGACGTTCAGCGACCCGGCCATCCCCAGGCTACCGGTGAGCTCTGCGGCGAGGTCTGACAGGATGTCGCCGAACAAGTTCTCGGTCACAATCACATCGAAGGTCTCCGGTCGACGAACCAGCAGCGCCGCCATTGCATCGACGTGCTCGTCGTCGACGATGATCGAGGGGAACTCTTGCCGCAGCTCGGTGGCCACCTCGCAGAACATGCCGGTGGTTTCGGGCAACACGTTTGCCTTGTGCACCACGGTCAACCTGCCGTGCCGTCGGGCCGCGAGCTGAAAGGCGAACCGGGTCACCCGGTATACACCCGGGCGAGTGAACACACCCACGCTCAGTGCCACCTCTTTGGTGACGCTGAACTCCCCAGCCCCCCGATACATGTTGCGGTCGGAGTAAAAACCCTCGGTGTTCTCCCGAACGATCACCAGATCTGCCGCCCCGGCGACACTGCGCACGCCCTCGATGGTCTTGGCGGGCCGAACGTTGGCGTAGAGGTCGAAGTGCTTGCGCAGTTCGCCACTGGGATTCTGCCGCCGACCGTCCGCGTAACGCGGATAGGTGGCGTGGTCGACCGGCCCCAGCAACGCGCCATCGCAGCCCTCAAGCAGCGTGACGCTGCGAGCCGGCAACGCCAACCCACCGTCGTCGATCGCCGCGAGGCCGGCCATGACGTTCACCCAAGTCAGCGGCGCCGCACCGGAGGCGTCGACCGCGGCATCGCACACACGCACGGCACTGTCGATGATTTCCGGTCCGATGCCATCGCCCCGTATGACGCCGATCGTCGCAGAGGTCATCTCCGTGGCACCCGGATCGGGAGGGACGTAATCAGCGGCCGCAACGGTGCTTCCATGCCGTAGGTGATCTCCGATTCCACCGGCTCGAAGTCGGGCAGAAGGTCCAGCAGGGTGGACAGCGCTACCCGGCCTTCCAGCCTGGCGAGATTGGTGCCCAGACAGAAGTGCAATCCCGTGGAGAACGTCAGATGCGGGTTGGGGCTGCGCCCGACGTCGAAGGTGTTCGGGTGGTCGAACACCTCTGGATCGCGGTTGGATGCCCCCACCCAGACGGTGAGCCGCTCGCCCTTCGCGATCGTGCCGCTGGGGAGCTCGATGTCCTCGATCGCCACCCGCTGAGCCAAGGTTCGCGCCGGGGTGATGTAGCGCAGACACTCTTCGACTGCAGACGGCAGCAGCGATCGATCCACGCGTACCCGGGCCAACTGGTCAGGGTGTCGGGACAGAGTGAGCAGCCCATTGGTCAGCAGGATCCGGGTAGTCTGGGTCCCCGCTTGCAGCAGATGCCCGACGATGCCGATGATCTCGTCGTCCGAGACGTCGGCGCCGCTGTCCTGGGCCCGCAGCATCGATGACAGCAGGTCCTCCCCCGGCTCCCGGCGTCGGCGGGCGATCAGCTCCCCAAGGCGATCGATCACGTGCTGGGCGGATTCGTCGGCCACCTCGGCAGTCCCCGGAGGTGCGCCGGCGGGTCGGTAGGCGAGGATCAGCCGGGACAGCGCATCGCTGAGTTCATCGCGTTCGTCGACCGGGATGTCGAAGATCCGGCACAGAATCGCCAGCGGTAACGGGCGGGCCAGATCAGTGGCCATGTCGAACGTTCCGACATCGGCGGCGCCTGCCACACAGTCGGTCACCGCTGCGCGGATTTGCTCGGTGTAGATCTTCACGCTGCGCGGCGAAAACGCATGTTGAACCAGCCCCCGGAGCCGCTCGTGTTCAGGGGACTCCATACGGCTCAGAAAGTGCTTGTTGAGGCGGTCCTCCGGCGAGCCCTCTTGCGACAGCGGAGGGGGTGTGCGAACTGCGTTGTTCCCCTTCAATAGCGCTACGGCGTCTGCGTATCGGGAGACGACGTAGAACCCGTACACGGTGCGGTGCAACGGATCCTCGGCGAGCAACCTTCCGTAGAGCTCGGTGGGGTCGAATTCCCCTGTCGTCTCGTAGAATTCGGCCACCAAATCAGCGAGGGGTCGGGTCATGGTGCTGGTCAAGAGAATCTCATTCCTTGGCTGGTGTCGTGGCGGGCATCACGGGGTGAGTTGTCGATGTTTGTCACGCACGGTCTTGGCAAGGCCTTTCAACGGTAGGTCCGGCTCTTCGTGCAGCGCGGTCCCGACGTCCGTTCCGTGGCTGACTAGTGTCCGCAACGCCACGTGGTCGGCGGAGCTGTTCACCGATTCCCCGCAGACGAGCGTCCTCGCCGCATCGAGGTGCAGCACCGAAAACTGCCCTTGCTCAGGGTCTCCGCGGACGAGTTGCTCGACCGCGCCTTCAGCCAAGCCCGCGATCTGGAGCTTCGCGCCGCCCTGATGACTCCAGAACCAGGGGGTGTCGCGGTAGGGCTGGGTGTCGCCGGCCAGCCGCGCCGCGACACAGCGGGCTTGATCGGTTGCGTTCTGCACGGACTCGAGCCGAGTCCTGATACCTAACAGAGAGTTTGGAAACGCAGCGCAATCGCCCACCGCAGAGATGTCCGGCTCCGATGTTTTCAAGTACTCGTCGACCACGATCCCGTCGTCGACTGCCAGCCCCGCCTCGAGCGCTAGTTCGGTACGCGGGCGCACGCCCACCCCCACGATCACGACATCGGCGGGAATGAGTCTGCCGCAGCTTAATTCGACCCCGACGACGCGACCGCCCGCGCCGCGGATGCCGGTCACCTTCGAGTCGAGCAAAACGGTGACCCCCCGATCCCGGTGCAGTTTGAGGAAGTACTGCGACACCGGCGCCGACACGCTGCGTTGCATCAGCCGGGAGGCCGCTTCGACGACGGTGACCTCGAGACCGCGCGCCTGCGCGGCCGAGGCAACCTCCAATCCGATGAATCCGCCTCCCACGATGACCACGCGTGAGCTACCCGACAGACCTGCCACCAGGCGCCCGGCGTCAGCCCGGGTGTGTAGTGGACAGACTCCTTCGAGATCCGCTCCTGGCACGGGAAGTGTCCGGGGCTGTGCGCCCGTGGCCAGGACCAGGTGCCGGTAGCGCAGGGTACGGCCGGCCGCGGACCGGATTGACGCGGTGGCCGGGTCGATGGACACGCACCGGGCACCGGGCTGGTAGTCAATGCGATTGGCCCCGTAGAAGTCGTTGGCGCGGAACTCAATTTGCGGCGCGCGCTGGTCGCTACCGAGGTAGGTCTTCGATAGTGGTGGCCGCTGGTAGGGCCAACCATCCTGCGCGTCGATCAGCGTGATCGGGGCGGTATAGCCCAGTTGTCGCAGTGTGTCGGCCACGGTGAATCCGCCGTGACCTGCCCCAACGATGACGACGGGGCAGGTGCCACTCATCGTTGTCGCTCCGGTAGTTCCAACACCAGCTCGTCGAGGTCGTCGCTGGCGATGATCTGACACGACAACCTACTGTCGGCATCGCGTTCACATGCGGTGATGTCGAGCATCTCGTCTTCGTCCTCGGTCATGATTGGCAGCAGCGTGACGTCGGGCACGCGAACGTGAACATGGCAGGTAGCGCACTGCCGCTGACCGCCACAGTCGGCAAGGATGTCTCGGATCCCGTTGTCGGTCGCCGCCTGCATCACCGAAACACCGGGAGCGACGTCGACGCTGATCTCAGCCGAGCCCCTGGTTACGAATGTCACTTTGGTCATGTCGGGTCACACCTCCGTCGCGGTTGAAGTCATTTGGATACGACGGCGGCGAGGTGTGCCAGTTCCTCAGCGCTCACCGACATCCTGGTCCGTGCGCCGTGCAGTCGCACCAGCTCGACCAAACGGTCCATCCGCTCGTCCGAGACGTCCAGTCCGAAATCGTCCAGACGCTTGCGCACTTCGTTTGGCCCCGAATACTTTCCGAGCATGAAGTGGCGTGAGTTGCCCACGTCGGCGGGATCGAAGGGGGTCACCCGGGGGGACCCGTAGAACGAGTCGTGGCGCGCTTCGCCGTGGCCCTGCACGGGAGCCACCCGGTAGTTGAAGGCCCGCTCCCCGACGATGGGTTTGTTGGGAGCCATCTGCATACCGGTGAGGCGTTCATGCAGGCGGGACAGCTCGGTCAGCCGTTCCAGCTTGATCCCGGTATCGACGCCGTACAGCTTCTCCAGTGCGGTGGCCACTTCATCGAGTGCGGCTATACCGCACCGTTCCGGGTCCATCCCGTTGATGAACACCTCAACGAAGTCGGCACCTGCTTCCACACACGCGATCGAGTTGGCCACACCGAGCCCGAAATCGTTGTGGCAGTGCGCCTCTATCGCTACGTCCGTGACACTGCGCAACGTTGCGACGACCATGGCCATGGCCTGCGGACTGGCCACGCCAAGAGAGTCCGGGCAGTAGATGCGGTCGGCACCCGCCTCGCCCATCGCCGCACCGAACTCTTCGACGAATCCCAGCACCGTCTGCGGAAAGCCGTAGAGACCCATGGAGACCGTCAGGTCACGGTCTTTGGCTTCAGCGACGGCATCATTGGACGCCTTGAGCATTTCCTGCTGCGTCCATCCAGATTGCTCAAGGGCGAACTCCGCTCCTCGTCCGTTCAGGCAGACGAAGTCGGCGCCGCATTTCTGCGCCTTCTCCAACGTGGCCAGCCACTCCTTTCGGAAGAAGGACTTGCCGTAGAAGCCGATGCCGATCGGCAGACCCTCGTCGTTCTTGCGCCGCACCAGTTCGTCGGCGTCGTCGTCGGCACCCCAGACGATCGTTTCAGCGACGCCGGACTCGGCCAGCTCGCGCAGCAGGTACATCTTCTCCGTCATCGTCAATTCGGCTTCCATGTGGCCGATCTGACGTAACGTGATCTCCCGTAGCCGGACCCGCGGCCGCGCTTCCCCACGTTTGATTTTGGTGTTGTACAGGCTCAATTGTGAATCACTCATTCATGCCTCCAATTCGAATTGGCAGCCAATCACGCCGTTTCAGAAACAGCCCGAAGACATCACCGCTGAATCGATGATGCCGGTGCCGCGTTTGTCTCCATCGAATATGGACGGGACGACACCGCGGTGTCCAATACCAACTCCGAGCAGCGTTCATGACCGTGGAACATCAATCTCCGAACGCGTCGATCTATGTATTCCTGGTATTGCCGGGCATCAATTTCGGTGTTGGACACGGCCTCGTGCCCTGATCAGAATAAGGCTGCGCGCGGCCACTGTGATTGGTGCCACATCGACTGAATTCGTCCCGGCAAAGGAAGAGCACGATGCGACAAACACTGCTTGATCCCAAAGAAAAGATGGCCAGGAAGGCGGGATGGGCATCCCTGTGCGGCACGACGATCGAATGGTATGACTTCTACGTTTACGGCACCGCCTCGGCCCTGATCTTCGGTCAGGCGTTCTTCTCGCCGGCGCCGCATGCGGTCGGTGTCCTGCTGTCGTTCCTCACGTTTTGGGTCGGCTTCCTGGCCCGTCCGTTGGGGGCGGTGATCTTCGGGCACATCGGCGACCGGGTCGGCCGCAAGAAATCGCTCGTCACCACGCTCACCTTGATGGGCGGCGCGACGGTCGGCATCGGCCTCCTACCGACCTACGCCCAGATCGGCATCGCCGCACCGATATTGCTGACCTTAGCGCGTGTCGTTCAAGGCATCGCCCTTGGCGGCGAGTGGGGCGGCGCGGTGCTCATCGCCACTGAGCACGCCAAACGCAGCCGGTCGTTCATGTACGGCCTGTTCGCCCAGCAGGGCTCTCCCCTCGGCCGGATCCTGGCGACGTTGTCCTTCATCCCGATCGCGTCGCTGCCCGACGAAGCGTTGATGACCTGGGCGTGGCGAATCCCGTTCCTGGCGTCGGCAATCCTAGTGATCGTGGGCTTGGTAATCCGGTTGCGCCTGGAGGAATCGCCCGCCATCGTCGCGCTGAAACTCACGAAGAGGGTCGAGAAGTTGCCGATCCGAACGCTCTTCCGTGATCACAGGAAGGCAGTCACCCTTGGCATCGGCGCGTGCTTCATCATCTTCACCCTCGGTTACGCACGGGACAACTTCGCACTCGCCTGGGCATCGAATGAATTGGGCTTCGACAAGAACGACTTCCTGACCATCATTCTGATAGCCAGCGTCCTGCAGTTCTTCGCGCAACCGGCCGGCGCATGGTTGGCCACCCGGTACAACCCGCGGACGATGGTCATCATCTTCCTGGCCCTCGAGTTGCCGGCCCTTCCTTTGATGTTCATTCTCGTTGCGACGGAGAACTGGTGGCTCGCCCTGGCTGGCACCGTGGCGGCCACCATCCCCGACGTGATGTATCTCGGGATGCTCGCGGGAATGTTCGCCAATGGATTCCCGGCCGCGGTCCGCTACACCGGCATCTCGACCACCTACGCCTTGTCGGCGATGATCGGCGGCGGCATGCCTGCGCTGATGCAAACCGTCTACGCCGCGTCCGGATCGATTGTGCAGCCGATAGCGCTGACCATGGTTGCGTGCGCCATCTCCCTCGTCTGCGCACAGGCCTTCATCGCCCTGCCGGTCGAAGATCCACTGGCCGATGACCTTGCCGCTCAGGCCTCGGAGACGCCGGGCAGGGGGGATGCAGAACGCAATGGGCTGACTTCGCAATCCCGCCCACGTGTCACCCGACCTTGACCACAATGACCCACATGGAACTGCACCACCTCCACGTCTTCCTCGCCCTCGCCGAAGAACTCCACTTCGGGCGCGCTGCCGACCGGCTGCACATCGCCCAGCCACCGCTCTCGCGTGCCATTCAGCAACTGGAGCGGGAACTCGGAGCCCGGCTGTTCGACCGCACCACTCGGTCGGTGCAACTGACGGCCGCAGGCAAGGCGCTGGTGGGCCCGGCGAGGGACGTGTTCGCCAGCTGCCGCGTCGCCGAGGCCGCGGTGCGGGCCGCAGGCGTGGGTGAGACGGGCATGATCCGGCTCGGGTATGCCGGCCCGTCATCGCACACGCTGATCGGCAAGTTGGTGCAGGCAGTGCGCACGGAGCATCCAGGTATCGAGTTCGATCTGCGTAGCGTCACCTATGGCTATGCAGGCCTGGCACTGGTGATGGAAGGCTCGATGGATCTCACGATCACGCGTTGGTCCACGGAACTGCCCGGCATCTGTTCGCGGATCGTCCAGGAGGAGCACTTCGTCATCGTGGTGCCAGCAGCCCACCCGCTGGCCGATCGCAAGCGAGTCAGCTTCGCCGAGCTGAAGGACGAGCAGTTCGTCATGCTCCCTTCAGAGCCGGCATCGACGGTCCGCGACACCTTCACCGCCCAGTGCTACCAGGCCGGGTTCACACCGAATATCGTTCAGACAGCACCCGATTCGTGGGACGTGATGGCGATGGTGAGCGCAGGCATCGGAATCACGTTCACCGTCGATGCAGTGGTGGCACAGATTCGCACCGAGGGCTTGCATGTTCTGGAGCCCCAGGGCGGAATCGAGCCGACGTATGCCCGGCTCGCCTGGCGGGACAACGACGATAGCGCGGCACTTCGGGAAGTGTTGCGCGCTTCGGAGACCGCACTCCCCACTCCGGCACGTGTGCCGGGGCAGACCACGCCGAAGCTGGTGGCAATCCAGAACTGAGGCACACCCGAAGGCACGTCGATCACGGGGTGCACCAGCTTGTTTCGATCGATGTCGGCGGGATGCTGCATGGATAAAGGAGATTCCGGGCCTGGTCGGCCACGGGGCGTACTCGCCCTGGTATTCGACCGCCAGTTCGGCGCGTTCTTCTGGGGCCGGCTTCTGACGGCGGCCGCCAACTGGATACACACCGTGGTCGCATCGATCGTGGTGTTCGAGCAGACTGGTTCGGCGCTGGGCGTCGCACTGGTGACGGGTCTGCAATATGTCCCTCAACTGGTTCTCGCCCCACTTACCGGATCTCAGGCCGACAGCGGCAATCTCGCCCGGCAGATCATCACGGGACGACTGCTGTGCGCGACGGGATCTGGCGTGCTGGCGGTGTGGTTGACCGTCACCAACGGTCGGCCGGGCTGGGCGGGCGCGGCGGTGATCATGGGCGGGTCGCTGATCACCGGCCTCGGGCAGGTCATCGGCGGTCCCGCGATGCAGGCGGTCACTCCGCTGTTGGTGACCAGGGAGGAGCTGCCCGCAGCAATGGCGCTCAACACGTCGCCGGTGACCGTGGGGCGCTTCGGCGGTCCAGCGCTAGGCGCCACCCTCGCCGTCGGCCTCGGGGCAAGTCACGCCTTCTCCGTGGCGGCCCTGGCGCATCTGGTATTCGTGTTGATGATGTTCGCCGTCCATATCCCGCGGGTGCCCAAGACCATTGGCGACGAATTCACGATGAGGGCTGCGTTGGTCCACGTCCGGCGGGATCGCCCGTTGCTGATGCTGTTGGTGGCCACCGCCGCACTCGGCTACGGTTCCGAGCCCGTGGTGACACTGGCACCCCCGCTGGCCAAGGAACTCGGCGGCGGAGCGACCATCACTGGTGTCCTGACCACGAGCTTCGGGGCAGGCGCGGCAGCTGGGCTCGTCGTCACTGCGGCTCTTGCGCAACGACTTCGGCTCTCTGTAGTACCGATGGCCGGCATCCTGCTGATGGCGGCCGCGCTGGCGGCACCCGCTCTGGCTCCAACAACAAGCCTCGCCGTCGTCGCCTTCGGGTCGGCCGGCTTCGGGTTCGTGATGGCATTGACGAGTTCCAGCACCCTGATTCAGTTGCGGGTGCCTTCCCAACTGCGTGGGCGCGTGATGGCCTTGTGGCTCATGGGATTGCTCGGTACCCGCCCGATCGCCGCCGTGGTCGTCGGCATGGTGTCCGATCACCTCGGTGTCGGGACCGCGCTGATGATGATCGCCGCAAGTCTCGCCATTCTGGGCGGAATGTGCCGGCCGAGCCGGGTGACCTGACCTTCGCTACGCCCACGACATGTCGCCGGGGCACCCGTCGTTTGGATGGTTGACATTCCCCTAGGGGGAGGTTTCACGCTCGGTGTACGTGAGCGGCAATCAGACGGGGCCACGTGTCAGCCGATCGGCCCCGACACATCTAAATGGAGGATTCGCCTTGTACGAGCAATTCGGCGCGTTCGGCGCCTGGCTTAACCCTGCCCTCGGGGATCGGGCCCGGATTGATTACGCCCCCGAGCTCGAGGAGCTCGGCTTCTCTACGATCTGGCTGGGCATCGGCGCCAAGCCCGTGGGCGATCTGGCGCTCCTCGAAGGGGTTCTGGCAGCCACACGGACCGCGACAGTCGCCACGGCCATCATCAACATGTGGCAGGACAGTGCTCAAAGCGTCGCCGCCCAGTACCACCGGCTGGCCGACAGGTTCGGCGCGCGTCTGCTGCTGGGCGTTGGGCTTGGTCACCCCGAGAGCACCCAGCCCTACAGGCAGCCGTACACGCACATGGTGGGCTACCTCGACACGCTACTCAGTTCGGGCGTGCCCGCCGAGAAGATCGTTGTTGCCGCGCTCGGCACGAAAACCCTTGACCTTGCCGGTACTCGCACCCTGGGCGCCCATCCGTACAACACCACGCCCGAGCACACGCGGTTCGCGCGAGACGTTCTTGGCCCCACCCCATTGCTCGCGGTGGAGCACAAGGTCGTCTTGACCGAGGACGTCGAGTACGCCCGTTCGATCGGCAGGCCCGCCATCGAGAACCCGTACCTGCGGCTGCGCAACTACACCAGCAATCTGGTGCGTCACGGCTTCACCGAGCAAGATATCGCCGGTTCGGGCAGTGACCGGCTGATTGATGCCCTCGTCCTGCACGGACCGCCGGCTCAGATCTTCGATCAGCTTGCCGAACACCTGACGGCGGGGGCGAATCACGTTGGGATTCAGGTGCTCACGGAGGAGCATGGCGCTTCGCCGATGACCGAGTACCGAGCTCTCGCACAGTGTCTGCCTTCCCGCGCATCCCGTTGAGGTCCCGTCACCACGGTGAAGGTCGCGCCGCCGACCTAGCTGCGCGATTTTCCTGGGCGCTGTCGCGTGACCGCTCTAGGCAGTCGAACTGTCGTGCGTCGCCAGCACTGAGCCGACCAGGATCAGTGCCAGACCCACCACGTTGAATACGGTCAGCGGCTCGGCGAGGATGAGCACGCCGGCCACCAGGGCCACCGCCGGGTTGACGTAGGTGAACACCACGGCGCGGGTCGGGCCCACCTCGCGGATGAGCGCGAAGAAGACGACGAAGGCGAGCGCCGTGCAGACCACAGCGAGCAGGACGGTGGCGACCAGCACCCGTGCGCCGGGCGCCCCGGTGGGCCACTGCAGTGCCGCAGGCACGGTGTACACCAGCGCCGCGAAGACCAGGCAGCCGGCGGTCATCGGTAGCGCCGGAACGTCGGCCAGATACCGCGCGGCGATCAGCGGCGCGATCGCGTAGCACGTCGCCACCAGTAGAACCTGCACGACGGGCCAGGCGCCCCCGCCGGTCAGTCCGGGTCCTGCCAACACCGCCACACCCGCCAGTCCGATGATCAGCCCGGCCCAGCGCAGCGCGTCGAGGCGGTGCGTGCTGCCGGTGGCCCGGTCCAGCACCGTCGCGATGATCGGAGACGCCGCGATCAGCAGACCTGTCGTCGAACTGCTGAGGTGCCGTTCGGCATTCGTCAGCAGCAGCCAGGCGGCGATGACCTCGAAGAAGGCGAAGGCCAGCACGGGCTTCCAGTGCGCAAGCAGGTTTCGGAGGTTGGCGCGCGACCATGCCACCGGCAGCAGCACTGCAGCTCCGATCAGTGTCCGGGCCAGGATCAGCACCGGTACCGGCAGTTCCTCCAGCGCGATTTTGATCAGCAGATAGGGAATCCCCCAGATCACGCTCATCGCGGCGAACAGCACCCAGCCGCGGGCGCTCATCGCCTCCCCTCGGCTTCGCACGCGGCACCGGTGTCGGGTCGGCAATTAGGAGGGCGCCGCCCAGCTCGACGGGCCTCGGTGACGCGGCCGTTCAGTGCACGCCCTCCATGTGGCGGCTGATCCACGGCGCGAGGGCGAACATCACCAGCCCGATCGCGATCACCACTGCGCCGTTGACGCCGAAGTAGGCCGCCTCGTCCTCTGCAGAGTAGAAACCGGCCAGCGTGCCGGACAAGGCCGCACCGATGCCGATCGACATGAAATAGAGCGCCATCATCTGCGACCGAAACGCCTGCGGCGCAAGCTTGGTGGTGACCGAGAGCCCGATCGGCGATACCAGCAGCTCCGAGACCGCGAACAGCCCGAGAATGAACACCACCGCCACGACCGGAGTCGACGTCCCGGAGCCGCCTGCGAATAGCAGGAACATCGAAAATGCGATGCCCATGCCGATCACACCGAAGGCGAACTTGCGCGGCGTGGACGGCGCGCGGGTGCCGAGCCTGGTCCACAGCGCCGCGAACACCCCGGACAGCACGATCACCCAGATCGGCTCCAGCGAGCCGATGAAGCTCGACGGCGCGGTCCAGCCGAAGACGTTCCGGTTGATCCGCTCGTCGGAGTAGACGGCGAGAGTGGTGAGGATCTGCAGTAAGAGCGCCCAAAACGCCACGTTGGCGAGGAAGAGGGGGATGAACGCGCGGACCCTGGTGCGCTCCCCGGCACCGACCCGGCTGCTGCGCAGCATCAACGTGAAGTAGCCGAGTGCGCCAACGGCAAGGACCACGGCGATCGCGTAGGACACCTGCGCCAGCGGAACGATCCCGGTGATCAGCACCAGCGCCACTACCATCACGACCGCGGCACCGATCCCGGCCGTTCTCCCGTAGGCCGACCGTGGCAACGGGTTCGTCGGCGCGCGGCCGACCGTCCCCAGGTTGCGCCGGAACACGGCGTACTGCACCAACCCGATCGTCATGCCGATAGCCGCCGCACCGAACCCGACGTGGAAGCCCCACGACTGCTGCAGGAGCCCGGTAGTGATCGGCCCGATGAACGAGCCGAGGTTGATGCCCAGGTAGAACAGGGTGAATCCACCGTCGGCGCGCGGGTCGCCCGGCTCGTAGAGCGAGCCCAGCAGCGACGACGCGTTCGCCTTCAGCGCTCCGCTGCCCAACGCCACCAGCACCAGTCCGACCCCAACCCCGGGCAGCCCGGGCAGCACGGCCAGCGCGAGGTGACCCAGCACCACGACGACGCCACCGTAGAAGAGGGTGCGCTCCATGCCGAACAACCGGTCGGCGAGCCAGCCGCCGAGCACCGTGCATAGGCACACGGTTCCGCCGTACGCGCCGACGATGCCGGTGGCGGTGGCCTGCGGGAGCCCCAGGCCGCCCTGGTCCAGGGAGTAGTACAGGTAGTAGGCCAAAATCGTGGCCATGCCGTAGTAGGAGAACCGCTCCCACATCTCCACGCCGAACAGGGTGGTCAACCCGACCGGGTGGCCAAAGATCTTGCGGGACGGCAGGTCCCTCGTCGCCGGCCCGCCCAAATCCGGCAGCACCGTCTCATCCTGAGACATGTTCTTTCCCCAATCCTTGACACTTGCGGTAGTTGGAGCCGGGTTCGACAAGTCGAGGTGTCCGGCCAGGTCTGCGCGTAGGTGGACTACCTGGTCGACGGCAGGCGGGCGGGTGCTCGTACATCGGCGCGTGGGTCACGGTGAGGTCGACTGGTGGTGGAATTGCTTGTGCGCCACCACGTGCCCGTCAATCGTGACCTCCACGTCCGCGGTTGCGACGTCGCGGCTGCTGTAAGAGCGGCCCGTGATCGCGACGATCCGGTGTGGTTGGGTCACGGTGATCTTGCCGTCGGTTGTGAGCTGGGTTCGTTCGGGCCGACGAGCCACCGTGGACGCGCGATAGGTGTGGGTGAAGTCCACGAGGTCACCGGCGAAGCTCATCAGTGACATCTCCGTCGTGTGCTGGACGGAAGCCAGTCCGGAACGATCGGGCTCACAAATGATCAAGTCCGACCGCGGTGGTGCGGGCGGATTGCGCACCAACGTGGGATCCGGCGGATTGAACGTTGGCGTGCGAGTTGGTGGCTCCGACGGTCGTGGCACGACCAGCCTGCTCGGCTCGATGTCGCCGCCGACGTCGACGGCCCAGTCGAGAGCCTGGCTGGACGGCCAGATCTCGGGAAAGTCGGCGGCGGCGATCGCAAGCCGAATCCGGTGTCCAGCGGCGATCCGCCAGCGGACTGGATTGCACGTGACGCTGACCGCAGCCGACGAGCCGTGGACGTGATCACCGACGTAGCCGGGGGCGAGGTTGCTCAGCTTTAGGTAGCCCTTGGTGATCAGTGTCGCCGAGTCGTCGGGGGCGATATCGACGATACGGGTCGCGACATCGACGTCGGGGCTTACGCCCGTGAGCCTCAGCTGGACTACTACCTGTCCCAGCACGTCCAGGGGCTGAGTCAGTGGGTCGCTGGTGAAGGTCACCGACCGGTCGTCGTCGAGTCGCTGGTCGGCGGGCACGTGCTTGCTACCGAGACCTCCGTGAATGCCCACTGTCGCGTCAAAGGTGACCAGGACCTGGTCTCGGGCGACATGGGGGGCGCCGAGCAGACTGCCGTCGGGTCCGAGGTAGAAGGTGGCGGGTGTGGTGGTCACCGGCCAGTGGTCGTAGCTCTCCCAGATGTCAGCCCCCATGACGAAGAGATCCGCCGTTGAATATGGTCGGATGTCTTCTGTGGGCTGCTCGTTCGGCGAGGACGGCATCCACTGGTCGAACCAGGCGATCATCTCGTCGATTGAGTGGATGGGATGGTTGGAGTCCTGATCCGGTAGGCCATGCTGCCACGGCCCGGCCACGAGGCGGCGCGGACCGGCCAGTCTGTTGTAGTCCTGCCAGGCCCCGACGGTGACGATGTCGCGCCACCCGGTGACGATCATCGTGGGCACGGCGATCTGTGCAGGATCGACCGCGCGTCCTAGCCAGTAGCCGTCGCGCGTTGGATGATCGCGCCAGGCGAAGTGCCACGGAGTCAACGCGTGGAGATGCTCGGCCCAGACACCCGCCGAGACTTCGGCTGAGCCGATGCGAAACGCATTGCCGCCGTTGGCCGGCGGCAGACAGTTGAGGAACAGCATCATCGACGACCACGCGCCGATGACCTCGGCGAGGCCTGGTGCGCCCCATCGCATGATCTCGTGTTCGTAGGGGTCGGTCGACCCTTCGACGGCGACTACCGCCCGCAGGTGCGGCGGCTTGGCAGCGGCGGTACGCAGTGCCGCGATTCCGCCATATGACACGCCCCAGACGCCGACGTCGCCGTTGCACCACGATGTGGTCGCGATCTGCTCGATGCTGTCGTACGCGTCGTCAGATTCGATGGCTTGCATCGAGTCGGTCTTCGTTCCGTTGGAGGCGCCGATGCCGCGGAAGTCGACGATGACTGCAGCGTAGCCATGCTCGGCGAAGTGGTTCAGATAGTTGGCGTAGGTGATGCCCTGGTTGAAGTCCTTCGAATACGGCGTGTGGACGACGACTGCGGGCCATGGTCCGGTTCCAGCCGGCAGGTATACGTCGGCAGCAAGGGTGATCCCATCACGCATGGCCAAGCGCACATCACATAGCGAGGGACGCGCTTGCTCGCTCGGGCGGTAATCGTTGAGGTCATCGTCGTTTGGCGCACTGCCACGTGATTGAGTCCGATTGGGCTCTTGGGTTTCAGCCATATCGTGGAGGCCTCCGGCGGGTCGAAAGTGGTGGCGTGCTGGACTTGAATCGGTGGATCGGGCTAGAACCGCGCTACCCGACGTGAACGCTACGGTGACAGCGACATTCGTCACCATCGTCAAACGATGAGTGCTCGTCGGCGAACTCTCGACATCTGTTGCAATGAAGGGCACGTCGATCGCCGGGCGGGTATCCGACAGGCCCCTCAGTCGAGGTACTCGGGCTCTTCCCGAGCCAGCGTCCGCTTGACGAACTCGAAGTACGTGGATGACAGCGTTGCGAAGCCGCCCTTCAGGTCGGCGGCTGTCCGAACCAACACCTCCTTGGGGAACTCGAGAAGCGCCCCGCCCGTCGACGCCGCGAGCACTTGCACCCGCGCCGCTCGTTCGAGCAGATACATGTAGCAGAAGGCCTCAGCGAGGTTCGAGCCCACCGTGATGACACCATGCCCGCTGAGCAGTAAAACGGAAGCGGCACCGAGGATGTCGGCCAGTCGCTCGCCCTCGCCGTGATCGATCGCGACACCGTCGTAGTGATCGTCGTAGGCGATGTTCTCCCAGAACAGAGCCGCATTCTGCTGCCCGAATACCACCCGGCCACCAGCCACCATCCCCAGCGCTGTGGCGTACGGCGCGTGAGTGTGCAGCACCGCGGGCGAATCGGGGACTCGCCGATGAACGGGAGCGTGAATGTTCATGGCAGAAGACTCGACTTCGCCGTCACCTTCTAACACGGTGCCGTCGTAATTGCACAGGAGCAACGACGACGCGGTGATCTCTGACCAGTGAAGTCCCCACGGGTTCACCAAATAGCGGCTCCCCGTGCGCCGCCCGTCTTCGTCGGGAACCGCAAGCGAAAAGTGATTGTCGATGTCCTCTTGCATGTTCAGCCGGGCAGCCCAGCGGAGCGTCGCTGCCAGATCCTGCCGCTCACTCCAGAATTGAAACATCTTTCACGCCTCCCGACGATGGGTGTCCAACGATTTCTCTGTTCAGAATGAAAGCCTCGACGCAGTGCCCTTCAGTCTTCGCCGTGAGGTACCCGGTTCTCAGACGAGCGGTCGACGGCTCCAGCGTCGAACCTTGAGTGCTAAGTGCAGCTCGAGGCGCACCGACCCCAGCAGCGGATCGACGCCGAGGATTTCCCGAATGCGGTTGAGGCGGTAGTAAAGACTGGTCCGGTGTACGTGCAACTCTTCGGCGGCCGCTTGAACGTTCTCGCCCTTGTCATAGAGCACTTCCAGGGTGTCAGTCAGGCTGCCGGTGGTGTCGGCGGCGAGCAGGGCCGAGAGTCTGTCCGACGGGAGCGAGTCGCCCACCTTCATCGGCCCGGCGATGAGCTGGTAGGCCCCGATATCGGCCCAGTCGATGGCGTCTCCAAGGAGGGGTTCCACAGCGCTGGTTTGGGCAGCCACGACGGCCCGTCGGTAGGTTCGTGGCAGATCCTCCACTCCTGAACTGGTTTGGGAGATCCCGGTACACAATCGGTCAGTGGTGGCATCCCGGCTGTGCCGAGAGGACAACGAAAGTTGTTGGTGTAGCCGCCCTGCAGAGTTGGCGTCGCGGTCGGGCCGCAGCAGCACCACGGTGTGAGTGCCCTGGACCGAACTGGCGATCACACCGGGATACCGGGAGACGGCTTGCTGGGCGCTGAGTCGCAATTGCGCCGCCCGACTCTGCGACAATGGTTTCGCGTCAGCGGTGCTGAAGATCGATACAGCGATCCGCAACGTCGTGGCGCTACGCACTGCGGCGATCTCCCCAATCAGGCCCAAGGCGTCCGTGTCGCCTCGGCATGCGGCGATGAAGTCGCGTTCGCGCTGGCGTCGCTCGTCGAGATGCGGGGAAGCCAACTCGTACAACGTTGCCGCTAGCAGCTCGGTTTGATCACCAATCGTGTCGAGATGTTGCTGGAGTCTCTCGACGGGCACTGCCTCGGAGGCGAGCAGACAGAGCAGTCCCGTCCGCACACCGCCTGCGATCAAGGGCACACAGAGGCGTGCGGACATCCCCAGATCCGCGTTCGCGGGGATGACAACGGGTTTGACCGCGGTGGCGGTGCCATGGCGTTCCTGCCACTCACGGATGTCTGCTGGCGGCACTCCGTGGTGAAGCACCGCACGAACACACGCGTCATCGACTCCGTGTTGAGCGCTGTATGCGATGAGCCTTCCGGTGAGGTCATCGAGCGATACTCCGATGCGCAGACCATCGGCGATGTAGTCCAGCGCTTGCTGGATGTCGCTGCCGTACAGCGGTTCGTGATCTGTGTGAGGGATCCTTCGTAGTGCGGGGTGGTCCACGTCAGCAGCGAGATTCAGGACGCAACAGCTGTGTTCGGCAATGCTCGCGCTCATACGAGCGCCCGGCGATCGCGGTCGAGGCTAGTCAGCCGATCGTGTACGGCAGCGGGTGCCCACGGCACCAACGTCGACCGCCCCGTCATGGCACATCCTTTCTCGTCGACCTCTCCCGCTTGGCAGGGGCTAACGTGGGGCCGCAGTGTTGAACGTGAATGCGTCGACGCAGTGGACGCCAGCCGAATACTGTTGTCATGCCGATCCTTTGAATGGTCCTGGCCACGGAGGCGTTCTCCTCTGCTCAGCGCAGCTCGCCATCCATGGCCGGTGCGGGCGAAGGGGCTGGTGGTGCAACTGGGTTCAGCCCGCTGGCATCATCGAGGTTCAGCTGCGTGGTCTCCGGTGCCCAGCGCACCGAGACAAGGCCCGCGAAGATCAACAGCGCCGCCGTGATCGTCATGGTCCCCCCGATGCCGAGGCGCTCCAGGGACAGCGGCACCAGGAACACTCCGACCGCGGATCCCACCCGCGTCAGCGCGGTGATGATTCCGATCGCGGTGGCCCGCACGGCAGTCGGGAACAGTTCATTCGGGTACACCCACGTCAGCACCTGCGGCCCACCATTGAACAGTGCGAAGAGAGTGAACGCGATGACGATCACCAACGTCGGAGCCCCCGGGGCGACACCCAGCACGAGCAGCGACAACCCCGCCAGCAATGAACCCCAGATGACCATGCGTCGCCGTCCGGTCTTGTTGATGACGGCAAGAGCGGCAACGACTCCCACTAGGAAGAGCATCTCCAGCAAGGCGGCGCCGACGTTGTCCGAGATACCGCTGAGACCAAAGGCAGCCAGGATGTCAGGGCCGAACGTGTAGATCGCGAAGACCGGGATATTCGAGCACGTATAGAAGACGACCACATAGACGAGGCGGCCGACGTACCCGCGCCGGGCCAGATCACGCCAGGTGAGTGTCGACGAACTGACGGCGGGGAGATCGGCCACCGTCACATGCGGCCCGTAGACCTTGGTGAGTACTTCCTGGGCCTCAGCATCACGGCCCCGGCTCAACAGCCACCGCGGGGACTCCGGGGTACCGAGCCGCAGAATCAGCAGCACCAGGGCGGGCGCCGCGGAGCTCACCAGGAACCATCGCCATCCGTCGTCACCCAGGTGGCGCAGCACGGCGTCACCGATGAAATACGCTGCCGCAGCACCGACGAAGAACATGCACACCAGGCCACAGAGGAGTGGCCCGCGGTACTTCCGCGGTGCAAACTCGGTCAGCAGTGATGAGGCCATCGGATAGTCGGCAGCGACGGCGGCCCCGAGAAGCAGTCGCGCCACGAACAGCATCCAACCCTCGGTCACGAAGAACTGCAGCACGGAGACCGCCGCGATGAATCCCAGGTCCAGGGTGTACATGACCTGTCGACCGAATCGATCGGTGAGGAAGCCCGATACGGCGCCGCCGAAGAGCATTCCGATCAACGCTCCCGCGCCGATCAGTCCCTCCATCACCGACGACAACTGCAGTTCTGGCCCCGCAGCGACCAGAGCGATGCCGATGCTGCTCAGTATGTAGCCGTCCAGGAATGGCCCCCCGGCGGCATAGACGGCCAACCGCTTGTGGAATCCCGACAGGGGGGCGTCATCAAGAGCGTGTGGTTTCACGTGCAGTAATCCTCCAGTGAAGCCGGGCGCGGCAGTCCGTCGAACTGACGCGACGCGGGCGATGAGTCGCTAGGCCCCATCTAGTGGTCTAGCCAGTGACCAAAGTAGACTGATGCGGCGCTGTTGTCGCGGGTTTTGAAAACTTCACAGGAGCGGTGGCGCGGAATCCAGGACGCCACCTGCGCAACTAACGAGGAGTGCACATGCCATTAACAGGATCGTTATCCGGAACCGTCGGCGAGGGGGACACCGCAGCCAGTTTCGGGCAGTCCTTTCCACGGGCCGCGTCCACGCCGTTCGTGCTCGGGCTCGCTGAAGTGGCGTGCCACAACGCAATCGCAGACGAGCTCGGTCCCGGCGAAATCACCGTTGGCACTTCGGCAACCATCGAGCACCGGTCACCGAGCCCCGTTGGCGCCACGCTGACCGCACGGGCCCGATTGACCGAGCGCAGCGGTAGGCGCCTGCATTTCGAGGTCGAGGTAGTCGATGGTGACGAGGTGTGCGCGACCGTCACCCACAGCCGTGCGGTGGTCCTGAGCGAACAGATCGCCGCCCGCTTGGCGCGGCGCGTCACCGACGAGTGACGATGCGCTAGCCGGGTCGGAGTAAGGTGGCGCTGGTCGGACCACTTACAACCAGGCGAGGGGTGCACCGTTGGCCAAGGACACCGGTGATGAACCGCGGCGTCAGTTCACCCCCGCCAAACGCGTCCGGGCGTACGAGAGCATCGTCGACCAGATCGAGAGTGCAATCCTGCGCGGCGATCTGCGCCCCGGCCAACGGCTGCCCAGCGAGCGTGACCTGACCACCCAGTTCGCCGTGAGTCGCGCCACCGTACGAGAAGCGTTGCGAGTGCTGGAAAGCCAAGGCATGATCAAGTCGCGCCAGGGTGACCCCACCGGCGGCGCAGAAGTACAGCAGTTCTCGCCGGATGCGCTGAACCGCTCGCTGACCACGATGGTGCACCTCGAGCAGTTCGACTTGGCCGATCTAGTGCAATTCCGGATGACGATCGAGGGCTCGACGACATTCCTGGCCGCGGTATCGCACACCCCCGAACAGCTGGCGCAGATGAAGGCGGCTCATGCGGCGGCAGCCGCGGCCATCGATTCCGGTTACGAGGCGTTCTCCGCCGCCGACGTCGACTTCCACCGGTCGGTCGCCGAGGCCGCGGGCAGCGGGCTCCTGCGGGTCTGCAACGACGTGGCATGCGGCGTCGTGATGAACCTCATCGAAGTGAAACTGAAGACGTCGGTCGACATCTTGGAGCTCATGCGACACAGCTGCCGCAGCCACGGCCTGGTGCTCGAGCTGATCGAACAACGCGATGGGGCCGCGGCCGCGCGAATGGCGCTGCAGGACATGATGGAGCACTACACCCCGCTGATCCCCGCCGACCGTCGCGCACCGCTAGAAGCCTTCGCCGCTCGATCACCTGTGGGCTGAGTGGCGACGGCCTTGCCACGTCGGTCAGAGCGCGGCGCTCGCGGCGGCGCGCGGTAGTACGAATTCGCGAGTCTGCGCCGTCACACCCGCTTCCTGGAGCTTGAACTTCTCGACCTTGCCCGTCGGTGTCTTCGGCAGCTGGTCGACGAACTCGATGTAGCGCGGCACCTGGAAGCGTGCCATTCGTTCGCGGCAAAATTCCCAGACCACTTCCTCCGTCGTATCAGTTGCATTGGGCTGCAGCACGATTGCGACCATGACCTCTTCCTCGGTGAGGTCGGATTTCACCCCGAACGCCGCGCAGTCGAGAACAGCAGGATGCTCACGCACGCTCTCCTCTACCTCGAACGAGGAGATGTTCTCCCCGCGGCGCCGGATCGCTTCCTTCTTGCGGCCGATGAAGAACACATTGCCGGCCTCGTCGATCTTGGCGAGGTCGCCGCTGTGGAACCACATGTTGCGCTGCACGGTGTTGGTGGCCTCGGGGTTCTCGTAGTACCCCGAGAACACCGAGAACGGCACCTTGGGGCGGATGAGGAGCTCCCCCACCACCCCTGCCTGCACTGGTTCGTCGTTGTCGTCGCTGATGCACACGTCGAATTCGTCGATTACCGTGCCGCAGGAGCCCGGAACCCGAGGTTGATCGAACCGTTGGGTGATGGGGATGTTCGCCTCGACCGAGCCGTACAGTTCGACGACGGTGAGCCCGAATCGCTTCTCGAAGACCTCGATCGACTCCGGCACCGGGACGCCCCAGGCCAAGCGGACGGGGTTGTCGGCGTCGTCGGGGCGAGGCTCCGCCTTGGCCAGGATGGACAGCGTCGCGCCCATGAAATCGAAGACGGTCGCTCCGGTCTCGCGGACCTCGGCCCAGAACCCGGACGCGCTGAAGCGCCGCCCGATTGCCGCGGTCGCGCCGAGTAGTAGCGCCGGGACGGTGGTCAGTGCCGTTGCGTCCGCATGGAACAGCGGAAATGGGCAATACAACACGTCGTCATGACGGAGTCCAAAGTCGCGCATGGCGATACGCGCCTGCGAGGTGAAGTACCGGTGGGATAGTACGCACGCCTTGGATCTGCCGGTGGTGCCGGAGGTATAGAGAAATGCAGCAGTGTCGCTGTGGTGGACGACTTCGGCTGGCACCGCGTCCTGGTAGAGGTCTTCGAGCCGGTGCGCCGCGTCGCGCGGCCCGTTGGCGGTCACGATGGGCGCGTCGATTCCGGCGCGGGCCAAGGCGACTGACAGGACGTCGACCAGGTCGGCATCGGCGATGAACACGGTGGCGTCGGCGAGCCGCACCGCATGTTCGAGCCCGAGGCCCCTGAACTCGGTGTTGATCGGAACCCACGCCGCACCGAGACGGTTGCTGGCGAACCAGGTGTGTTCACACGCCAGCGAGTTCCGCATCAATACCGCGACGCGGTCGCCTCGTCCTACCGCGTGTACAGCGCGGAGACCGCCCGCCAGCCGTCCTACTTCGTGTTCGAATTCGGCGAACGTCACTGTAACGCCGTCGATCTTGAGAAAGACCCGCTCCGGCCAGCGTTCCACTGCGGAGGCCAGCGCTGAGTTCAGGGTCGTGTCGTCGTGCATGTCGTTCTCGACTCGTTTCCTCTCGTCGGCTGCGTCTAGACCTGGCTGCGCTCTCGGTTGCGGAACGCGGTGAAGCTTTCCTCGTTCTCCGCGGATGCGAAGCAGTACGAGGCCATGTCGACCTCCATCCGCAGGTTGAGCTCCTGGTTGGCGTGGGCCGCGAGTTCGACTGCCTGTTTGACGCTGGACATTGAGCGCCGCGGCTTCTCCGCCAGCATGTGTGCCAGCTCGATTGCCCGGGACGCCGGGTCGTCAGCCAGCTCCGTGTAGAGCCCGATGGCGTGCCCTTCCGCAGGGTCCACCCATCGGCCGGTCAAGAGCAGGTCCTTCGCGCGCAGCATGCCCACCATGAGTGGCAGCCTGCCGGTGATACCGCCGGTCGGTGCGTGCCCGATCACCGCTTCCGGGAACTTCATTCGCGCCAACGGGCCAGCGATCACGAAGTCGGCCGCCAGTGCGATCTCGGCTCCACCACCGACCGCATAGCCGTGCACCGCAGAGACCACCGGGCAAGGGGCGGCCACCATCAGCCGGGTGATCTCCTGCAGCTGATCGAAGGCCACCCGAAGCTCGTCGGCCGAGCCCGTGTCCGGGGCGAGCGTCTCGGTGAGATCCTCGCCAGCGCAGAAGGCGCGACCGGCCCCCCGAACCACAACCGCTCCGGCAGAACGTGTTTCCAGTCGCAGCGCGTCGACCAAACCGCCGAGCAGGCTTCGGTTGAGGGCGTTGAGTACGTCAGGACGATTCAGCGTGATCACGGCAATGCTGCCGACGTGTTCGGTGATCACGGGTGGCGTCGAACTCATCGTCCTCCTGTTGTGGTCGAGCCAGCTTCCCCGAGGGGCGCTGGTCGCTCCTGCCAATACCTTGGAAATACCGTTCGCGGTTAGTGGTCTAGCCAGTTGCCTACAGCTTGGCCGTTCTGGCCTGTCGTGTCAACTACCGCGGCTGGCCACGCTGACCCGGCCCTACGAGGCCGGGTCAGCCGCGCCGGGCCGCCTCCTGCGCGAGTTGCACGCGGGACGTGAGTCCGAGTTTGGCGTAGACGTGGGTGAGGTGGGTTTGGACGGTGCGCGGCGAGACGAAGAGCCGCGTGGCGATGTCGTTGTTCGCGAGCCCTTCGCTGACCAGTCGTACGACGTCGCGTTCGGTCGGGGTGAGTGATGCCCACCCGCTGCTTGGGCGTTTGCGTTCGCCGCGACGGCGCCGGGCGTAGGCGACTGCTTCGGCCGTGGACAGCGCGGCGCCCTCGGCCCACGCGGCTTCGAAGTCCCTCTCTCCCAATGCGTCGCGGAGCGTCGCGGCCGAGGCTTCGACGGCGGCGTCGAAGATCTTGAAGCGGACGAAACCCCCGCGTTGCCGGATGGAGTCTGCGGCGCCGAGCAGCCGGGTGGCTTCGCGGTGACTGCCGGTGTCGACGGCGAGTGCCGCGAGACAGTCCAGAGTTTCTGGAGTGGCGCCGCATGTTCCGCTGCTGGTGGCGGTGACGAGTGCGTCGTGCGCATCGCGGCCGGCCTGTTCGGGCTCACCCTGCGCGATCGCCACCATGGCGCGTGTCGTCAGCGCGAGCGACAGGTGAAACCCGCTCGTCGCCGCGACGGCCTCGTCGGCCGAGCGCCGCGCCGCGGTCAGATCCCCGCGTGCCAGCGCGGCCTGGGCCGTATAGGCAATCCAGATCGCCGCCTGCTTGGGTTGAAGACTGAGGTAGGGCAAGCCCGCAGCGATCGCATCGGCTGCCGCGGCAACGTCACCCGCGGCAAGACTCGCGACGGTCAACCCCACGTTGGCGAGGCCCGGGAAGAACCCGCCCAGTTCCGCGGCGGTCTCGACGGCAGCGATGCCCGCGTCCCGCGCCGCATCCGAGGCTCCCTGGTGCGCAAGCATGAGCGCCTGCATGAACAGGGCCAAGCACCGCCAGTACGGGTCGCGAGCCGCGTCAGCCTCGACAATGACCGCACCCAACATCGCGACGGCTGCGGCCGGATCACCGGTCATTCCCTGCGCCACACCGAGACTCCATCGGCAGCCACGCTGCGCGCGCCGGTTGCCGACGGCGTCGGCGAGGTCACGTCCTTCTTCGGCGGCAGCGCGTACCCCGATCGGATCGCCCAGCATGACCGCCCCGACTGCCAGCCAACTCAGAATCCAGCTGAGCCTCCATCCGTCGCCTGTCGAGCGGGCCAGGCCGATCGCCTCAGCGAAGTAGGGGCCGGCCACGGCAGAGTCGTAGAGCGCGATGCCAGCGCAGCCGATCAGGGCCCGGAGCAACAGGGCGGGGTCGTCGACATCCCGCGCGATCGCCAGGGCCTCAAGCGCTTGGTCCATGTCGTCAGTGGCACCCATGAATGCGTTGAGCGTGGCCCTATCGGCAAGCACCGCCGCGCGCACTGCCTGCGCCACCTCGTCCGGACGTGCGTTTTGGTCAGTGAGGACGGCGTCGCACCAGGCCAGCCCTTCCAGGACTCGGCCCCGTCCGAGCCAGAGTTGCTGCAGCGACGACGCCAACTGCGACGCAAGCCCTGCCTCGGAATTCTCGCGGCTCCACGTGAACGCGGCGCGCAAGTTGTCGATCTCGGTGTCGACCTGCTCGAGAAACCGCTCGTGGCCGGCGGTGGCCGGCGTATCGAGTCGGGCCGCCATACTCGTGTAGTGGTCGCGATGACGGGCACGCACGGCGTGGGCCTGTCCGGACTCGCCGAGTTTTTCCAGTGCGTACTGCCGCACCGTCTCCAACAGACGGTATCTCGTTCGGCCGCTTCCGCTTTCGACCACGACCAAGGACTTGTCGACCAGTAATGTGAGCAGGTCGAGGACGTGGAAGCGTTCCACGTCGCCGCCGCCTGCGACGGCCTCTGCGGCATCGAGATCGAATCCGCCCATGAACACCGCCAGCCGCGCGAACAAAACCCGTTCGGACTCGGTCAGCAGCGCATGCGACCAATCCACCGATGCACGCAACGTCTGCTGGCGGCGCACGGCGGTACGGGAGCCGCCGGTCAGTAGCCTGAAGCGATCGTGCAGGCTGTCGCGGATCTCGGTCAACGACAAGACGCGCACCCGCGCCGCCGCCAACTCGATCGCCAATGGCACGCCGTCAAGGCGCCCGCAGATGTCTCCCACGATGACCGCACTGTCCTCGGTCAGGCGGAATTCGGGACGGACCTGTCGGGAACGGTCGGCGAACAGCTCGATCGCCTCGTCGACCAGCGACAGCGACGGCACCCGCCAACTCACCTCGCCGGCCACCCCGATCGGCTCCCGACTCGTCGCCACGATCGTTACCGCGGGGCAGCCGCCCTGCAGAACGACTACCAGCGCCGCGCACGCGTCAAGCAGATGCTCACAGTTGTCCAGTACCAACAACATCCGACGTTCACCGATGAACCGCAGCAGCGCGTCCGTCGTGGAACTGCCCTGGTGGTCAGGCAACCCGAGTGCGCGGTTCACCGCCACCGACACCAGATCGGGATCGGTGATCGACGCCAGGTCGATCAACCACACCCCGCCGTCGAATCCCCCGGCGATCGCGCGCGCGAGCTCCACCGCCAGTCGCGTCTTGCCGACACCGCCCGCCCCGGTGAGCGTTACGAACCGACTCTCGGCCAGAATCCGCTGCACGTCCTTGATTTCGGCGCGGCGCCCCACGAAACTCGTTGGGTGGACCGGAAGATGCTGGGCAACAACAGCTTCGGGTGTGCGCAGCGGTGGGAAATCGTTGTGAAGGTCGGGGTGGCACAACTGCACCACCCGTTCCAGGCGCGGAAGATCCCGCACATGGTGTTCGCCGAGGTCGGCCAGCCAGGCGTCGGTCGGCAGCCGATCGAGAACCAGATCCTCGATGATGCCCGACAGCACGGTCTGCCCGCCGTGGGCCAGATCGCGAAGCCGTGCGGTCCGGTTGATGGTCGGACCGATGTAGTTTCCCTCGTCTCGCAGTTGCACCTCCCCGGCATGTACGCCGATGCGCAGCCGGATCGGGCCCAACGGTGCCCGCTGCAACTGCAGCGCGCACGCCACCGCGTCGCTGGCGCGCGCGAACGCGACCACGAAGCTATCTCCCTCGCCCTGCTCCACCGGCCGGACACCGTGATGGGCGGAGACCATGTCGCACAGCGCACGATCAAGGCGCGCAATGGCGGCCGTCATCTCCTCCGGTTGGGTCTGCCACAGCCGCGTCGACCCCTCGACGTCGGCAAGCAACAACGTCACCGTTCCGGTCGGAAGCTCGCTCACACCTAGGTCGCTCCAGTTCAACGGCGTGTCCGCCCGTGGGTCCGTTTCGCTCATGCTAGCCAGCATGCTGTGGCCGCACGCCACAAACATCAGCGGAATCGCGTGGATTTCCCCTCCGCGCAGTGCGGATCTACGACACCTCGCTTGCGTGCATTTACGCGTTGTGACGCTCGATCTCGCACCGGCGACGTCCCATAGTCGACTCACACGACTCCAGGAGGACGACTATGACGATCCACACGACGCCAGTCATCGCATTGGACCGAGAAGCGGCCCGGGCAGCAATCAGCGCTGCGACTGGACGGTTCACCACGCTGCTGCGGGAAACCGATGACATCGCGCGCCCGGCGGCTGGCACCGATTGGACCGTCGCAGAGACCGCGGCCCACCTGGCCGTCGTGTTCACCGGGTTCAGCGCAGCGATCACCGGGGAGTCGCAAGCGCTCCCGTACCTCGACGCAGACTTCCCGACTCGGTTGGCAGCCACCAATGCCGCCACCATCGCCATGGTCGACCGTACCGACGTGGGTCGTCTCACGGAGCTAATCACCGTTGGGACGCAACGGTTCCTGGAGCTTGCGGCGGGGACCGATCCGCAGATGGAATGCGCGACGCCGTGGTACGGCCCGGGCCGGGTCCGCACCGTGGACTGCCTGACCGCCCTCGCGCTGGGGGAATTGACCGTGCACGGGCACGACATCGCGTGCGGGACGGGCCGACCATGGCCGATCTCCGCCGAGCACGCGAAGCTGATCCTTGGCACGGTGTGCCCAGAAATGTCGCCATTGCTGGTGCGGCCCGAAGCGGGCCGCGGACGGCCGGTGACATACGAGATTCGGCTCCGCGGCAACGGCCCGCGCTACATCATCCAGGTCGCGGACGGTACGGCGGAGGCCCGGGCCGCCGGCGGCCCGGTGGATTGCGTGATCTCCGCGGACCCGGTGACGTATCTACTGGTCCGCTACGGGCGGATGCCGCTCGGCCGGGCACTGCTGCGTGGCGGGATGGTCGCGACGGGCCGCAGGCCATGGCTCGGGCTGCGCTTCAACCGCCTGTTCTTCACTCCGTGATGCCGTTGCGTTGGCGTTCGGCGGGGGGCGTGTCGATGGACATCGGGCACGTCAGCGGGTGCCATCGTGCGCCTCGGCGACTCCGCCCACTCCCTCGGATCCATCTGTCGGATAGCTCTTCTTCACGGCACTTCGTAGGCGCTCGCACGACGCGTCTCGCGGCAGCCGGGCGTGGCTGCCGCGAGAGGCGGATCGGCTCATGCGATCTACCGGGTGACCAGTTCGTAGATGAGCAGCCCGGACAGGGACAGGATGCAGAGGAAGCCGATCGCCCCGATGACGTTCTTCCACCAGGTGTTGCGCAGGTCGCCCATGAGTTGGCGATTGTTGCTCATGACGTAGAGCAGGAATCCAAGGAACGGTGCGATCAGGACGGTGAGGGCTTGGGCGACGATGATGAGCTGTATCGGGGACTTGGTGAACAGCAGCGTGATGGCAAGTCCCCAGACCAGGATGGCGGCGCTGGTGCGCTTGGCGGTGACGGTGCTCGGCGACGGCCCCTTGCCGAGGGCATCGGAGAGCATGGTGCCGCCAGCTGTCGCGTTGGCGACCATCGCCGAGAACGCCGCGCCGGAGAGTCCGAGTGCGAAGATCGTTGAGCCCACGGGTCCGGCGATGGGCTCGAATATCTTGGCCAGGCCGAGAAGTGTTGTTGCTTCGGCATTTTCGCGGCCCAGGACCGCGGCTGCGACGATGATGACCAGGGAGGTCATGATCCCGGGGGCAATGATCCCGGGGATGGTGTCGGCGATACTGGTTTGACGGTACTGGTCGCGGGTGCGGCCACGTTCGTGGGTTCCGTAGGAGGTGAAGAACGCGGCGTTCAGCGAGAAGTTGGTGCCGACGAGCGCGACGACCAGCAGTGCCCCACCGGGTGGGATGCTGGGAACGACGCCGTTGAGGGCCTGATACCAGTCGGGTTTGGCGATGACCGCGCTGATGATGAACGTGGCACCGAGGAGTCCGACGATGACCAGTAGCACCCGTTCGACGGTGCGGTAGACGTTGCGGAACAACAGGATTAGCCCGACGAAGGCGGTACAGACCGCGGACCAGATCAGCGGGGAGCCGCCGAACACCATGGACAGCCCGAGCCCGGATCCGACGGCGTTGCCGACCGAGAAGCACAGCGTGATGATGAAGACGCCGACGCCAGCTGCCACCCCCACTCGTTGTCCGAGGACGTCTTTGACGGAGCTGATCATCGACTTGGGTGTTCGAATGCCCAGCCGCACGCTCATGTCTGCGTAGACGAGCATGAACACGGTCGAGAGCACGATGACCCAGATCAGCGAGTACCCGTAGCCGCTGCCGGCCTCGACTGCACTGGCGAGGTTGCCCGGGCCGAATTGCCATGCCCCGGCGATGAATGCCGGGCCGGCCATCGCGAGCGTGCTGAGTACGGTCTTCCACCTGCTCGACGCAGGGATGGGGTCCCCCGGCGGGTTGCCTGGCGTGAGCGCGGAGCCGACTAGTTCTTCAGATGTGCGGTGTTGACTCATGATGAGCCTTCCTGGAGGCGCTCGGTGCCGCTACCTAGGCAGTGTGCCCTCAGCTCGACGCGGGGGGAGCGGATATGAGACGTGGATGCGGGGTTCAGACGTGGCACATCGAGCCGAGCGGGGTCGTCGCTGGTGCCTGTGAAGGATCGTCGGGCGGCGGCCCGTGGGGCCCGATCCGCGGGGCTTGCCCGCTGCATGTGCTGCGCCCGAGAGGAAGCGCTGATGGGGTGCCCCTCCAGCCATCGGGTGGATGGCCGGAGGGCACAGGGTCCGTGCTGCCAGAGAGGTGTCCGGTCAGACCAAAGCGGGCACGACAGAGCCGAGGTTCGCCGAATCGAGCGCCGCGGCTATCTCCTCGTGGGCGCCGGCTGCCAGCGGGAGCAGGGGCGAGCGGACCGTGGCGTGCTCGAGGATGCCGCGGTGGACGAGGCCTTCCTTGAGTGCGACGGTGCCTTCCATGTGTGAGCCGCGGTGGTAGACGGTGGCGGTCACCGGGAGCAGGCGATCGTGGATCGCGCGGGCTGCGGGGTAATCCTTGGCCTTGCCTGCGGCGATCAGCTCGATGAGCGGCTCGGGTGCGAGGCCGCCGTAGCCGACGAGCAGTCCGTCGACGTCGAACATGGTGTGCAGCAGGTATTCGTCGTGGCAGCTCAGGATCTGCAGGTCCGGGTTCTCTTTACGCAACACGGGGATTTCGCGATCCCATCGACGCATGTTGCGGACACCGTTCTTGGTGGCGAAGACGCCTTCCTGCGCGGCGATCTCGAGCTGGGTATCGAGGTTGTAGGTCGCCTTGGTGACGTCTGGGTACTGGAACAGGATGAGTGGCAGCCCCGACCCCTCGTACAGGGCCTTGTAGCGATCTTGGGGGGCGCCATCCTGGTACCCGAACCGCAGCCACCCGTGCGAGGGGTAGACCAGGCCGGCGGAGGCGCCGGCGTCGACCGCGCGCTGGGCTTCCTCGACCGACACGGCGGTGCCCTCGCCGGTGATGCCCGCGATGATCGGCAGTTTTCCGTCGACCGAGTCCTTGAAGGCGCCGATGACACGGGCTTGCTCGTCCTGGGTCAGGAAGGTTCCCTCGCCGGCGTGGCCGAGGACGACCAGGCTCTTCACGCCGTCGATGCTGCCGAGCCAGGAACCTAGCCGCTGAATCGCGTCGTAGTCGACGGCGCCGTCGCGGGTGAACGGGGTGAT
>NZ_JBEVLO010000283.1:0-6210 GCF_040509115.1 Mycobacterium sp. | reverse complement strand
CGCGAACTCACCCCCGGCCGCGAACTCACCATGCCCCTACGCCAACGCACCCGCGCCCAACAACACCACGCCACCATCACCACCGAACGCCACCGCAACCAACACCTCGACCAACACAACCCCCCACCCTTCTAAAAGGGGTCAGCGCCATTTGCCGCTAGGCGCCGTAAGCGCTGGCGTAGCTGGCCTCGGCGAGCATGTCGGCGTTCGGCCGGTCGGTATCGGCGAACTCGGTCACGACCCGACCGTGGGACATCACCAACACCCGGTGCGATTGCGCGGCGACCTCCTCGAAGTCGGTGCTGATGAGAATCACTGCTGTCCCGGCCTGAGCGGAGTCGTGCATCAGCTCGTAAAGCACTGCGCGCGAACCGACGTCGACCCCAGCCGTGGGATCTTCGAGGACGGCGACGTCGGGGCGGTCGCCGAGCGCCCGGGCGAAGACCAGCTTCTGTTGATTTCCGCCGCTCAGCTCGGACACGTCACGGTCGGGTAGGTCTCTCGGCACGACGGTGAAGCGTTCGGTGACCTCGCGGACCGCGTTGGTCTCTCGCCTCGGCTGACGAAGACCCAGCCGCGTCCAGGCGCCGAAGTCGCGCCGCGTCGGCAAGAGGTTCTCCCGGATGCCCAGGCCCGTCAGGATGCCCTCCCGCTGCCGGTCCCCCGGCACGACGGTGCACTTGCTCTTGATCAGGCTCTCCGGCTTGCCGAGTCGCAGCGGCGCGCCCTTCAACGTTGCCGTGCCGCCGGTCGGTTGCTGGTTGCCGCCGAGAACCCGGGCCAGCTCGCGGGTGCCACTGCCGACGAGCCCGCAGATGCCGAGTACCTCACCGGCCCTCACCTCGAAGGAGATGGGCTCGGGGAGCTCCGCGGTCGTCAGACCGCTGACCACCAGGTGCGGGGTCGAGGACTTGGCGGCGTCCGCAACGCGTGGGAGCGGGTGAGGATGCGCCGCAATGGGTTCCGCGCCGACGATGTGCCTGACCAACTCGGCGTGAGTGAGCTCGGCGACCGGCGCCGTCACCACTCTGGAACCGTCCCGTAGGACCGTGACCCTGTCGACCAGGTTCGCGAGTTCGTCGAGTCGGTGGGTGACGTAGATGAAGGCGACACCCGTGCGGCGCATCGCGCGCAGTGACGTGGCGAGGCGCTGCATCTCGGGCCCCGGCAAGCTGGCACTGACCTCGTCGAGGATCACGATCTGAGGATCGAGGGCAAGCGCCCTGGCCAGGGCGCACAGCACCTGCTCGTCCCTGGACAGCGAATTGACCAGCCGCTCGGGCGAGAATTCGGCCCCCACCTTGTCCAGCACCCGCGCCACCTTCGCCGAGGTATCCCGAGCGCTGACCAGGCCACGCCTCTTCTCGAAACCGATGTGGAGGCCGACGTTGTCGGCGACGCTGATGTCCTCGACCAGCCCCAGATCCTGATGGACGAACGCGATGCCCGCGGCTTTCGCCGCCGCGGGATCGTGACCGGCGGGAAGCTCCTGGCCCTGTACCGAGATGGTGCCCTCGTCCTGCTGATAGATGCCTGCCAGGATCTTGATCAGTGTCGACTTGCCCGCTCCGTTCGTCCCGAGCAGACCGTGGATCTCGCCGGGTTCGACGTCAAAGGACACGTCCCGCAACACCTTCGCCGGGCCGAAGCTCTTCGTCATGCCCACGAAGCTCAGCGCTGGGGGCACGCCACTCGATTCCGTCGCCACGGTGATCACCGCCAGCCCAGGAGCAGCGCGAGCCGCGCGAGGATGGTGGGGTGAGGCACCGGGTCCTGCGGCTTGGCGGCGGCCAGTGTCACGGCGGGAACGAACATGCTGGGAACGACCATGTACATCAGGGCTCTCCTTGTGAGCTGCGAAAGTGAAGCGGCGGAGGTCACGAGCTCAGCCTGCTGTCCGTCGGCGTCGGGCCAGGGTGGCGACGATGACGGCGATGAGGAGCGCGCCTCCGTTGAAGAGGTCCTGCACGAAGACGTCGGCACCCTTCTGCTGCAGCCCGATGATCCCGACCCCGATGACGTACACCGCGATCACCGTGCCTGCGACGTTGTACTTGCCCGGCCGGATGCAGGTCGCCCCGAGGAAGGCAGCGGCGAAAGCCGGTAGTAGCGAACCGAGTCCGATGACCGGCGACGAGCCGCCAAGGCTGGTCACCGAGATGCACCCAGCCAGCGCGCACAACGCGCCCGTCACGATGAACGACTGACGCACGAGCCCGTCGGTGGAGATTCCGGACAGCCGGGCAGCTGTCGGATTCGCACCGACGGCATAGGCGCGGCGGCCCCACACCGTGAGCTCCAGCAATACGTACAACACGATCGCGACGAGCGCCAGGTACACGAACGGCAGCGGAATCCCCGCCAGCCTCCCCCGGCCCATGTTCAGGAACCACTGCGGCGCTGCGCCGGCGATCACCTGGTTCTGGGTCAGGAACTCACTGACGCCGAGAATCACCAAGCCAGTGCCCAAGGTAGTGGTGAACGACGGCAGGTTGAGTCGCGTGATCAGTTGACCGTTGATCACGCCCATCAAGATCCCCACGGCGAGCACGACGACGATCGCGGCGAGCGGGTTCCACCCCTGCCGGATCACCAACAATGCGCACAGGCTTTGCGTCAGGCCGAACTGAAAGCCGGTCGACAGGTCGAACTGTCCCGCCACCAGCGGCACCATGACCGCCAGGGCGACCAACCCCACCGTCGCCTGCTGCAACAGGATCGTCTGAACGTTGGGTGCGGTGGCGAAGACCTTCGGGTTCCACAGACTGAAGATCACGCACAGCAGTACCAGCACCCCGATCAGCGAGTACTGCGAGAAGACTTCGCTTGCCCTGCCGGAGCGGCTCTTTCGCTCCATGACATCGGAGGACACGACCGTTGACTCGCTGTGTGTCGACACGCTCATTTCACGCCCCATAGCTTCTTGAAGACGGACTTGTAATCGAATTCCATGTTCCAACCCACCTTGCTGATTTCGGCTGCGCCGTCGTTGATGTTGGCCGCGGTGAAGAACCGCTGCGGGACGTCGACGACCTCCTGGACCGGTTGTCCGGAGATGACTCGGGCGAGACTGTCGGCGGCGAGCCACCCCAGATACGTATCGGGGGTGGCGAGATCGGCTGCCTGCAGCCCGCTTTGGAGGCGCGCAAGTGCCTCGGGAGCACCGGCACCCGACACCAGCTTGACGCTGGTCGACTTGCCTGCCTGCTGAATGCCCTGGGCGACGAAGTTCGACAACGCATCGTCGGGTGACCACACGTAGGTCAGGTCCGGGTGCTGTTGCAACTGCGACGTCACCGTCTGAGCCAGGCTGGTCCCCATCGTCTGGGTCGAGATGGCGAGGCGTTGGACGGTGCAGCCGCCGCAGTCACGCTGCAGGGTATTGGCGATCGAATCGTTGCGCATCATGCTGTCGGCGTACTCCGGGGTGTCGATGACGAGCACATTGCCCGCACCGTCCGAATCACCCGCGATCCACGTCCCAATGTCGTTGCCGCCCTTGACCGCGTCCGGACGGATCCAGCTGTCCACACCGGGCAGATCGCCCTTCTGGGGACTCTGCGAGGTGATCACGAACGGGACGTCCTTCGCCGCTACCGCAGCCATCCCCTCACCCATCAAGTTTGGGTTGGCTCCAACGGAGATGATGCCGTCGACATCGGAGTCGACGGCCTGCTTGACCGCCCGGTTCCACACCGTCGGGTCCAACCGGCCGTCGATGACGTCGGCCGTCCAGCCCATCGCCTCGGCGGCCTCCTTGGCGGCCCCACCCGTGCGGACGCAGCCCAGACCGACGTTGCCGCAGACCAGGATCATGATGTGCTTGCCAGGGGCCGGGGTGAAGGCCTCGGTGGGCCCCTGGAACGTCGTCACCGCGTTCATCGAGTCCAGCTTCACCTTGTCGGCCGCACCCGAGTTGCTCGCCCCGCCCGCGTCCGTCGTGCACGCGGTCAACGACATCGCAACGACCATGGCGGCCAAGCCGATCGACCGGATGCGCCCGCTCATGACGTGCTCCACATCTTCTTGAAGACGGACTTGTAGTCGAACTCGACGTCCCACCCCGACGCGAAGTCGCCGTCGCCGAGATTCGCCGCGGTGAAGAACCGCTGCGGGACGTCCCACAGCTCCTGGACGGGTTGTCCGGAGATGACCCGCGCCAGGGTGTCGGCGGCGAGCCAGCCGGCATAGTTGTTGGGGGTGGCCAGGTCCGCTGCCTGATTACCGTTCTTGATCCGGTCGAACGCCTCCGGCTCACCCGCACCCGACACCAGCTTGACGCTGGTCGACTTGCCTGCCTGTTGAATGCCCTGCGCGACGAAGTTGGAGTACGCATCGTCGGGCGACCACACGTAAGTCACGTCCGGGTGTTGCTGCAACTGCGACGTCACCGTCGGCGCCAGGCTGGTCCCCATGGTCTGCGCGGAGATGCTGACCCGATGAACGGTGCACCCCGCGCACTGCTTGCCGAGCGTGTCGACCACCGCGTCATTGCGCATCATGATGTCGGCGTACTCCGGCGCATCGATGACGAGCACGCTGCCCGCCCCCGCCGAATCACCCGTGATCCAGGTGCCAATGTCGTTGCCGCCCTTCGTGGCATCCGGCCGAACCCAACTGTCGACACCAGGAAGGTCGCCCTTCTTGGGGGTCTGCATCATCATCACGAAGGGCACGTCCTTGGCCTGCACCGCGGCCATCGCCTCGCCCATCAGATTCGGATCGCCCGAGACGTCGATGATCCCGTCGGCTCCGGCGTCGACGGCCTGCTTGACCGCGCGGGTCCACACCGTCGGGTCCAGCCGGCCGTCGATGACGTCGGCCGTCCAGCCCATCGCCTCGGCTGCCTCCTTCGCGCCATCGGCGAGGCGGATACACGCTCGGCCCAGGTTGCCGCAGGCCAGGATCATGATGTGCTTGCCGGGCACCGGCGTGAACGCCTCAGTGGGCCCGGTAAAGGTGGTCACCTCGTTCATCGCGTCGAGCTTCACCGACGCCGCACCCGAGCTGGTGGCGCCACCCGCATCCGTCGTGCACCCCGTCAACGACAGCGCGACCACCAAGCTCGCCAGCCAGAGCGCTCGGATCCGCCACCGGTGTGCGCGCAGTCCGGCCCATTTCGCTCTCACACTCGTTCCTCCAAATCCGTTGGCGGATAGCCGAAAGCTCGACAATCCGACTTCCTTCGCCAGACGGTAGCCATGTGTCACCGATCACACGGATCGCGTTCTGCAGAGCGGAACGACGAACCGGCGCGGGCGAAGATGGAGCAGCGTCGTAGTCATGTCCGACATCGACCTTCGCGACTTCTACCGGCTGTACATCGAGATGCTCAACGCTCACGAGTTCGACCTGATGTACGAGTTCATCGACGACGAGACCTCGCACCACGGTGAGCCGGGTACGCGCGAGGCCGTCGTCGCGGACCTCAAGGGAATCGTCGACGCGGTACCGGACTTCCGTTGGGAAGTGACGGAACTGCTCGTCAACGGCAGCCGTCTGGCCGTGCGGCTGATCAACCGGGGTACACCCGTCAAGGAGTGGCTCGGCGTCTCTCCCACGGGTGGCTCGTTCGAGATCGTCGAATACGCCCTCTACCAGGTCCGCAACGGGCGCTTCGTGCAGATGTCGAACCTGCACGACGTCGAGGGGTTGAAGCGGCAGTTGATCGGACGGCAAACGTGACCGGCTCACGGCTCGCAGGCAAGGTCGCGATCGTCACCGGGGCCGCTCGCGGTCAGGGCGCCGCCGAGGCGGCACGGTTCGTCGGCGAAGGGGCGCGCGTCATCCTCACCGACGTCCTCGACGACGACGGCAAGGCCATCGCCGACCAGCTCGGCGATCGCGCGGAGTACCTCCACCACGACGTCGGCGCCCACGCCGACTGGGACCAACTCCTCCACCACGTCGTCACGACCTACGGCGGCGTCGACGTCCTAGTCAACAACGCCGGCATCTCCCGCGCCGGCGCCATCGACGAATTCCTCTGGGAGGACTTCGACGCCATGGTCCGCATCAACCAACGCGGCGTGCTCCTCGGCATGCGAGCAGTCATCGCCCCGATGCGCCGCGCCGGACACGGCAGCATCATCAACGTCGCATCCGGCTCCGCACTACGCGGCATGCCGGAGTTCATCTGCTACTCCGGCACCAAGTTCGCAGTACGCGGCATGACCCAAGTCGCCGCCGCCGAACTCGGACCCGACAACA
>NZ_JBEVLO010000282.1:0-12182 GCF_040509115.1 Mycobacterium sp. | reverse complement strand
GAAAGTGTTCATAGCTATCGCAATTGGTGAGAACGAGTCGTCCGATCCGCGACGTGTCCAGGCCGGGATCACCGAGAGCGGCCAGCACCAGACCGCCGCCGGTGTCGTTGGCCACCACCGTGACATCGGTCAGGTCAAGTGTTTCCATGAAGTGCACGACGCGGCGCGCGGCGGCTTCTGCCCCCAACTCGGCGCCGTCGGTGGCGGTGCTGTGCGCCCCCAATGGCCAGGTGGGCACCACGCACCGGTAGCCGCGCCCCAGTTCCTGCACGACGTCATTCCACAGCGCACCGGTGACATAGACGCCGTGGACGAACAGAATGGTCGGGCCAGTTCCGGTGTCGGTGTAGTCGATGGCCAGGCCGTCGACTTTCGCCGTGTTGGTCACCGTTCGGCTCCTTCTGTGGCATCAGGCAATTCCAAGGCCTGCACCGAGTTCTCCCAGAGCATGGCCACGAGCACCACTCCTACGTCGGGGATGACGTCGATGTCAGCCGGGCCGGAGTTGGCGGGGAAATCGTGGACGAGGCAAGTAGTGCCGGCACCGTCAATTGTGAACAGAGCCCCGTTAATGGAGTCGGTGGCGAGGTATCCCCCGGCGGGATGCGCGGCGAGCCCGTCGAGGTGTCCGATCGGTTTGCCGTCGCCGATCGGGCTGACCGTGCGATCGATGAGGTCGACGGCGCTGAGGTAACCGGCGTCGGGCTCATCGGGGTCGGTGCGGAACGGCCCAAGTCCGCCGAACCCTACGGCCACCAGTCGGTCCTGTTCTGCGATTAGTCCGTCGGGATGGTGCAGCAGAGCAGATTCCAGCCATGGCGCCCAGTCGCCGTCGCTGGTCAACCGCCAGATGATGTTCTTGCCGAGGTCGCTGACATAGACATCACCGTTAGGGTGCACGCTGACACCGTCGATGAACATCGAGTCCGGCGCGACATAGCGGGCGACGATCGATGCCGCCTCGATGTCGACGACAACCAATGCCTGCGAATCGGCCGCGTACAGGTGATCACGCTGTACCGCAAGATTTTTCACCTGGTTGAGGCCGGTGACCCACCGCGATTCAACAGTGGTCCCGTCGCTTGCGAGTTTGGTCAGGAAACCGTTGCCGTGCTCGGGTGGCGGAATGACTCGGTCAACCATATTGGAGACGTATATGAATCCGCGCTTGGCGTCATACACCGGCGACTCCGGCATCGCGAACCCATCGCACACCCAGCGCAAGCCTAGTTGAGGCACCCTAGTCACTTCGCGGCGGCGGGAGCGCGGAACCGCATGGGCACCGAACCAAACCCGTAGACCAGACCAACGTCAGGATGGAGCTGCAGCGCCCCCTCGTCGATCTCGTATTCGGGAATGCGATGCAAAATTTGTTGCAGCATCACTGTCATCTCCAGACGCGCGAGGTGTGCGCCCAGGCACCGATGGATACCACGCCCAAAGGACATGTGCCGGTTGTTGTTCCGATGCAAGTCAAGTCTCGTGGGATCGTCAAAAATGTCTTCATCGAAGTTGCCTGATGCCCACAGCATGAAAACCCGCTCCCCCGGGTTGATGGTCGCGTCTCCGACCTGAGCCTGAGCGCGGGCTGTGCGGCGAAAACCCTGGACCGGGCACACATACCGAAGCAATTCCTCAATAGCATTGCCCCACAACGGGTCATCGATTGGTGTATGGGCCAGCTCGGCGCGAAGATCGGGATGGCGCTGCAGTTCGACCAGCGAGCTGGCAACGGCGTTGGTGGTGGTGTCCAATCCGGCGAAAATGATGACCGCCACGATCTGCAACAGCTCCCTATCACTGAGGCGTGCCCCGTCAACTTCGGTCTGTGACAGCGCGGTCAGCACATCCTCGCGGGGATTCTTGCGACGATCCTGGACCTCGGCGAGCACGGCCGGCAGGTCGATCTTGGAAGAATCCGGACCCGACTGGCCCGGATTTTCAAATTGCGCCAAGACCGCATCTGACCACTGCTTCCAACCGTTGGTGGGCAGTCCAAGCCAGTCGAGCACCACGATCGCGGGCACCGGCGCGCAGAACGCACCGACGATCTCACACGACCCCGAATCGATAAACGAATCGATCAGCTCGTCAGTGACAGACCGGATGTAATCCTCACGGACGCGAACGGCTTTGGGAGTGAACAGCGGGTTCAACGCCCGCCGATACGCGCTATGTAGCGGAGGGTCATAGAACACCGGCGGCGCCGAACCGCGACCACCTTCGAGCAGGGCGGCGCGTTCCCTCTCGGGTAGCGCGTCGGGACCGTGCGGCACAAGATTTCCCAACGCAGACGAAAACGTTTGCGGATCGTTGGCGACACGGTCGATGTCGCGATATTTCGAGGTGACCCAAAACCCACCTTGGGCACCCGTCCACTTCACCGGGCAGTTTTCCCGCATCTCAGCGTAGACGCGCTGCGGTAGGTCCTGCTGCGCGAACTCCGGGTGGTGGTGGTCAAAGTTGTCGACCATCGCCTGCACCACGTCGTCGGGCTCCCCCACAATCCACTCCTTCGCCACCACAATTTGATCGGTCTGAGCGAATCCGCGTCGACATCAGCCGGATACTTGGCGCCGCCGCATACTAGAAGTATGCAATTCGCATACAGCCAGTATGTTCAAACCGCCGCCGCGGTGTCAACAGCGGCACGCTGATTGACACAGTGCGACCCGGGCCCGGCAGGAGAGTCAGCGAGCCTTTGCGGTGTTGCCTAGCCCCGATAAGAGCAGGGTGATCGCGGCGATGCCCTGTTCGCGTGCGGCCGCCGGCTCGGGTGAGTTGGCGATCACCAGCGCGGCTTCGTCGACCGCGGCGAGTAACACGTGGGCCAACACGATGAGCGGCTGAGCAGGCAGAGACCCCTCCAAAACCGCGCGTTCGAGCAGACTATGGATACGCCCAACACCGTAGCGCCCCTCCAGTTCACGCCAGATCTGCCAGCCCAGAACGGCCGGACCGTCGATCAGCAAGATCTGCTGTACCTCGGGCGTCAACGAAGCGTCGAGAAACCTCAGCAGTCCAGATCGCAACCTGCCCAGTGCATCGCCGCTGGCTTCACCGCCTCCAGCAGCACTGAGAAGATCTTCTTCGACCTGTTCGAACACCGCCTGGAACAGCGCCCTCTTATCGCCGAAGTGGTGATAAAGCGCGCCTCGTGTTCCCACCCCGGAAGCGGTGACAATCTCTTCGGTGGCCGTCTCGAAGTAGCCCTTTTCAACGAAGAGCCGCCTCGCTGCCGCGATGAGCGCCGCGCGGGTGGCCTCGGCCTGCACTGCGCGGGGACTTTTCGCAACCGACTGCGACTGTTGACCTCGGGGCACGCGCTCAGTATATTCCCATACAGTCTGTAGGTGAAATACATTCTGGCTGTATGCCCAAATGTTATGTGGCCAACCAATCGAAGGGTGCGCACTGTGACCGATCCGATCGAGGTTGTCGAGACGTTCTGCGGGCTGATGCAGGAGCGTGACCCTGCGTTGTTGCGCCCCTACCTCACCGACGACGCTGTGTACCAAAACGTCGGAACGCCAGCCACCGTGGGCGTCGACGCCATCACCACCAATCTTGCCCAGCAGTTCGCGGCGTTTCCGGACTCGTACGCCTACGAGTTGATCAACATCGCCGCCTCGGGTACTGCCGTGCTCACCGAACGCCTCGACATGATCAAAACTCCCGCGGGCGACGTGGTGGGTGTTCCGGTGATGGGCACCTTCGTGGTGCACGAGGGCAAGATTGCTCGCTGGACCGACTACTGGGACACCACATTGCCGCGAAAGTTGATGACCGGCACCGATGTAACGGATCTCGTGCCAAGCGACTATCTGGCGGTGTGACCTCTCCAGGTCGCCACGTATAACCCTGCGCTGCAGCGGAATGCACGATGACATGGATAACGAAGCGAGGCGAGTCATGGCGGTCGATGATGTCCGACACGAGGCGGTCACGTTCTACGAGCGTGCTCCGATGGCATTGGATCGTTCGCAGGGATGGCGCTACATCCGGTCCCGCGGCGACGTCTATGAGGCCGACGGGGTGTGGTACCTCACCAGCCATGAGGCCGTCCGCTTTGCACAGCACCACCCCGAGATTTTTTCCTCGGCCAGGGGCCGCGACCTCGGCAACCCAGTTCCCATGCTGCCGTTGATGATTGATCCACCCGACCATGCGCGTTACCGCAAGATTCTGGACCCGATGATTTCTCCACGGGTGGTAAACGCGATGGAGGATGGCCTCCGTACCCAGGTCGGGGAGCTCATCGAGGGGTTCGCAAACCGCGGGGAATGTGAGGCCATCTCCGAACTGGCCGAGCTGTACCCGGCTCAGGTACTGCTGACCTTGCTCGGACTTCCCGTCACTGATCGCGACAAGTTCCGGGAATGGTCCGATATTCTGACGTCGTCGAGTTTGGTCGGTGACGCTGTTCCCGCTCAGCGCCGAGCGGCAGGAGCGCTGTTCGCCTACCTCCAGGAACACCTCGCTTACAAACGCGCGAATCCGTCAGATGACATGATTGGCCGCGTCATCGCGCTCTCTGGTGACGACAAGTGGAGCGACGCCGAAATTTTGGGTATGTGCTTCCTGTTCGTCATCGCAGCGCTGGACACCACTACCGGTGCGATTGGCTTCACGCTTTATCACCTCGCTCGCAGACCCGATTTGCAGGCGGCCGTCGTCGCCGATCCAGCACTGGCGAACCCCCTTGTCGAGGAGATTCTGCGGTTGGAGTTACCCGCCCCGCACGTGTCACGCCAGACCACTTGCGACGTCGAGGTCTGCGGCGTCACCATTCCTGAAGGTTCGAAGGTCCGCATTGTGATGGCCACCGCCAACCGTGAGACCGCCGGTGGCGCGGCACCGGATGAGATCGATCTGACGCAGGCCGGCCGCGGGCATCTGACTTTCGGCGGTGGAATCCATCGTTGCCTCGGTTCCCACCTGGCCCGCCGGGAGCTACGGCTTGTCGTCGAAGAGTTCCACAAGCGGATCCCCGAATATCGGATTAGGGACGGTTTCGAGCCGCGGATCGCTTGGCCCACAGGTACCTATCACCTGGCTGATCTGCCACTGGTGTTCACCCCCGAGAGGATGCGATGAAGCTGACAATCGATGATAAGACCTGCATGGGCCATGGACTGTGCTACTACACCGCCCCTGACCTCGTTGAAGACGACGAGCGCGGGTTCGGCGTGGTCATTGGAACCGGCGAGGTTGCGCAATCGCAGCGTTCGGTGGCAGAACAAGCCGAATCGCTGTGCCCTGAACGGGCGGTCCACCTGACCGGCGACGGCGCGGTGAGCTGAATGACTCTCGATAGAAACGAGGTGCAGCTGCTCCTCGACGAGCGTGACATCCGACGGGTGCTCGACCTGTACCCGCGTGCCATCGACCGGCACGACCATGAGCTTCTGGCGTCGTTGTTCCACCACGACGCGGTCACCGAATACGGGTCCTATAACGGGCCGGTGGCGGGCTTCATCGAGTTCATGCGTTCAGGGGAGAAGCCGGGACAACACTGGATGCATCACAACGGTACGCAACTCGTAGAGCTCCACGGCAATGCCGCCCACGCCGAGACCTATTGCCTGGCATTCTGTCGCCAGAATGATGAGTCCGGGCGAAGGAGCAATCAAGAGGTCGTGCTCCGGGTCCGATACCTGGATCATCTCCAGAAGCGGGGCGGTCGGTGGCGGATTCAGCATCGGCGGGTAGCTTTCTCCCCCAGCCACATTTTGGAAATCGCCCGCGAGTTTCCGCTCTGGGAGGACACTTTCGTCGAGGGCGGCGCGGCCGACCCGAGCTACACCTGGTGAGGACACCTCAGCCGGCGGCGATCGTTTTCGACGTAGGCGGGGTCATGTCCGGGCCGCCGTTCGTCGAGCTGGAGAACTACGGCCGGGAACTGGGACTACCGGCGAACACGCTGTCACGGTACTTTCGCGGCGACCCGGAGTTCTCTGAGGTCGAAATCGGAGCGATGGAAATTAAGGAATTTTTCCAGCGCCTACCGAAGCGCATTCTGCACGACGCTGGGGTTGCGATCGATCTCGAACGCATCCGTGCGGCGTTGGTAGCAGTCAGACCCTTGCTGCCCGACATGATGGACCTCGCCGCGGCGCTATCGGAGCATCATATTGTCGCCGTTATGACCAACAATGTGGCCGACAATCAGCAGTGGTATGCCGACAATCTGCCTTCGAGCGTTTTTGCCTTCATCATGAATTCGGCCATCATCGGTGTGCGCAAACCCGACGAGGCGATCTATCTGGAGTTGGTACGTCGGCTCGGGTGCCCTGCAGCGGACATCGTTTTCATCGACGATTTCGCTGAAAACCTCGTTCCTGCCGCGAAATTGGGGATGAAGACGGTGCTGTTCACCGATATCGTCGACTGCAAGACTCAACTGTCAGCTCATGGGGCGCAGTTCGGCCGGGCTGGCACGCCGCGATGACCGAAACCGTCGGATTCATCGGTGCGGGTCAGCTCGGCCAGCCGATGGTCGCACGTCTTCTCGCTGCGGGTCATCGAGTACTCGTCTACACCCGTCGATCCGACATCAGCGACCAATTGCACCGTCTGGGAGCACACCTGGCCGACTCGGCGGGCGAAGTCGCCAGCCAAAGCGATCTGTTCATCTCCTGCCTGTTCTCCGATGCGCAATTGCGCGACGCCGGGCTGGGCCCGAACGGTTTTGCAGCTGTACAGAAGCCGGACAGTATCTTTGTCTCGCACACGACGGGTTCGCGGTCCACACTGGCCGAAGTGGCGCGGGTATCTCGCGCGCACACCGTCGATGCTCCCGTCAGCGGTACCGCCGATGACATCATGCGGGGCAAGCTGACGGTCCTGCTCGGAGGACCTGAGGAAGCCGTCGAAAGGGTGACACAGGTGATCAGTGCCTATGCCGACCCCATCATCGCAACAGGCAGCGCGGGCACTGCCCTCGATATCAAGCTCATCAACAATCTGCTGTTCGCGGCCAACGCCCAGCTGGTCGCCGCTGCTGCGGCGCTGGGCACTGAACTTGGTGTTGACAGCACCCGGCTGCTAGCGGCGTTAGCTGTTTGCAGTGGGGGAAGTAAGGCGTCATCGCATATCGGCCGTATGGGTGGATTGGAAGCATTTGAAGCCGGTGCGGGTCCCTTCCTGCGCAAGGACGTCGCCGCGTGCGTGGCCGCTGCAGAAGAGGGGCGCATCGACCTGGGAACGCTGCGTTCGGTGGTTGAGGGCGGGTTGCTGGCGCTGTCGGATACCGGTACCCAGCCAGCGGTGCGAACCTAGCGGCCCGCCGTCAGCCCAGGCGCGCCAACAGATGCTGCCAGCAGCGCGGCCGCCTCGTTCTCACGGGCTACCGCGTCCCTGATGTGGGACCGCATCGGTTCGCGCAGAAGCGCTTTAGCTACGAGTGCAGCTGAGCCGGGGGTGCCGGCAATGGTGCGTGCCAGCTCGACGGCCGCAGCGCTGAGCTCATCGTACGGATGGCTGAGCGCGGCTAGTCCCATCTCGATTGCTTCTGCGGCGGTGACCCAGCGACCCGACAGGATCAGCTCCATCGCACGCTGAGTTCCGATGATGTGGGGAAGCAGCCAGCTGCTCCCGGCTTCGGGAGCCGTGCCCAGGGCGGCGAACGGGTATCGCAGCCGGGTCTCGTTTTCCAGCAGCACGATGTCGCAGTGCAGCAACAACGTGGCGCCGAAGCCGACCGCAGCGCCTGCCGCGGCGGCGATCAACGGCTTGGAGAACGCGGTCAGCGCGTCGAGTAGGCCAACGAATTCCCGTTTCATGGCCTGCGTTTCGGCGTCGTCACGAAGATGGGCTAGATCGGCACCCGCCGAGAAGGCCCGCCGGCCGCCCTCGATGACGACCACCCTGATATCGGGGGAACTGTCAGCAGATTCGAGCGTTACCCGCAGGTCCCGATAGCCAGTCGGGGTAAACGCGTTCATTCGGTCGGGACGGTTTAGCGTCACCACCCGCACGCCGCCCGAATCGCGGGCGAGGATCTGATCCACAGGACTCCTTTGTCTGCTTTGACCGACCGTCTCGATTACCGGTCAGATGATGTTGACCGCATCGAGGAACCGAGATGCGAAGAGATCGTCGCCGGTAATGCCCAGATCGACTGTGCGCCAGGGCGTGCGAGCAGTGGCCCAGGCGGGGAAGTCGATCGACTCGCCGGCCACCGTCGCTGCCGCCGCGTCACACCGGCCCGGCGTGACGCGTAACAGTCCATCCCCTGCGGGGGCAACTGTCCACGTACCGCCGCCTGGGCCGGCCAGGGACAGCGTCAACGGACGATCGACCCAGCCCATCTTGTCCCGGTTCATCTGCTCGAGCCCGGCCAGCATCCATTCCAGCGTCGCGGTGAGCCGGCGGGCGTCTGTCGGCGGTGCGGGCTTGTCCACTGCCGGGGCGATGTCGTGCCATAGGTGGACGTGCCAGTCGAAAACCAAGGTGGACGGCAGCAGCCACGCTGGGTAGCGCCCGAGGCTGCCAGATCGGACTGTCATCGTGTTCATCGGCCCGCGGGCAGCCAGATTCATCGCCGCTGCGGTTACCCTGCTCCAGCGGGCGAATTCGCCGATCACCTGGTTGATCGGCCAGGTTCGCCGGTTCTGCACCAGTGCCTCATTATCGCGCTCGGTATCTGCGGACTGAAGAACATCGACGACCTGCCGACTCCAGATGACTCGACAACTAGCTCCCATATGGGCAATGACATCGCGCACCAGCCATCCCGAGGCGCGGCTGGGAGTCTGCCACTGGTCGGCGGTGAGTCCTCGGCAGAACTCGAGGACGGCACGACGCTGGGCCCTGAGCGCGAGGATGCGGTCAGCGGACATCGGCCTCCTCCTTCGGGCACCCTGTGGCTCACTGCGGCCAGCTATATTACTTAGTAAGCTTTGCAATGGGTACTGTTTCTGACACCGCGATGTTGAGCGATCCCCGGAACCTGTCGCACGGCAACACGGTCACCAACTGAAATGTGCGTCACGCAAGTCTGCTTTGCGCACTTTCCCCAGCGGCGTTCGCGGCAATGCGTCCACGACGACAAGGTGCTCGGGGGTCTTCTGGCGCGCCAATCCCGACAGCGCGAAGTGAGCGCGGACCTCGTCGAGATCCAGTGCTCGACCGTGATGGAGGACCACTACAGCCGCGACCACGTCGCCGTAGCGAGGATGCGGCGCCGCAACTACTGCACATTCGCACACGGCGGGGTGGGCGTAGAGGACCTCTTCGACCTGCGCCGAGGAGATGGTTTCACCGCCGCGGATGATGACATCTTTGATTCGATCGGTGATCACCAGCCGGCCGTCGATGTCGAGGTGCCCGAGATCGCCGGTGCGGAACCAGCCGTCGGCGGTGAACGCAACGGCGTTGAGCGCACCATCTTGGTAGCCAACGAACTGTTCGGGGCCTTGGACTAGCACTTCCCCGTCGACGCCGCAGGCACAATCAGCGCCGTCGGGACCCACGATTCGCACCGCCGATCCCGGCATCGGCCTGCCGTCGGTGCTCAGCAGCGCTAAGCGACTCGCCCCGAGGTGCTCACCGGTAACGGTGGGGTGTTCCGTCGCTCCGTAGCTGCGGAATGTGGTGATGCCCGCGGCTGCTGCTCGTCGAAGCAGATCCTCCGAGACCGGCGCTGCCCCGACTAGAAATTCATCGAGCGTGGCCAGCTTATGGGCGATGTCACCGCAGGCGAGGATGCCTTCAAGATGGAAGGGTGCGCCCGCGGTATTGGTGACGGCGAACCGCTGCACAATGTCCGATGCCAACTTCGGATCCCAGCTGTCGAGGAACACTGTTCGAGCCCCCGAGAGCAAGGGCCGCAAAACCGCGCCCACACCGGCGATGTGACCCGGTGGGAACGTCACCAACGTCGTATCGTCGGTCGTCGCAAACAACGCGGGCATAGTGCGCTGCTCGGCGAGCACCGTGTTATGGGTGTGCTGAACTCCTTTAGGCGCCGAGGTGGTCCCCGAGGTATACAAGACAAGACAGACCTCATCTGAACACACCGCGGGAGGCTGATAATCCTCGGCACACCCGGGCAGTTCAGAAAACGTGCGGTAGCCAGCTCCGGACCCGGCGTCCAGCAGCACTATCTGCCCGAGCGTGTCAATCTCTGAAAGTTCCTGTACGCGTTCATGATAACGGGTTGTACGCCACCGCTCGGGCATGACGATCACCTTCGCCGCCGACTCGGTAAGAATGAATCTGACTTCGGCCGTTCCGTAGATGTGAACGATCGGGACCAGGACGGCCCCGCACAGCAGCACTGCCTGGTAGATCGCCGGGCATTCCGGGCGGTTCGTTACCTGCACTGCGACCACGTCTCCCGGGCCTATGCCCAGTCGCTGCAGCTTGGCCGCCAAGTTCAGGGCATCGCGGCGAATCTCCGCCACCGTGAGACTGGCGTCGAAATCACCGCCGACGAAAGTCACCGGGGTGCGGCCGTGAACCTGCGCGCCGGCGGCGAAGGCGTCAAGGAGGGTCTGCCCAGAAAACCATCCTTCGCGATACCAGCGGTCGCGCAGCACACTGTGGGTCGAGGGCATCCCGGTGATGCTACCCAGGCCGGCCCGCGGCTTCGAGCTATTGCACTAGGTTGACTATCTAGATCGGGCTGGACTAGGTTGCGAATGTCCGGTGGAGGAGGCAGCCCAACATGCAGAAGGAAGAACTGCTCGACCGGTTGCGGCTGCCCCTGATGGCCGCGCCGATGTCCATCGCGTCCACACCGGACTTGGTTGCAGCCTGCTGCGCCGCCGGAATAGTTGGCTGCTTCCCGACTCATAACGCATGGGCCGCTGACGGTCTCGACACGTGGCTTCATCGACTTGCCGACGCCCAGCGGGACGGCAGAGCGCCGACAGGTGTTCACCATGCGCCGTTCGCAGTCAACATCAACGTCTCCAGCGCCAAACCGGCCGACTTGTTGAACCAGGAACTCGATCTCTGCCGCCGCCACGGCGTTGAGATAGTGACCACTAACGTCGGTCATCCCGGTAGCGTCGTGGAGCGCGTGCATGACTGGGGTGGGCTCGTCATCCACGACTGCGTGTCGGTAGCTCAGGCCGAGCGGGCGGTCGAGGCGGGCGTCGATGGGCTCATGTTGGTGTGCGCCGGCGCCGGTGGGCTCGGCGGCCAGCTGTCACCGATGGCTTTCGTTCCGCGTGTCCGTAGTTTCTTCGATGGTTTGATCCAGCTGGCTGGCGGTGTGTGCACTGGCGGCGGTATCCGCGCTGCACTTGCATTAGGAGCTGATATGGCTTGTGCGGGAACCCGATTCATTGCCACGGAGGAATCCGGCGTTGTCACCGAGCACAAACAGATGCTAGTCGAAGCCGATCTGGCCGACATCGTCTGGAGCGCGGCTATTTGCGGCATCGCCGGAAACTTCCTGCGACCCTCACTCGTCGCTTACGGCATCGACCCGGATTGCCTGCCACCGTTGGACGCGGCCGGGCGACCAACTATTCCACGAGATATCAAGCCGTGGAAGATGATCTGGAGCGGCGGGCACAGTGTCTCGGGGATCACCGATGTGCCGACAGTCGCTGACCTAGTGAGCGAACTCCACCGTCAGTTCGCCGATAGCTCATGTGCCGTGGGCGGCCAGCCATGACACTAGTTGACGGTTGCCGGTTCGCGACGGAATGGAAGTCGGCGATTCTGTCGGCGGAATATCCGAAAGCACTTTCCTATCGAGGAAGGGATGGCATCGTCGTCCTCTCTGTGCGCACCGAGGATACCGACGGCATCACCGTCGGGCCAGGAACGATCGAGGTGGCGTTGCCCCTTCACCAGAACTGAGGTCGCAGTGGATGACTCTGCCTACCTCCCACTCAGTCGCTCGCCGGCAACGGCTTGGCCTCCTTGAGGCTCATCAAGTCACTTCCCACGCTGAGGGCGCCGGCACCGGACTTGGTCACCAGCACCTCGGCGCCGTCTTCGTCGACGTAACGCTTACCCATGATGGTGCCGCCGGAGAACGCCGGATCGAGGGTGATCTCGTCGGCGTTCTCGACGTCGATGGGCACCATCGGTGCGCCCCCGGCGCGGAGTTCGGCCAGACTGGGGGCAGACTTCACCACAATGACCTGCGTTTCGCAGACTTGGCTTCGCAGGCGGGTGCCGTTTTTGATCATCGTCGTCCTTTGGTTCGGTTTAGCATT
>NZ_JBEVLO010000281.1:0-21812 GCF_040509115.1 Mycobacterium sp. | reverse complement strand
CATCCGGCTCCGCACTACGCGGCATGCCGGAGTTCATCTGCTACTCCGGCACCAAGTTCGCAGTACGCGGCATGACCCAAGTCGCCGCCGCCGAACTCGGACCCGACAACATCCGCGTCAACGTCATCCACCCGGGCTGCATCGACACCCCCATGCACCAACTGAACTCACCCGAACGCCAAACCATGCTCCTGAACCGGATACCGCTCAACCGCTTCGGCGGATCAGACGAGGTCGCGGATCTCGCCGTGTTCCTCGCCTCCGACGAATCGGCCTACATCACCGGCAGCGACTTCCAGATCGACGGCGGAATCATGCTGTAGCGGATGCTAGCGCTCGGCGACCGGGAACCTCTCGCGCAGCCATCGGGCGATCTGCTGCGCCGCCAGCTCGGTGCCCGACGGCTCTCCAGGGGCGATTGGGCCGCCGAAATGGGTTCCGGCCACCCGGACGTGCTTCTTGTCCGAGGCAGCGAGAGCGGCGTACATCTGCCTGGCATCGGAAGGAAAGCACGCCTGGTCACCGGTCGACTCGATGAGAAGAGATGGCGATGAGACGCCGGAGACGTTTCGTACGAAGTTGGCGCGGGAGGTGGTGGCGGACCACGTCGAGAGCCACGCGCTTGCCGTCGTGATCCGGCCGAACCCGGGGAAGCCGAAATTGCCCAAGTCGGGCCGCTTTCCGAACAGGGAGCCGTACGGCCTTCGGTTCGGGTCGAGTGTCGGGTCGACTCCTCGCAGATCCGCGTCGGTACGGTGCACGACCATCACCGAGGGAACCAGCGAACGTCGACGGGCGACCACGTCACCGCCACGGCCGGCTTCGCGGGCCTTCGACGCCGACTCGACGGCCTCCATCGCGACCGCATCGAGGCGACGTACGCGCGCGGCCTGAGCGGCGCGGTACCGTTCGACGAACTCCGGCGCGTACGAGGAGGGTTCCGGCGCAGGCCGAAACCCGTTGTCGGCGTTGTAGGGATCGAGTGCTGGATCCGTCGACCAGGGGTCGGCTTCGTCCGTGACGGACGGGTCGATGACCCGTTGCAGCAAGACACCCTGTCCAGGGTGCGGTGCAAGGAATATCGAGCCATCGGGTACCGGCATGCGTGCGGCGGCCAGATCGACGGGCGTGTGATCGGGAGCCGCGGTGAGCCTGTGCTCTGGCGCAAGCGTCGCCTGTTGCTGGTAGAACGCGAATAGCGTTGCCCCACCCGAATGTCCGAGCGTCACGCGAGCATCGAACCGATGCTCTTCCAAGAAGGCCTGACCTGCCGCAACGTCCAGGAGTGCCTGCTCGTGGAGAAGTCGAACGTCGTTGTTGGGAGAACGGGTCCCTTGGGTCCAGATCGCCACCCCCTCTCGGAGGAGACGTTCGACGAGAGGATGGTGAGCCACGTCCTCTCGGGGGTGCATGATGCTCACCACCGTGTCGGCGCCGCCATCGGGTATGCGTAGTAACCCGGCGACGTACGCTCCGTCGGCAGTCTGCAGGCGAACCGCACTAGTCGAGCCGAGGGTCACGATCGCAGCTCGAATCGCAAGGAATCCTTGTCCCAACTCGATATCCGAAAACCGTCCAGCCCCGCGACGCAGCTGTACCACACGGCGTGGCGGCAACCCGTGGCGCGGCGATCGATCTCGAATCCCGTGTCGGCACTCACCTCGAAATACGGACCGTTCTTGTCGATGCGAACGCGCTCGTTGCGATCGGCCACCTCGATGACCGGACGATTCTCGGGCACGTCCAGGAAGAAGACGGATGCCATCAACGACTCGTCTCCCGAGGAGCCAGCACGCGGTCCCAATCCGCCGACCGTTCGACGATCAACTCCGCTTTGCGGTTGAGCAGCGCGTCCATGCTCGCGTCACCACCGGCGCCCAACACGTCGCAGAGCGCGTCGATCGTCAGGTTGGCGTCGACGTCCTCTTGCGGGGTCACCGGTCGCAGCGCCCGTGTGATCTCGACGATGTATCCGTTGGGGTCGTGGGTATAGATCGATTCGATGGTCTCGTGCTGGATCCGCATCTCGGTCTGCCACTGGCTTTCGTCCAGCCTGCGCTGGTACTCACTCAACGCCTCTTCCGAGTCGACGTGGAGCGCCAAATGCCGTGAACCCAAGAAGAATTCCGGCACTGAGTCGTCGAAACGAGCCCAGGCATCGCCGCGGCCCTCTGGCAACGGCTCGAGCCCGAAGTAATAGAAGAATGCCAGCCGGTCGCCCTTGCCGATGTCGAAGAAGAAGTGAATGAAGTCCGGGTGGTCGTCGGGACCCCAGCCGGCGGCGCAGATGGAGTGCACCACCGGCAGGCCCAAGACGTCACGGTAGAACCTCACCGTGGCCACGGGGTCGAAGGTAGGGAAGGCGGCGTGGTCGACACCCCGCATCAGATGCTTGCCCTCCAACGAAGTCATGGTGTCACTCCCAGCTTTCTCGTGTCGTGCGCGGTTGCTGCGCTGTCAAACAGGTCGGTGCCGGACGCCAGGAGCGAGCCCGCTCCTTCAACGGCTGCAGGCAGGTTCAGCGCCCGGAGGACGCTGAACGCACCGGCCGTGGCCGCGCTGATCACCGGAATGCCAAACTCGGCCTCGGCCTGTGCGATCAATGCCAGGGACGGCATCTGAACGCAGGCGGACAGCACCAGGGCATCCACCCCGCCGAGGTCCAGCTCGCGAGCCGCCGAGATGACCCGTGAGCCCTCGATGCACCCGACGGCGTGGTTGTCCTCGACCTCGAGCGCGCGGTAGTCGGCGACCGTGACACCCTCGTGTTCGACGTAGTCCACGACCTTGCGGGCCAACGGCTGCATGTAGGGCGTCACCAGTGCCACCCGGCGGACCGACAGCGCCTCCAGGGCCTCCATCAATGCGCCTGCACTGGATCGAACTACCGCAGACGACTGACCGGCGGCAAGTTGCTCGGCAACAAGCGATTCCACCCGATGGTGCTCACCGAATTCGCCTGCCATGAGGGCGACCAGGCAGGCGTACAGGATCACGTCGGGTCCGGCGTCAGCGATCTCCATGACGCACCGCTCCCGTTGGACGTTCATCGCCGCCAGCCCCGCCGGGGTGACGGCCGTCATCCGCATTCGGGACGAGTGAAAACTGACGTCCAGTCCGTCCTGCCTGCGCAGGATCTCCGGAAGCTCGGTTTCGACCGTCACGTTCGAACTGGGGACGATCAGCCCCACTCGCCTGTGCGCCATACGTCTCCTCCATCGGCTATCCACCCAGAATGCCACCGATTCATCATTTATGTCAAACTCTCGACGTGAGCGTCAGTCGGGCGGCTCGGCACCACCGGCAGGTTCGCGGCGTAGAGCACATGTTCCGCCACGCCTCGAGCCTACCGAGATTCGACTCGAACGTTGACGATCCAACACACACGCTGTTTGATACTGCCGACGGGCACTGAGACGTCAGGCACCACCGCTTGGGCTGCGTTGGTGCCCTTCGCCTTCCCGACCGCGGGCTGGTGTGGTCGTCGGCTAACGAACCGAAGGAGTCGTCATGGGCAGACCGGAAGGCCGGTTGGAGGGCAAGGTCGCATTCATCACCGGCGCAGGCAGGGGGCAGGGGCGCGCGCACGCGATTCGACTGGCGGAGGAAGGGGCCGACATCGTCGCGCTCGACATCCTGGAGGACATCGACGGTGTCCCCTACCCGATGGCCACGGAACAGGATCGGAAGGAAACCGTCCACGCCGTCGAGTCACTGGGTAGGCAGATCATCTTCACCAAGGCAGACATTCGCGACCTGAGCCAACTCCAGGAGGTCGCCGCTCACGGGGTGGCCACTCTTGGGCACATCGACATCGTGGTCGCCAATGCCGGCGCGGCGTCGTCGGCCGTCTCCTACGAAATGACCGAAGACACGTTCACGTCCGTCGTCGACAGCATCCTGACGAGCACGTGGCGCACCGTTCGGGCCGTTGCGCCGCACATGATCGAAGCCGGACGTGGTGGATCGATCGTCCTGATCAGCTCGATCGGAGGTCTCATCGGGCTGCCGAACCTGGCGCACTACGTCGCCGCCAAGCACGGGGTCACCGGGTTGATGAAATCCCTTGCCATCGAACTCGGGCCGTTCGACATCCGAGTCAATTCCGTACATCCCTCGAACGTGAACACGCCGATGATCCAGAACCCGGCGATTCGCGGAATTTGGAGCGGCAACCCCGACGCCTCCGATGACGAGATCATCCCGGTGATGTCGGCGATGCACATCATCGACACTCCGTGGATGGAACCCGTCGACATCAGTCACGCGGTGCTCTGGCTGGCCTCCGACGAGGCCAGGTTCGTGACGGGCTCCAGCATTCCGGTGGACGCGGGCGCACTCTCGCCGTTCAGGATTCCACACGGCAACGTCTGATCGGGGTCGTCTGATCGGGGTCGTCTGATCGGCGTCACGTCAGGCATGCTCACCGCCCACATCCGAAAGGACCTGGGCGGTGAGCTATCTCGTCACACGTTGGGCGCCGTCTGAATCAAGCGGCGACCCGCGTCCTAATCATGCGGCGACCCGCGTCTGAATCAAGCGGCGACCCGCCGGCGACGCGCGATCGTGGAGACGATGATCGCGATCAGCAAGGCGGCGCCGTTGAATACGTCCTGAACGAAGACGTCGGCACCCTTCTGCTGAAGTCCGATGATGCCGACGCCGATGACGTATACCGCGATCACCGTTCCGGCAACGTTGTACCGTCCCGGACGAATGCACGTCGCCCCGAGGAAGGCTGCCGCGAAGGCGGGCAACAGCGACCCGAGACCGATCACCGGCGACGATCCGCCCAGACTGGTCATCGAGATACATCCGGCCAGGCCGCACAGAAACCCGGTGATGAGGAAACTCTGACGCACCTGAGAATCGGCGGCAATACCCGACAACCGTGCCGCCACGGGATTGGCGCCGACCGCATACGCCCGCCGACCCCAGACGGTGTACTCCAACAACACGAACAACGCCACGGCGATCATCGCAAGGTAGACGAACGGCAATGGCACACCGAGCAGGCGACCACGGCCCAGCTCGAGTAGCCACGGCGCGGCAGGCCCCGTGATGACCTGATTCTTGGTCAACCATCCCGTGAAGCCAAGCACCAGCATGCCGGTGCCGAGGGTCGTCGTGAACGACGGCAACGCAAGCCGGGTGATCAACTGCCCGTTGACGAACCCGATCAGCAATCCCACCACCAACACGACCAGGATCGCGACGATGGGGTCCCACTTGTCGCGGATCACCAGGACCGCGCACAGGCTCTGCGCGAGCCCGAACTGGAAGCCCGCCGACAGATCGAAGTGCCCCGCGACGAGGGGAACCATCACGGCCAACGCCAGCAGCGCCGTCGTCGCTTGCACCAGCAGGATGGTCTGAAGGTTCGCGGTGGTCGCGAACACTCCCGGATTCCACACCCCAAAGGTCACGAAGAGCACGACCAGTACGACGATCAGCGAGAACCGCGACGCAAGGTCGGAGAGAATGGCCCGCGCCCCGGCCTTCGGCCCACTCCCGCTTGGGGTTTCGCCGACGGTCTCGACCCCGCCCGAGCCATCGACCGCGACCACGTCCCGGTCGGCCACCCCGGACACGCTTGCCGAACCACCTTGCATGCCACTCACTTGATACCCCACATCGTCTTGAACGCGTTCATGAAGTCGAAGTCGGTATCCCAACCGACGTCGAGCATCTGCTCGTCACCTTCGGCGATGTTCGCGGTCGTCCACAGCCGCTGAGGGATGGGCCAGTATGGCTCGGCGGGTTGCCCCGCGATGATGCGAGCGAGGCTGTCCACCGCGAGCCAAGCCGTGTAGGGCGTGGCGGTGGCGAGATCAGCGGCGACCTGGCCGGTCTGGACCCGGGCAAGCTGGTCGGGGAAGCCGCCCATCGAGACGAGCTTGACGCTGGAACCCCTGCCGGCCTGTTGAATACCTTGAGCGACGAAGCTTGCCGCCGCGTCGTCGGCCGACCACACGTAGTCGACATCCGGATGCTGCTGGAGCTGCGACGTCACCTGCGCCGCAAGGCTGGTTCCCATCGTCTGCACGGAGATGTCGGACCGATACACGACGCAGCCAGGACAGTCCTTGGCCAGGTCGTCGTCGATCGTCTTGGTACGAGTCATGGCGTCGCGGTATCCCGGCAGATCCAGTAGCAGAACCTTCGCCTGTCCCCCGGAGTCGGCAACGATCCAATCGGTGACGTCGTTGCCGCCCTTGACCGGATCCGTTGCGATGTAGGTGTCTATCCCCTGCACATCGCTCTGCTGTGGCGTCTGGTTCGTCAAGACGAACGGCACGTTCTTGGCACGGACCGATTCCATCGCGGCTCCGTAGAGGTTGGGATCAGCCGAGATGGCGATGATGCCGTCGACACCGGAGTCGACGGCCTGCTGCACGGCCTGGTTCCACACCTTGGGGTCCAGCTGGCCGTCCACCAAGTCCACCTGCCAGCCAAGGGCCTCGGCGGCTCGCTTCTGCTCGTCACCCTCCAGGGCACAGCCCTGGCCGCCGCTGCCGCAGACCAGAACCAAAATGCGCTTGCCAGGGGTCGGAGTGAATGCCTCGGTCGGGCCGTCGACTTCGGTCACTGGCTTCATGGCGTCCACGGTCGCGGTCGACGCGGACCCGACGGGACCTGCGCCGCCTGCGCTGGACGAGCATCCGGTCAGTATCAGTGCCGCGCCGATGGCGACCACGCCAGCTGCGCGGCGCTGCCACGGCCGCAGTGTCATTCGTCGATCACGTCTCATGTCCGTTCCTCCAAGCAGAGGGCCCATTGACCCATTGTCAGCAATGTCGGAAATTCAACTTGCTAGTCAGCAACCTACGTCCATCGGCGGGACGTGTCAACGATCACAATGATTCCGCCCTCGTGACGCCGACCTCTAGGTAACCGACACGCGGACAACGGAATTGGGCCGCAAAACCGACGCCAACGAGGCACGGGACCGGGGTGCACGCAGCACGGAGCACGCAGCACGGAGCACGCAGCAGGAGCACTCGATGCCAACCGCTCCCAAACGCGAGCGGCGGCCACGATGGAACGACCGTTCCCAATCGCTAGGCGGCCGCCACGACCCTCGCCGGAGGCGCGGTCACCACCACGTCAGCGATTCACTGGGCGGGGGCGGTCGCGTAACTGGCCTCGGCGAGCGCGTCGGCGGTCAACCCGCTCGTGTGCGAGAACTCTGCGGCGACGTGACCGTGCGACATGACCAGCACCCGGTGACTTTGGGCGGCGACCTCGTCGAAGTCGGTGCTGATGAGGATCACCGACGTGCCTGCTCTCGCTGCATCGTGCACGAGTTCGTAGAGTACGGCGCGCGAACCGACGTCCACGCCCGCGGTGGGATCTTCGAGTACCGCGAGGTCCGGCCGGTCGGCAAGTGCGCGAGCGAAAACGATCTTCTGCTGGTTGCCACCGCTGAGTTCGGAGACGTCGCGATCGGCGTGATCGCGCGGCACGACGCCGAATTGCTCACCGACGCGCAACACTGCGCGCGTCTCGGTGCGAGGGAGTCGGAATCCCGCAGGCGTGAAGGCACCAAAGGTGCGCCGGGTGGGGAGGAAGTTCTCCCGAAGGCCAAGCCCGGTCACGATACCTTCGCGTTGCCTGTTTCCCGGGACGAAGGTGCACCCGCGCTGGGCGAGGAGTTCGGGTCGGCCAAGTGGCAACGGCCTACCGTTGAGCGTGACCGAACCGCCAGTGGGCTTGCTACCGCCGCCAAGGGCTTGTGCCAACTCGCGGGTGCCACTGCCCACCAGGCCGCAGATTCCAAGCACCTCTCCGGGCCGCACCTCGAACGAGATGGGCTCTTGCAAGTCAGCCGTGGTCAGATCGCGCACGACCACCTGGTGTTCGGCAGTCCCGGCGCCCGGAACAGCGGTCAACGGTTCCGGTTGCGCGGAAGGGGGTTCCGTCCCAAGGATGTGTCTGACGAGTTCGGTGTGGCTCAGCTCGGTCACCGGGGCCGTCACTACCTGCCTCCCGTTGCGCAGGACGGTGACGCGGTCGACGAGACCGGCGAGTTCGTCGAGTCGGTGGGTGACGTAGATGAAGGCGGCCCCGCCACGGCGCATCGACCGAAGAGACGTCGCGAGCCGTTCCATCTCGGGTTTGGGAAGGCTGGCACTGACCTCGTCGAGGACGACGATCTTGGGATTGAGCGCCAACGCCCTCGCCAACGCGCACAGCACCTGCTCGTCTCGCGAGAGCGAGTTGACCAGACGGTCCGGTGAGAAACCCGCGCCGACCTCGGCGAGAACACGCGCCACCCGTGCCGAAGTGGCGCGGGCGCTCACCAGCCCCCAGCGGCGTTGAAAGCCCAGCTGCAGTGCGACATTGTCGGCGACGCTGATGTCCTCGACCAATCCGAGGTCCTGGTGAACGAACGCAATCCCGGCGGCCTGCGCCGCGGCGGGATCGTGGCCGGCATCGAGGCGGCTGCCGTTGACTTCGATGTGTCCCGAGTCGAGGCTGTAGACCCCGGCCAGGATCTTGATCAGCGTCGACTTGCCGGCTCCGTTGACACCCAACAGCGCGTGGATCTCCCCGGGCTCGACGTCGAACGAAATCTCCCGCAGCACTTGGGAATGCCCGAAGCTCTTGCTCAGACTCACGAACTTCAGGGCCGGATGATCGTGGCCAGCCGCGATGGACATACTGGTCACCGTCCCGCGAGCAGTGGCGCGATCTCGGCGGCGTGGTCGGGGTGGCCTGCGGGCACGACCCCGGAATAGATCGCGGTCCAACATCCGGGGCAGCACAGCTGCCGGAAGACGACGGGAGCATCGACGTACGTCGCTGCCGCAGAGGTGATCTGGGGTCCCGCCGCGCTCGGCGGGCCTTCGTACCTTGCCACGTCGAGGGCGGCCGAATCCGCGCCTGCGAGTTGACGACCACACGACGAACACGCCACCAGCCGGATGCCGTCGACGACGACCTCGGTCAGATTGTCGTTGAGCCTGCGCCCAGCGGAGACGTCCAGAATCGGTGCGTCACCTTCAAGGCTGGAACGCTGCCGACGCTGCCTGCGGAGCTCTTCGCGTAGCTCGCCCGTCGCCTCCACGTCGACGCCTGCGTCATCTAGCACGACGCCGTAGTGGTCAGCAGCCCCGCGGTCACTCACCCGACCTTCACGATGGTCGAACGCGACGGCCGTCGGATCGCGGTGCAGCGGGTCGCCGTACCCTCCCCCGCCCTGCCACTGCAGGACGAAGACGTCCCCAGGCTCCATGCCGGTGTTCTCGTAACACTGTTGAAGCTGCACTTCCTCACCGAGTTCGGCGAGGTTCGTGGGCACCTTTCCCGCCGCGAACGAGGCAGCCACGCCAGCGCTTCTGGCGATGGCGCTGACGGCGGTGTTGCCCGGATAGCCGCCGGAGAGTCCATTGTTCTGAGAGACGGCCTTGCCCGAGGTGGCCTGCACGATGCCGAACGGGAGCGTGGCACCGTGTGCGACGATCGCCGTCGACCCGCTCACCCCGCCGCGGTGGCGACCGGGCCCTCCGGTATCCGGTTCCTCTCGGCGCCACAGGGACAGCACCGGGTACAGGAACTCGGTCATCTCGACGTCGGGGATACGGCCCATCGGGATGCACGCCAGCCCACCGGAATCCATCCCGTCGGCGTCGGGCCGACCGCCGTAGCCGCCCGCCATTACCTCCATCATCAGGTTGATGAACGGCACGGGCTGGTCACCTCGGGTGTCTACGCCGGCCATAAGCGCAACGTCGTGAGTGCCGCAGCAGCTCGCCTGCACGTTCTCCCCGAGCGTCAGCGACTGGTCGAGCATCTGCGAGAGGCATTCGGCGATCAGTGAACCCGTCAGCCATGCCGGCCCGATCGGACCGCGACCGACCGCAGCGGGGAAGGTTGCGTTGTTGAGCGTGCCCTCCTCCGAGATCAGGTCGAAACAACGCATCAGACCGCCGGCCGACCATGGAATGTCCGCGGCGAGAATCGGCAGCAGCGCCAACATCACCCCGCCTCGCATTCCGGCGTAGGTGCAGTTGATGACACCCGTCTGCGGGTCGGTGCCCCGGAAGTCGAACGTCAGGTGTCCGCCCCGGTTGGTCATCGCGACGGTGATCTTGTGGAGCCCCCGGTCGCCAAGGCCGGACTGATCCTGATAGCCCGTGGCATGCCAGGTGCCCTCCGGAGCCGACCTCAACTTGGCGCGCAGCCGCGACTCCGCATCCACCATCATGCGTTTCATCACCGCTTTCACGGTGTCGGCGCCGTATTGGTCGATGACGGCGAGCAACCGTTCCCGGCCGACGTTGCTGGCACCGATCTTGGCGCGAAGGTCCAGACCCACCAGCAGCGGCACCCGTGAGCGCCGCACCCAGAGGTCGGCGATGTCGTCCTGGAGTTCGAAGTTCCTCACCACGCGGACCGGCGGCGTCGGCACCGACTCGGAGAAGACGTCCTGGGCGTCCACGGCGAACGATCCGAGACCGACACCACCGAGATCCGGCTCGTGGCAGATGGCGCTCGTCCACCCGAACAGCGCACCCTCGTGAAAGATCGGCTGGAACACGATGACGTCGCTCTGATGCAGACCTCCGCCGACCCATGGATCGTTGCACAGGAACATGTCCCCTTCGCGCACCTCGCGATGCTGCAACGTCCAGTAGATGGCTAGATCGACCGCGCCGACCAGCATCGTGTTGTAGAGACCGACCTGCACTTCCTGGCCGAGCTCGTCGCTGATGGCGAAGTCGAAGTCGTTCGCATCGATCACGATGGGCGAACCCGACATGCGCTTGAGCGCCTCGCCCATCTCGTCGGTCACCGACCAAAGCCGGTGGCGCACCACCTCGTACGTCAGCGGGTCCAACCCGTCGATCTGCTCCTGGTTTACGTCGTGCACCGAAAGCGACTTGGGCAGCTGATCTTTGAACGTATCGGGGTCGATGGGTCGGCTCTGGAAGACCTCGGAACCCGGAACTGGGGTCGACATGCAGACTTCTCCTACTTCGCAGTGATCGTGAGGTTGCCGAGGTGGTCGACGGCACCGGTGGTGCCCGCGGGGACGACGACGGTCGTCGTGGGCAGTTCGACGACCGCCGGCCCCTGCAGGACGTGCCCACTACGCAGTTCGCGGTAGTCGTAGACGTCCGTTTCGACGTAACCCACGCGGCCGTCCAGACAGATCGACCGCGTGCCCGCGAGCGCCACCGTGGCGTCGGCGGAGTCAGCGGACTTGACGTCGGGCAGTGCCGACGAGAAGGGCAGCACCCCGGTGGCCCGAACCCGGTAGGTGATCGCCTGAATGCCGGCAGCGCTGAAACCCGAACCCGCGCCGTACAGGTCGGCGTAACGTTCCTCGAACTTCGAGGCAGACCTGGCCAGCGCGGCATCGTCGAGGGCGCCGCCGTCGACGGGGGTGGTCACCTCGGCGAGTTGCGCGGCGTAACGCATGTCGAGCTCACGTTCCACTTCGATGGAGGCGTAGTCCAGCCCCTGGCGGCGCAGCCCAGCGAGGACCTGCTCCTCGAGTCGCGCGAAGTTCTCCGCGGTCTGGCGGGGGTCGAGGGGGACGTACGCGGGGTCGGAGAGCTCAGCGGCGAGCACTACGTCGGAGGACGCGAGTCCGTAGGCCGAGAACGCCGACGCGACCTGACCGAGCGGAACGACGACCCTGCCCACTCCGACCTCGGCGGCATACATGGCGGCGTGAGCGGGGCCCGCACCACCAAAGGCGTACAGCACGAAGGTGCGCGGGTCGTGGCCCGCCTCGACGACCGTCTTGCGCAGGAGGTCGCCGGTCTGCGAGTTCTGCACCGCATAGATGGCCGCTGCCGCCTCCTCGACCGACAACCCGAGCGGCTCGGCGATGCGGCTGCGGATGGCTTCACGCGCGGCCTCGATGGACAACGGTTTGCGTCCGCCGATGAGGCCGTGGTCGCTCAGGATGCCAAGAACCAGGTTCGCGTCGGTATTGGTGGGCTCGGTGCCGCCTTGGTCGTAGCAGGCGGGCCCCGGCACGGCCTGCGCGCTGTGCGGGCCGATCTGGAGGTTGCCTCCCGCATCCAGCCAGGCGATGGCGCCACCTCCGGACCCGATGGCGTGAACCTCCAGTGTCGGCACGTTGATCGGATGGTGGTTGATGATGGTGTTGCTGGCCCGCACCGGTTCACCGTCGACGATCAGGCCGACCAGGAACGTCGTGCCGCCGACGTCGGTGGCGATGACATTGGAGTGCCCCAGCTGATCCGCCAGCGCCTTGGCCCCGACCACCCCGCCCGTCAACACCGATCCGACGGTGCTGATCGCGGTTCGTGGCGCCTCGGCCGCCGCGACCGCGCCGCCGTTGCTCTGCATGACGAGCAGCGGGCCGACGAGCCCGTGCTCGCGCAGGGTGGTCTCGAGGTTGCCGAGGTAGTCACGCAATCCGGGACCGATCTGCGCACTCATGATGGTCGTTGCGCTGCGGGCGAACTCGCGGATACGGGGGCTTACCTCGCTCGACAGTGCGACGAACATGTCGGGGGCGATCTCGTGCACGAGCTCGCGCAATCTCTCCTCGTGCGCGGGGTTGCGGAAGGACCACAGCAGCGATACTGCGATCGCCTCGACCCCCTGGCCAACGAGGTCGCGAATTGCCTGCCGGGCCGCGTCCTCGTCGAGTGGGACCACGACACGTCCGTCCCTGTCGATCCGCTCGGTGACCTCGAGGGCCAACCGCTTGGGCAGCAGCACGTGCGCCTTGTTCTGGCGCATGACGTCCTGCAGTCCCTCGGGAGAGCGCCCGAGGTAGCGCCCCTCGACGTTCATGATGAAGATCGAATCGCGGTGTCCCACAGTGGTAAGGAAGCCGACCGGCGGCACCTTCCGCATGACCAGCGCGTTGAGCGAGGACGTGGTGCCATGCGCCAGGTGGTGAACGTCGGCGAGCAGGCTTTCGAGCGATTCATTGCGGTGCTCGGCCAGGGCCCGCACGACGTCGAGTACCCCTCGGGAGTAGTCCGGTGGGGTCGACGGCACCTTCGCCGCAGCGACGCCGCCCAGATCGTCTATCAGGACCGCGTCGGTGAACGTGCCGCCCACATCGACACCGATGACCAGAGACATGCATGCCCTATCTGTCCGGGGGACGCCGTGGTCGGCATCACATTCGTCGTATAAGTCGAGTCTCGGACGTATGTGTCAAAAAGTCAAGCTCGACGGAGCTCGATCCGTCAGCCACGGGGGTCGACGAGAACCTTCATCGTCGCCGCGTCCCGCAGGACGTCGAAGGCCGCCAACGCATCCGCAATGGGCACCACCGCGGCCGCAAGGTCGGCGACCGCGACGGATCCGCGTGCCAACAGGTCGATCGCCTCGTCGAATTCGTCGACGTAGGTGAAGGAGCCACGCACCACGATCTCCTTCAACAGAATCGTCGCCGCATCAAGCAGATTGCCCTCCCCAGCGCCGACGACAACGAACGTGCCACGCGGCGCAAGGGCGTCCAACCCGAGCGCTGACCCGCCTGCGCTGCCGGAGGCCTCCACCACGACGTCGACCGCGAGGTCCTCGACCAGTCGGGCAGCTTCGTCGACACCCCAGACGGCGTCGGCGCCGGAGGCCCATCCGTGGGCCTGCCTGGCCGGGGACGGCTCGACCAGCAACAGCCGATCCGCGCCACGCGCGTGCGCGATCCGGAGCGCGAGCTGACCGATCGGGCCACCCCCGGTAACCAGGACGCTCCTGCCTGCGAGGTCGCCGGCGAGGTCGACGGCGTGTAGCGCCGTAGCGGTCGGTTCCACCCACGCAGCCGCCAGTCGGTCCATCGATTCCGGCAGGGCACGCAGCGTCCCGGGAAACACCGCCACCTGGGGCGCGAGACCCCCATCGGCCTGGAGACCGAGCGCGGTCTCCAACGTCGCCTGGCGACAGAAGTTCACCCGGCCTGCAAGACACTGCGGGCACGTACCGTCGACATTGCCGTTGGGATTCAACGCCACTCGCTGGCCCACCTGCCAATCCAACACTGCCTCGCCTACCCGACTTATCCTCCCCACCGCCTCGTGGCCCATCACCACCCCACCGAGGTAGACCTGCGGTAGGGCAGGAGCATGCAGATCGCTCCCACAGATCCCGCATAGATCGACGTCCACGATCACCTGATCGGGTCCGCAGCGAGGGATCGGATGACCCACCAACGAAATGTCGCGACTGGACGAAAGCAGAACTGCTGGCATCGAATCCATTCTCGAGCCCCTTTCAAGAGCGGGCTGCGCCGCACCGGCAATGATCGAAGCCTAAGCCCGTAGTCAACTGATAAGACCAATATCGAACGATGTCGTCAACAAGTCTGTAGGGTGGTCCACGTCATGGTCGGCCCAAGGCACAGACCCCGCGCCGTCGTTCGACGCGCGGCGGCCGACCGCGGGTATCAGCACGGAAGGACGTGAGCACGTGATCAAGGTGGTCAGCCTGTTCAAGAAGAAGGACGGCCTCTCGGACGAGGAGTTCCGGGACTACTACGAGAACACCCACAGCAAGCTCTTCGATGAATTCCTCAGCGTCCCAGGCGTCGAGCGCTACACCCGTCGCTACCTGACGCCAAGTCCCGATTCGATCAGCGGCAAGGTCCGCCATTGTGGATTCGACGTGATCATGGAGGTCTGGTGCGACGAGGAGTGGTACGACACCTACTTCGTCAAACAGCCCCCCGAGGAATTCCGCGCCCTGATCGCCGAGGACGAGGCTCGGTTATTCGACCGGGACCACATGTTCACCTGCGTCGTCGAGGAATACGACACCGATCTGTCCAAGCTGTCCATGCTCTGACGGCGGGCGAGGTCGCCGAGTCACAGGAAGATGCCCCCGTCGATCACGAAATCCGCTCCGGTGACATAGGCCGAGGCATCCGAGGCGAGGTAGAGCGCCAACTCGGCGACCTCGTCCGGCTGACCGAAGCGCTGGAGCGGAATCCGATCGAGAAGCCGTGTCCGCTCGCCCGACGAGAGCAGGTTGATCATCGGGGTGTCGATACAGCCGGGGTGGATCAGGTTGACGCGGATACCGTCGGGGGCGAGTTCGGCAGCGGCGACCTGACTCATCCCCCTCACCGCGAATTTCGTTGCCGTGTAGCCGATTCGGTCCGGCATACCCCGGAGGGCCAACGTCGACGCCACGTTGACGATGCTCCCACCCTTCGCACGGCGCATCGGAGTTGCGACGGCACGCATTCCGAGCAGCACACCACGCTGGTTGACCCGCACCATGGCGTCATAGTCCGCCATCGGGAGCTCGTCCAACGCGCCAGCAAGGGAGATCGCGGCATTGTTGACCAACACGTCGACGGCGCCGTACGTCGTTTCGACGTGCGCGACCAACTCCGCCCAGTCGGATTCTTCGGCGACGTCCTGGTGCCGGTATTCCGCCAGCTCGCCGAGCTGGTCGGCGAGCGCGTTGCCTTCGTCGTCCAGGACGTCGGTCAGCACCACGTGCGCGCCCTCGCGGACGAATACCGCAGCCTCGGCCGCCCCCTGCCCCCGGGCGGCGCCAGTCACGATGGCGACCTTGCCGTCCAGCCTCGCCGTCGTTGTCATGCCGAGACTTTCGGCTCACCGGTCGATGGCACGGCGGGCTTTTCGTCAGCGTAGTCACTGGTCACGATCAGCACGCTATGCACTATCGACAGATGTGTCAAACATTCGAATACCACGATTGGGGCGGGGCATCGGACCCGCCACGGCCGAGATCGACTCGGCTACGAGAACAGGTGGTCGAGGCAGAGGTCGAGCCCGGCCTCGAGATGCTCTGCAGAGCCGGTGGAGAGCAGCACGGTGACCCCGCCCTCGATGGCGGCGATGACGGCCGCAGCCGCGCGGTTCGCGTCGAGGGTCGAATTGGCCTCGCCGACGGCCTGCGTGGCGACGATGCCAGCACGCAGACATTCCTGCCATCGCCGCACCAAGTGTGCCGAAACAGCCTGTGCGGAGGGGCTATAACGGCCCACGTCGGCGATCAGCACCCCCAGCGGACAATGCAATCCCTGGTCGCGATAACGCTCGATGATGAGATCGCGCCACGCCTGCCACGCTGCACGCGAGGTGAGTTCACTCAGATACGGCTCCTGGTCGTCGAACACCCGCTGGGCTTCGAGTTCGGCGACGGCGAGCAAGAGCTGCTCGCGACCCTCGGGAAAGTAGTGGAACATCTGACCCTTGCCGGTAGCGCTGCGACGGCACACATCGTCGAGCGTGATGGCGCTCGCGCCGTTCTCGCGGATCTCGTCGGCAGCGGCTTCTACGATGCGCAACCGGGTGGCCGCACCCTTCCTGGTGGTCGTGGTGGTCACCGCGGAAATTGTACTTGAAGGTACATTTCCTCGTTCGTACGTTCTGCCGTATGAAGACGATAGTGATAACCGAAGCAGGTGGACCGGATGTGTTGCAGTTGCGCGAACTGCCTACCCCTCGTCCGGGTCCTGGAGAGATTCTGGTGGACGTCAGGGTCGCCGGGGTGAACTACTTCGACACCGCCATCCGCAAGCATCGCATCGCCGAAGTGCCGGGGATGGAAGGCGTCGGCATAGTGGTGGAGAGCGGCGAGGGCGTGCACGGGTTCACCCCAGGCGATCGTGTCGCGTGGCTGACGATCGAAACCCACGGGAGCTACACCGAACAGATGGTGCTTCCGGTGGGCAACGTCGTCGCGGTGCCCGACGCGATCGACGACGAGACCGCTGCCGCCCTGATCCTGCAGGGGCTGACCGCCCAGCACTTCTCGACCGTCTGCCATCCCGTCCAGCCAGGGGACGTCGCGGTCGTCCACGCGGCAGCGGGCGGGGTCGGGATGATGCTCACCCAGCTCATCAAGGCCCGCGGCGGCACGGTGATTGGGCTGGTGTCGCGGCAGGAGAAGGTGGAGATCGCCACGGAGGCCGGCGCCGATCACGTCCTGGTCTCCACGGGTGGCGAGTTCGTCGAACGGGTGAAGGAACTGACCGACGGCGAAGGCGTGCACGTGGTGTTCGACGGCGCGGGCGGCACCACGTTCGCCGGGTCCTTGGAGGTGCTGCGCACGCACGGCACGTTGGTGTTCTACGGGCCGCTCATCGGCGAGGTGCCGACCATCAGGATGGACCAGATCCCCCGCAGCATTCGCATCACCTATGGCGCGGCTCCCGATCACGTCCGCACATCCGAGGAACTCACCACACACACGACGGAACTGTTCACGCTCGTCGAGCGCGGTGAGTTGGTCGTTCGGATCGGTCGCCGCTACCCGCTGGCGGATGCGGCAAAGGCGCACGTGGACATCGAGTCCCGTGCCACGACGGGGAAACTTCTGCTAATTCCCTAGCGAGGTGGACGCCGGGGGTCGGTGGCCCCCGGTCCTGCCAAGTCCAGCGATCCTCCGGCGAGGCCCACGTGTTTGACACCCTGACGAATTAGTCGAATAATCAACGCCATAGTCTGACGTCTTTCGCTGCGTTCGACATTGCGGAACGCAAGCGTCCCCGGCTGTAGAAGGATGCACTTGTATGGCAGATTCAGCTGATCCCCGCATCGTTGCCTACCCACCGGACAAGGTGGCCCAATACCTCGCCAGCGGCGCCTGGGACGCAACACCGGTAGCAGGCCGCTTTCGCGCGGTCGCCGAGCGGTTCGCCGCACGGACGGCTGTCATCGACCAGTCAGCGTCAATGACCTACGGAGAGCTAAATGTTCGCAGCGATCAGGTCGCAGCCGCGCTCCTCGAACGTGGCATCCGGCCCGGCGATCCGATCCTCTTCCAAGTCGGCAACACCATCCCCAGCGTCGTGGCGTGGTACGGCGTGCTCAAGGCGGGCGCACTGCCAGTGGCCACTCTCGCGGGTCACCGAGCGCACGAAATAGGCCATGTGGCAGGCATGGTCGGCGCAGTCGGTCACATCGTCGACGACTCGCGCCCAGACAAGTTCGACATGGTGCAGTTCGCCCGCCAGCAAGCGACATCGAGCCACACGCTGCGCCACCTGTTCACCGTCGGTAGCGAACGCAACCACCGACTGCCGCCCGACGTGGCCGCGATCGAGACCCTGGGACGTTCGATCGAGCCACGAGATGCAAGTCGGTCGGTCCATGCAGTTCAGACCCTGCTCGGCCCGGAAGACGTCGCCGTGTACCAGCTATCGGGCGGAACCACCGGCGTCCCGAAGGTGATCCCTCGACTGCACGGCGAGTACTGGAACAACGCCCGTGCGTGGGCCTTGGCGCTGGACCGCACCGAGCGCAGCATCACCTGTCACGCTGCGCCCATCATTCACAACGCCGGGATCAGCTGCGCTCTGCACTCGACGCACTCCGTCGGCGGCTGCGTGGTGATTCCGCCGCCCGACAAGACCGTCGCGTTGCGCATGATGTTCGAGCACGAGGTGGACGACATTCTGTTTGCGCACGGGATGTTCAGCTGGATCATGTCCGATGACTACGTCCCGGCCGCGAAACACCTCCGCACCGTGATCCTCTCCGGCGCAAAGGTTCCCGAGGAACTCTTCGCAAGGGTCGAATCATTCGGCGCCCGTGTGGGCCAGACGTTCGGCATGGGCGAGGGGATGTTTACCCTGACGCGGTTCGATGCGCCACGGGAGTTGCGCAGCACCACGGTGGGAACCGTCCTCGCCGAGGACGACGAGATCCGCATCCTCGAACCCGGAAGCGAGCGCGAGCTACCCGACGGCGAGACCGGCGAACTGGCCTGCCGCGGGGCGTACACGATCCGCGGCTACTTCGACTCACCCGAACACAATGCCAACGCGTTCACCTCCGACGGCTTCTACCGGACCGGCGATCTCGCGAAGGTGCAACTTCACGACGGCGGCCGCTTCCTCTCGATAGAGGGGCGCATCAAGGATTTGATCAACCGAGGCGGCGAGAAGGTGAACGCCGAGGAGCTCGAACTCCTCCTCCATCGCCATCCAGCCATCCGGGACGTGGCCGTGGTGGCCATGCCCGACGACAGGTTGGGCGAAAAGGTGTGCGCGTATCTGGTCAGTTCCGATCCGTCCCTCGGCGTGCCCGACCTGCAGGTGCACCTCGAGGGGCTCGGTGTCGCCAAGTACAAGTGGCCAGAGCGGGTCGAGGTGATCGACACGTTGCCACGAACCCAGGTCGGCAAGATCGACAAGAGGGCACTTCGCGACGACATAGCCAGGAAGGTCACCGCCTGATGTGGTCTCACATCCGGTTCTGACGCCGAATGTGACCTTCCTTCAGCGGTTTCCGTGCCAATGGCGGGGATCGAATCCACTCGGCGGCACCTTGGCAGTCGGCCCGAACTGCATCAAGGCCTCGCGACCACGGTGACCGCTCACGCCATCTAGCGCATGTGTACGCCGCCGTCGACGACGAGGACCTGACCGGTCAGCGCCTGCGCACCGTCCGACGCGAGGAAGGCCACGGCGTGCCCGGTATCCGACGGCACCAGTCGGCGCTTCATGGCCTGAGTGGTGACCACCGCGTCGATCGCATTCTCACCGACGACGGCGCGCGACAATGGAGTGTCCGTCAGACCCGGTGCCACCGCCGTCACTGCGATGCCGTCGTCACCGAAGGTGACGGCGAGGGTTCGCATGAGGCCGAGCACCGCCGCCTTGCTGGTGACGTACGGGAGGAACTCGGCACTGGGCGGTGACCACTGCCCATCCGACGAAATCAGGATGATGCGGCCGAACCCGCGCTCGACCATCCCCGGTGTGAACGCTCGCGCCAACCACAGCGAGGCCTCGACGTTGACGGCCATGAGAGCTCGCCAGCGCTCCAGATCGAATTCGCTCAACGGCATGGGATCGAACACGCCCGCGCAGTGGACCAGAACGTCGCAGCGCCCATGGCGTTCCAGCACCACGGCCGCCGCCTCCTCGATGGAGGATTCGGAGGCCAAGTCGCACTCGACGTCCCCGGCCCGATCGATGACGACCGTTCGATGCCCCGAATCCTGAAGGGCCGTCACGATCGCGGACCCGATGGCTCCCGCACCGCCCGTCACCACCGCAACCCGCTGTTCACTTGCCATGCCGAGACACCTCTCGCCGGGTGTAATCATCTACTGCGTCGAATTTGTTACATCCGAGTATACATTCGAATAGCATTGCGATACAGCGGAAAAGCGAAGCGCTGCCATCAAGACGCTGGCATCACGACGCTGGCTTCGTGAACGCTGGCTTCGTGAACGCTGGCTTCGTGAACGCGGCGAGGGCCAGGTTCCGCATTCCGCGGTTGCGCCGACGAGGCATGATCACCCGCGCCATCGACGTCGCAACCAACGCGTCGCAAGCAACGCGTCGCAACCAACGCGTCGCAAGCCGCGCGTCGTGAGCATCGCCCGGCCACGCGAGTACGTGATTGGCCGGCACGCAGTTCGAAGTGGGCGCGCGGTGACCAATGGCAGCTAGCACTACTCCCGAGTTGGTGGTTAGCCGTGGCGACTCGGCGGGCCCAAGTCGACACGATGGAGAAGTCCAAGTCATTCAGCCACTCACGAAGTCAGGGAGAACGTCATGAAGATCGCAAGCGCCATCGCCGCTCCATTGCTCACCGCAGGTCTGCTCGGTGGGTTGATCGCCGGAACCGTCGCCGCAACGCCCATCGTCACTCTCGCCGACGGACCTACCTCGACCGCCGTAGATCCGAGCTATCCCATCTCGGGTGAGACGGGTGCGCCGGTCGGCGACGCCGCCTACGGAGCAGACCCGCTGCTGCCGTACGGCACCGACCCGCAGGCCCCCATCACGCCGGGCTACGTCAACCGCAATCACGACGAGGGAGTCACCTCCAACGGTCAGGTCGACCTGCCGTTCTGAGGAACGCGCTGCCCATCGACCGAGCTGTCACGAATTCGCACCAGCACCGCAGAAGCCGGGCGAACCCCGGGAGCAAACATCATTCCGCTGCAATCGTCTACGGGCGGCTCAGCCCCACGAAGGAGAAGATCATGAAACTGCGTTACATCGCATCGTCGGTGATTGCCGCATCCCTGGCCGCTGCCATTGGATTGGCGCCGGTGGCGTCGGCCGATGCCACCGTCCAACACAGTCCAGGCAATACCCAAATCGTCGCGACCCCCGGGCCTGCCGCACAGAACGCCGCCAGTCTGCAGCAGGTCTACGGCGGCCTCTACCCCTGGTTGGTGTTCGGAAACCACTGACACCCAATCCCCCACTAGCGACACCGACACCGACACCGAAACCGAAGGGCAGAAACCATGGCCACCATCACCACCACCGATGGCACCGAGATCTTCTACAAGGACTGGGGGTCGGGGCAGCCGATCGTGTTCAGCCACGGCTGGCCACTGTCCTCCGATGACTGGGACAACCAGATGTTGTTCTTCCTGTCCCAGGGCTACCGGGTGATCGCCCACGACCGACGCGGCCATGGCCGGTCCACCCAAACCCCCGGCGGGCACGACGTCGATCACTACGCCGATGATCTCGCCGCCCTGATGGAGCACCTCGACCTGCACGACGCCATCCACGTCGGGCACTCCACCGGCGGCGGTGAAGTGGTCCGCTTCCTGGCCCGCCACGGCCAAGCCCGAGCCGCCAAGGCCGCCATCATCAGTGCCGTCCCCCCGCTGATGGTGCAGACCGACGCCAACCCCGAGGGTCTGCCCAAGAGCGTCTTCGACGACCTGCAGGCGCACCTGGCGGCCAATCGCTCGGAGTTCTACCGGGCGCTGCCCTCGGGCCCGTTCTACAACTACGACAAACCAGGCGTCGAGCCGTCGCAGGCGATCATCGACAACTGGTGGCGGCAAGGCATGATGGGCGACGCACTGTCGCACTACGACGGCATCGTCGCGTTCTCCCAGACCGACTTCACCGA
>NZ_JBEVLO010000280.1:0-11038 GCF_040509115.1 Mycobacterium sp. | reverse complement strand
TGGCCCCACCTGCCGGCCTCGGTGGTGGTCAACCCGTACTTCGACTGGGGCGGGGACCGGCCGCCGCGCACCCCGTGGGCCGACACGGTGATCTACGAGGCGCACGTCCGCGGGCTGACCGTGCGGCACCCGGGGGTCCCGGAGGACCAGCGCGGCACGTACGCCGGGCTGGCCCATCCGGTGGTGATCGAGCATTTGCGGCGGCTCGGGGTGACCGCGGTCCAGCTGCTGCCGGTGCACCAGTTCGTCGACGCCGAGCCGCTGCTGGAGCGGGGGCTCAGCGAGTACTGGGGGTACTCGACCATCGGGGTCTTCGCGCCGCACGCCGGCTACGCGGCCAACGGCCCGGACGCCGCGGTGTGGGAGTTCAAGGCCATGGTGCGCGACCTGCACGACGCCGGCATCGAGGTGCTGCTGGACGTGGTGTTCGACCACACCGCCGAGGGCAACCACATGGGCCCGACGGTGTCGATGCGCGGTATCGACAATCCGGCGTACTACCGGCTGGTCGACGACGACAAGCGCTACTACATGGACTACACCGGCACCGGGAACAGCCTGAACGCAGGCAGCCCGCACGCGCTGCAGCTGATCATGGACTCGTTGCGGTACTGGGTGACCGAGATGCACGTCGACGGGTTCCGGTTCGACCTGGCGTCCACGCTGGCCCGCGAGTTCTACGACGTCGACAAGCTGTCGACGTTCTTCGAACTCGTCCAGCAGGACCCGACGGTCAGCCAGGTCAAGTTGATCGCCGAGCCGTGGGACGTCGGCCCCGGCGGCTACCAGGTCGGCAACTTCCCGCCGCAGTGGACCGAGTGGAACGGCAAGTACCGCGACACCGTCCGCGACTTCTGGCGCGGCGAGCCCGCCACCCTCGACGAGTTCGCGTCCCGGCTCACCGGCTCCGCCGACCTCTACGAGCACACGGCGCGCAGGCCGGTCGCGTCCATCAACTTCGTCATCGCCCACGACGGGTTCACGCTGCGGGACCTGGTGTCCTACAACGAGAAGCACAACGAGGCCAACGGCGAGGACAACAACGACGGCGAGAGCCACAACAGGTCGTGGAACTGCGGGGTGGAGGGGCCGACCGACGACCCCGAGATCCTGGCGCTGCGCGCCCAGCAGGAGCGCAACTTCATCACCACCACCCTGCTGAGCCAGGGCGTTCCGATGATCTGCCACGGTGATGAACTCGGACGCACCCAGGGCGGCAACAACAATGGCTACTGCCAGGACAACGAGATCACCTGGATCGACTGGGCCAACGCCGACAAGGCGCTGATCGAATTCACCCAGTCGGTGGCCGCGCTGCGGGCGGCGCATCCGATCTTCCGTCGACGCCGGTTCTTCGACGGGTTGCCGGTGCGCATCCGCGGCTCGGAGCGTCTGCCGGACATCTCGTGGTTCGCGCCCGACGGTTCGGAGATGAGCGACGAGGACTGGGGCTCGGGCTTCGGAAAGTCGATCACGGTGTACCTGAACGGCCATGGCATCCCCGACCTCGATCCACGCGGTCAGCGGGTCACCGACGACTCGTTCGTGCTGTGCTTCAACGCGCACTTCGAGCCGATCGACTTCACGCTTCCGCCCAAGGAATTCGGGCCAGCCTGGCAGCCGGTGATCTACACGGTCGACGGTGCGGTCATGGAGGGTTCGCGGCCGGTGGCCGCGGGCGCCAACCTGACCGTCGAGGCGCGTTCGGTCATCGTGCTGCAGGCGGCGGCGGTCCAGGGCTGACGGCCGCGCTGGCTCGTTGACGTCAGCGTCGATTGAGATGCCGAATGGCCGGTTCGGGACTAAGTTCGAGCGGTGATGTCCGCGGCCCTCGGTGTGGGAGCGTTCCTGCTCATGGTGTTCGTCGGCGTCTGCATGGGCGCCTGCGTCCGGTCGCACTGGAGCCATCCGAATCAGCCGATGCGCCGCCTCGGACGGGCCGCGCAGGCCGTCGCCGACAGGCGTCGCCCCCGCCAACCCTGAGTCCCCCGGTGATTTGGGCGCGTTTCCGTTCAATCAGCGAACGTTAGCGCGCCCAAATCGCACGGGGCGGTATTTAGCTCTGCAACAGAGGTATCGTGGTTCGGTGCTCACCAACACCGATCTCGCCGCGGACCTCTTCGCGGCGGTCGGGCGGTTCCGACGTCAGGTGCGACGCACCGTCGGGCGACCGGCGATCGGCACCGGCCTGCCGGAGTCCCAGGCCGAGCTGCTGAGGCTCGTCGGACATCGGCAGGGCATCTCGGTACGCCAGGCGGCCGCCGAGCTGGGGCTCGCCCCAAACACGGCGTCGACGCTGGTCTCGCGGCTGTGCGCCGACGGCCTGCTGGTCCGCGACGTCGACCCCGAGGACAGGCGGGTCGGCAGGCTCCGTCTCACCGAGTCGGCGCAGCGGTTGGCCGACGAGTCCCGCGCCGCCAGAAGGGCCGCGCTCGCCGTGGCACTCGCGCGACTGGACGCAGGCCAGCAGGACCAGCTCCGGGACGGCCTCGCCGTGCTCGAACACCTGACCCGACTTCTACGCGAGGAGGAACGATGAAGGCCATCGAATGCCGCCACCTGAGCCATCGCTATGGCGACTTCACCGCCGTCGACGATCTGAACCTCGAGGTCGACGCCGGGGAGACGATGGGGCTTCTCGGGCCCAACGGTGCAGGCAAGACCACCGTGGTGCGGGTGCTGACCACGCTCACCGGGGTCCAACAGGGCGAGGTGCGCATCTTCGGGCTCGACGCCCGACGCGACACGATGGACATCAGGCACAACATCGGCTATGTGCCGCAACAACTTTCGATCGAGCCCGCCTTGACGGGCCGACAGAACGTCGACCTGTTCGCCCGGCTGTACGACGTGCCACGCAAGCAGCGTCGCAACCGCGTCGACGAGGCGCTGGACTCGATGCAACTGCTCGACGTCGCCGAGAATCTCGCGGGCACCTACTCAGGCGGCATGGTCCGACGGCTCGAACTCGCGCAAGCCCTAGTGAACCGACCGTCGCTGTTGCTGCTCGACGAGCCGACGGTGGGGCTGGATCCGATTGCCCGCGACGGGGTCTGGTCGCAGGTGTCGGACATGCAGGAAGAGTACGGCATGACGGTGCTGCTGACGACGCACTACATGGAGGAAGCCGACGCACTGTGTGACCGCGTCGCGCTGATGCACCACGGCGAGTTGCAGACCGTCGGCACGCCCACCGAACTCAAGGCGGGCATCACGTCGGACGCCTCCCCCGCCGCGACGCTGGAGGACGTGTTCCGCCACTACGCGGGCTCGGACCTGACCGAGGACGCCGCCAAACGCGGCCTTCGCGAGATCCGCTCAAGCAGAAGGACGGCCCGACGTGTCAGTTGATCGTGAGTCTGCTGATCAGTCCGCTCGCCCCAGTCCCGCCTCGGGCGGCGTGACCGTCGAGCTGATCCGCGCACCCCGCGGCGTCCGGCGCGTCGGTGGCCTGCTGCGCAGGATGGGTGCCTTCGCGCTCGTCGAGTTGCAGAAGCTCGCCCACGATCGCAGCGAACTGGTCACCCGCATGGTTCAGCCCGCCCTGTGGCTGCTGATCTTCGGCCAGACGTTCTCCCGGTTGCACGTCATCGACACCGGCGACGTGCCGTACCTGGCGTTCCTGGCGCCGGGCATCATCGCGCAGTCGGCGCTGTTCATCTCGATCTTCTACGGCATCCAGATCGTCTGGGACCGGGACGCGGGCATCCTCGCGAAGCTGATGGTGACCCCCGCACCCGCGTCGGCGCTCATCACCGGCAAGGCATTCGCGGCCGGCGTCCGATCGGTGGCGCAGGTCGTCGGCGTCATGGTGATCGCCTACCTGATGGGAATCCACCTCACGGCCAACCCGCTGCGAATCCTCGCGGCGATGGCCGTCGTGGTGCTTGGCTCGGCGTTCTTCGCGTGCCTGTCGATGACGCTCGCCGGATTGGTGCGCAACCGCGACCGGCTGATGGGCATCGGCCAGGCCATCACCATGCCGCTGTTCTTCGCGTCGAACGCCCTGTATCCGGTCGACGTGATGCCGCAATGGCTGCGGTGGCTGTCGGCGGTGAATCCGTTGAGCTACGAGGTCAATGCGCTGCGGGCACTCCTTCTCGGCACGCCGGGAAACACGCTGCTCGACCTCACCGTGCTGGTGATCGCCGCGGCACTCGGCGTCTTCACCGCGTCGGCGCTGCTTCGGAGGTTGGTCGGGTAGCGTCCTCCATCGGAGGACTGCCATGATCACCGTCAACGCCGACAACTTCGTCCGCGCCGAGTCGGACCTGATGTTCTCACGGCTGCTCGCCGATGCCGGAGGGCTCGGACGGTGGATCCACTATCGCGAACCGGCGCCGCTTGACCACCAAACCATCGTGCGCCTCAACCGCGACACGCTGTACAGCGCCGCTCTCGTCGACGTCACCGCGGGCGCCGAGCTGACCATGCCCGACTCCGGGAACCGTTACATGTCGGCGATGGTGCTGACCCAGGATCACTACGTCACCGACATCTTCCACGACGCCGGCAGCTACCGCCTCGACGCCGCGAAGCTCGGCACCGACTATGCCGTGCTCGCGGTGCGAACCCTCGTCGATCCTGGCAATCCCGATGACGTGCGCCAAGTGAACGCGTTGCAAGACCAATTGACCGTCCACGCCACCTCGGCGCAGCCGTTCATACTGCCCGACTACGATCCGAACACCCAGACCCGTACCCGCAGTGCACTTCTCGAACTCTCCGGTGGATTGCCCGACTTTCGTCGAGCCTTCGGCCGCAGGGACGACGTCGATCCGGTCCGGCATCTGATCTGTGCGGCGTCCGCGTGGGGTGGACTTCCCGAGTACGAGGCCGACTACGTCAACGTCAACCCCGGCCTCCCCGTCGGGGAGTACCGGCTGCGCCTCGCCGACGTTCCAGTCGACGCGTTCTGGTCGGTGTCACTGTACGACGGGCAGGGGTTCTTTCAACCGAATCCCTTGGGCGTCAACAACGTCAACAGCGTAACGGCAATCAGGGAAGCCGATGGCTCGGTGATCGTGCACTTCGGGGTCAATCCGCAGCACGAGCCAAACTTCCTCTACGTGATGCCGGGCTGGAACTTCCTTCTCCGGATGTACCGGCCACGCGCGGAGGTGCTCGACGGACGCTGGGCCGTGCCTGCCGTGGAACCAGTCATCTGATCATCACGGCACCTTCGGCGCGGACAGGTCGTACGCGGTGACCGTGCCGACCGTCGTCGAATGGAAGTGTCCGCGCACCCACCGCAGGATGTCGGCGTGGGCCCGCGCGGGCACCACCTCCCCGTGATCGTTCTTCTCCGGCTCGCTGCCGTGAGAGGAGCCGCGCGGGGCGAGGTAGTACGCCACCCGATGGTTGGCGACGTCGTCCTGGAACTGTTGCAGGGTCGGGGTGGGATCCGATCCGGAGAACCCACCAATGGCCATCACCGAAGTGTCCGTTGACAATTCGAGCGCGGCCGCGGCATTGGACCTGTCGACGGCCGCCGACCACGGGGTGCGCGTCGCCTCGAGCATCGCGTCGAGCGCCGGGTTGTCCACCCCTCTGCCGAGCCCCAGCATGAACGCCGCACCCCCGTGGGTGGTGCGCGCGGGACCCACCGACGGGCCGATGCCCTCGTGCCCCACGCCGACGGTCGTCACCGCGTACGCCGCCGGGCCGGCCAGGGCACCCGCCAACGCCAACAGCACCAATGCGGTTGCGGCGTACGAGCGCCGCCCGGGCGCCCACTTCCACAGCAGCGCAACCGAACCCACGATCGTGCAGAGCAGTACTGCCCGCCGAAGACCCGGCCACGAACCGGTGTGCCCCAGCAGCCACCACCCGCACAACCCGGCGGCCAGCAGAATGCCAACGAGAGCCGCACGGCACCAAGGTACTTGGCGGCAGGCCCATGTCTGCTGAACGCCGATCGCGAACATCGCCGCGACGGGCGGCGCGATGGACAGGGTGTAGTACGGGTGGATCGTCCCGTGCATGTAGCTCAGCACCAGCCCGTCGACCAGCAACCAGCCGCCGAACACGACGGTCCCCGCTCGGACGAGGTCGGTGCGGGGAGCCCTGCCACGCAGGGCCAGCACGACGACCACCGCCAACAGGGCGGCCGGCACCAACCAACCAATCTCGTAACCGAATTCGCCGAACAACAGTCGGGACCAGCCCTGCGACCGTCCCCCGAATCCCCCCTGCCCCAGGTCGACGACGGCCGACCCATCGGGCGTCGGGGCCGCAGACCCGAACGAGGAGTGGTTGCGTCCCAGCACGCGGGCCAGACCGTTGTAGCCCAACACCAGGTTCATGAAGCTGTTGTCGGTCGAACCGGCGAGGTAGGGCCGCGCCGACGCAGGCCACAGCACCGTCAACAGGATGAACCAGCCCGCGGCGACGGTAACCGCGAGCGCCGCCCACAGCAGGTGCGTCAGCCGGACCCTGAGCCGAACCGGCGCAGCCACCAGATAGGCGGCTGCCAGTGCGGGCATCACCATGACGCCCTCGAGCATCTTGGCGAGGAACGCGAAGCCGAGCGCCACCCCTGCGCCGATCAACCACCGCAGCGAGCCACGCTGAACGGCTCGCACCGTGCAGTAGGCGGCCGCCGTCATCATGAGCACCATCGCCGCGTCGGGATCGTTGAAGCGGAACATCAGAGCCGCGACCGGAGTGAGGGCAAGGGCCGCCCCGGCGAGCAGTCCGGCGCGGGGTCCGCTGATGCGCGCGACCGCGCCGTACAGCAACGCGACTGCGGCAACGGCCATCAACGCCTGCGGAATCAACATGCTGGCGCTGCTGAACCCGAACAACTGCCCGGAGAGTCCCATCACCCACTGCGACAGCGGTGGCTTGTCGACGGTGATGAAGTTGTGCGCGTCGAGCGACCCGAAGAGCAACGCCTCCCAGTTCGTGGATCCCGCCTGAACCGCCGCGGCGTAGAACTGGTTGCCCATCCCGTTGATGGTGACGTTCCAGAGGTAGAGCGCGCCGGTGGCGACGAGCAGCGCGCCTAAGCTGAGCCGGTCCCAGCTAAGTACCCGTGCCCGAAGGACCACGGCGGGCTCGGCGGGCAGCGATTCGGGCGCATCGAGCGTCCCGACGGTTTGTGTCACGCCTTCAGTGAGACATTTCGACATTGTGGCTACCTGTGAGCCACCGTCGAGGCTGCTGAAGGTGCTGCTAGGCCGAGCCGACCAACCGCGCGATCGACGCCATCGGGATCGGCAGCCAGCTGGGCCGGTAGCGGGCCTCGTAACCAGCCTCGTACACGGCCTTGTCCAGTTCGTAGGCCGCGAGCTGACCGGCCTCGGCCCGGGGGTCGGCGCCCGCAACTGCCGCGTAGCCGTCGCAGAACGAGGCGCAGTTGCGGTCGACCCACCGGCGGGCTCGGGCGGCCAGCCCATCGTCGGCTGGTGCGTCCTCGCCCCCGGCGCGCTCGACCAGCCGTTGGTACGCGGCGTACTCGTAGGACCGCAGCATGCCCGCGACGTCGCGAAGGGGTGAGTCCGGCCTGCGGCGCTCGGTCAACGGCTGGCCGGGCTCCCCCTCGAAGTCGATCAGCAGCCAGCGCTGCGGCGTGCGAAGGACCTGACCGAGGTGTAGGTCACCGTGCATGCGTTGAACGGTGACGGTGGCGTCGGACAGCTCGCGGTAGCGCTGCTCGATGGCCTCGCGATACTGCTCGACGTCGGGCACCAGGGCGGCAACGGCGTGCAGCCGCTCGAGCAGGGTGTCGACCGGAAAGGGTTCCGTCGCGGTTCCGAGCGCCCCGGCCAGCGTCTGGTGTACCGACGCGACGGCCTCCCCCAACCGGCGGGACTCGCCTGCGAAGTCCTCACCGGCGGCGGCGTCGGCGGTGTCTGCGGACGCGGCGTTGTCATCGGTGGCGACCAGGTCGCGGGTGCTCGCGGTGGCCATGTCCCAGCCCTCGGTGGAGTTCGCGGCGAACTCGGTGACCATGCCGAGTGAATAGGGCTCGCCCTCGATGGTGGTCTCGACGGCGCCGAGCAGCCGGGCCACGTGTTCATTGCCGGCGCGGGCCAGCTCGCGATTCAATTCGATGTCGGGGTTGACCCCCGGAGTGACGCGCCGGAACACCTTGAACATCGCGGCGTCGGAGAACACGACGCTCGTATTGCTCTGTTCGGCGCCGATCACCCGGCCCGCCGAGTGGATGGGCAGCTCCGCGCCCGGCTCCTTCACGAACCGCAGCGGCCCGATGGTCGCGGACTGGTCGATCAGCGACAGCAGGTACTGCGCGGTGGCCGGGTCGTAGAGGGCGTCGAACGCGGTCCGTGCCCCGTCCGCCCCGATCACTGCCGCCACTCCGTCGGCGCCGACCGCCTCCTCCCAGCGGACCAGCACCTGGTACCGGCTGGTGGTGCCGTCCGAGTAGTCGGCATCCAGCAGCACGAGGTCGAGCCCGTCGCGCAGCGGGAACACCGAACCGGCCCGCACGTCGGAGAGGTCACGGCCGCGCCCGGCGTACCACCTCTGGGTCGGAAGCCACTGGTCGAACCGAACGTTCATCGCCTGAGTCATCAGTCTTCAAAGCTACCCACCGACTCCGGCTTTGAATCACCGAGCGACGGCTGCAGACCGGCAGGAAGGACGCCGCGCTGGGATGTCGGCGCTCAGACCGGCGCGCAGCGCACCGGCGGCGGCGAAGTCTCCGGCATGGCGGGTCGCGAGGCGCGCACCGGCCCGCCCGATCTCCGCCGGCCACGTGCTGACGCCAAACACCCTCAGTAGCAACGTGATCGGCATGATCGTGACCGCCGGGGCCAACTCCAGCAGCGAAAAGACGAGGAACAGGACCACCACGATGGTGTAGGAGAGCAACCTCCCCACGCCGTAGCCAATCCACCCGATGGCGGCCGCGACGACGAAGAAGACCTTCGGCAGAAAGTTGCGGGGCAGCGAGGGCTCCTCCGCCGCCGGGTCGGCTTCGCAGTTCCAGGTGGCTTCTCTGCCCGCGATTACCGTCCCCGTCGAACCGACTACTGCGCGATCACGGCATGAAGCGCGCGGCTTCGCTGCGCAGATGCCGACCCGAATTGGCCTGTCGGTAGCCGATGACGCTGCCGCTGATGGTGATGGCGATCAGCCCGGCGAGACCTGGGATCGCAACGGCGAGCAACTGGCCGGGACGCGCCGACCGCAGATATTGGGGGTACCCCTGGCGGATGGGTGGCGTACCCAGTCCGCCCACTCCGTTGGCGCCAAGACCGGCAGCGGGAACGTTGGCCGACGCCCCGCCACCCGAGCCCTGCCCCTGCCCCGGGCCCTGGCCCTGGCCCTGGCCCTGACCCTGAGGTATCGACCCGGTTTGGGTCACCGATCCCCGCACCTCGGGGGTTCGGACGCCTGCGTTGCCCGCGCCGAGGATCTGCCCCGGCGCGACGGCTGGGACGACGATCTCGGCGTGCGGACTCGGCACGTTGACGTTGACGCGCACCGGCGGCGCCACCAGGACGGGCGCCTGGAGCACCGGGAGATCGGCTGAGGGGCCCGACATCGGGGTGGCATAGCCGCCGTCGACTTCGACCACCGGCTGCGGTTCCTCCTGCAGGATCCGGAACGTCGGCTCGGGCCGCGGCGGCGGCGGGAACGGGTTGAACGGGGCGTAGGCGTCCGCGAGGATCGAGTTGACGGTCTGGACGGTCTCGTTGATCGACGAGTACGCCGAATACGGGTCGGTGAGGTTGAGCCGCCAGTGCATCACCTCGTACCCGGGGACGGGAACCGACGGCACCGGAATGGACACCGGCGGCGAGAACGGCAGCGTCACCTCGAGCGTGCTGGTCACGGTCTGCCGCTTGGGCGTCACCGGCTGCTGGACCGGATCCGGAAGGGTCGACGGAATCTCGGGTTCTTCCGGCTTCCTGTCTTGTTTGCGCTTCGTGGTGACTTCGGGATCCACCACCGTCGTTCCGTCGGGCAGCGTGTGCGTGCCGGGGACGCGTCCGTTGCCGAACACGCTGAGCGGTCGGCCGAACATGTCGCGCAGTGACGAGGTGATGGTGTTGGGAATGTCGAAGATGTTGAATGCCGGGGGAGGCGGGGGAACCGTCGGCGTCGGTTCGCTGGTGGTCGGCGGCGGATCCGTGCCCTCCTCCGTTCCGGTGGAGTCACCGGGATCCTCCGGGTCGGCCATCGCGAAGCCCGCACCGACGCCACTCATCAACATCGCCGCAAGCACTGCGGTGATGGCGAGAACGGCTCGTAGCACGGAGTTCCGCACGACACCTCTGGTTTCAGCTAAAACTGCGGGAAAAGCGGGTGGAGGATGCGTGCCAATTCTCGCACACGAACCTACTGAAGCGTAAAAAAATGGTTGCCAGCGGCCGCTGGATCAGGGCCTCGCCGCGCCGTGATCAGCATGAGCATCGAAACTCGGCAACCGCCTACTAGTTTGCGGAATGTCTGTGCGCGGTGAGCCAGGGGTAGGGTGCCGACGTGGCCTCCGGCGATTCCCTGCGCGATCACGGCGACCCGGGGGACGCACCCTCGGCGCCGCCCCCGCTAACCCCTCCCCTCGACACCACCCGGCCGTCGGCCGCGGAGGAGGCGCGGACCATCGCCGCGTCCACCAACAGCGGCACCCTGGCGACCCTGACGGCGACGGGTGACCCGTGGGCATCGTTCGTCACCTACGGACTCCTCGGCGGGGCGCCAGTGCTGTGCGTCTCGAACCTGGCCGAGCACGGCCGCAACCTGACCGGTGACCCACGGGCCAGCATCGCGATCGTCGCCGCGGCCACCGAGAGCGACCCGCTCGCCAACTCGCGCATCACGCTGGCTGGCGTCGCGGAGCGGCCCGTCGGAGCCGACCTCGCCGCCGCGCGCCAGGCTCACCTTGATGCCGTTCCCGCCGCGAAGTACTACGTCGACTACAGCGACTTCACGCTCTGGGTGCTGCGCGTCGACCGGGTCCGGTGGGTCGGCGGCTACGGGCGGATGGACTCCGCGACGGGTGCTGACTATGCCGCTGCCCTCCCCGACCCGGTGCAACCCGTCGCCGCAGGCGCGATCGAGCATC
>NZ_JBEVLO010000279.1:0-20069 GCF_040509115.1 Mycobacterium sp. | reverse complement strand
GTCGTTCTCGGCCATGGCGGTCGACGGCGGTCCGGCGGTCGCCGACGGTCCGGTGGTCGTAATCCGTTGAGAGCAAACGGTTATCGATTGCACAGCGCGCACCAACGCCGAACACAGAGGCGGCCCATGTCTGCCCCCTAACGTGTTGTGCGTGAGGCGAATTCGCGTCTTGCAAACGAGAGTGGAGACACACTGATGACCTTCAAGCGAGCCGCATACGCATCGACGCTGGCCGCCGGAGTAGGACTCGCCGGGCTGTTCGGCGTCGGACTTGGTACCGCAGCAGCCAACCCGGGCCAGCAGTGCAATGCGCCCGGCCAACCGGCCTGCGGACAGAACCAGCACGACAACGGGCCGGGCGACAACCGCGGTGGCGGCCCAGCGCAGGCGAACTGGCAGAACCGCGGCGTCGACCAGGGCCGTCAAGACCACCAGCCGTTCAACTGGAACGGGCAGCAGGTCACCCCGATGCCGGCCGGAAACGGAGCAGGGTGGGGATTCTGGTTCCTCGGCGTGTGGATTCCGCTATAGACCAGCCCGACCGAGGGGCGGGCCACCGGTCTTCCGGGGGCCCGCCGTCTCGCGAAACAGGCAAGAGGGCCTCGGCTTCCCGGGGTCCGACGACTCGAAAGCCCTTGGGAGCTAGCCGGCGAGGTAGGCCACGGCGTCGCGCATCCGCTCCCCCGCCGCCCGCACCACCGCGACGTCGGGGCCCGCCCGCAGCACTTCGCGCGACACCGCAGGCAGCACCGACCCCGGCGCCGCCCCGCCGAGCTCGCGCAGCGCGTCGGCCTTGCCGCCCTGCGCACCGACGCCAGGCACCAACACCGGACCGCCGAGCGCATGCAGGTCGGGGACCTGGGCGAGGGTCGCGCCGACCACCACGCCGACGGAACCCGTGCCGGTACGGGCATTCTCGGACCCGACCTCATCGACGATCGACTGGGCCACCGTCCGGCCACCGATCTCGGCGAGCTGCACGCTTGCGCCCTCCGGATTCGACGTCGCCGCCAGCACGAAAACACCGCGACCGTGCTCGGCGGCGGTATCCAGCAGCGGTCGCAGCGATCCGAACCCCAGGTAGGGCGACGCCGTCACGGCGTCGCAAGCCAACGGTGAGTCACCCGTCCACGCCGAGGCGTAGGCCGCCATCGTCGTGCCGATGTCACCCCGCTTGGCATCGGCGAGCACCAGCACACCCGCGTCCCGCAACTCGGCGATCGCGGTTTCGAGGACGGAATACCCAGCCGCGCCGTATGTTTCGAAGAACGCGACCTGCGGCTTGACCACCGCGAACGTCGAGAATGCCTCGACGCAGACGTCGCAGAAGGCAGTCAGCCCGTCGACGTCGACTGGCAAACCCCACGCCGTCAGCAGTTCGGGGTGCGGATCGATGCCGAGACACAGCGGGCCACGGTCGGCGATCGCTGCGGCGAGCCGCGCCCCGAAGCCGGTCACTTGGCGGCGCCCAGCCTGCTGTGCAGCTCCTGCAGCGACATCACCCCGATGTCACCACGAAGGCCCGCCTCGATGCCCTGCACCGCTGCCGAGGCGCCCTGCACCGTCGTCACGCATGGGATGTTCATCGCCACGGCCGCCGAACGGATCTCGTAACCGTCGATGCGTGGCCCGGAGTTGCCGTACGGCGTGTTGATCACCATGTCGACGTCGCCGGCACGGATGGCCTCGACGGCCGACATCGGCGGCCGGTCCGGGCTGGGCTCCTCGAAGTGCTTGCGCACCGTGTCACAGGGAATGCCATTTCGGCGCAGCATCTCCGCAGTGCCCTCGGTGGCGAGCACCCGGAATCCGAGATCGGCCAGCCGCTTGACGGGGAACACCAACGAGCGCTTGTCGCGATTCGCCACGGAGACGAACACCGTGCCAACGGCGGGCAGCGAACCGTACGCGGCCGTCTGGCTCTTCGCGAACGCCGTGCCGAAGTCACGATCGATGCCCATCACCTCACCCGTCGACTTCATCTCGGGCCCGAGGAGCGAATCCACCTGCGAGCCGTCCGCCTTGCGGAAACGATTGAAAGGCAGCACCGCCTCCTTCACGGCGATCGGCGCGTTCGGCGAGATGCTGGCCCCGTCACCCGTCGCGGCGAGCACGCCTTCCTCGCGCAGCTGGGCGATCGTGGCGCCCAACATGATCCGGGCACACGCCTTGGCTAGCGGCACCGCGGTGGCCTTCGAGACGAACGGCACGGTGCGACTGGCGCGCGGGTTGGCCTCCAGGACGTAGAGGACGTCGTCCTTGAGCGCGTACTGCACGTTGAGCAGGCCGACCACGCCGATGCCGTGGGCGATGGCCTCGGTGGCGTGCCGGACCGCGGCGATGTCCTGGCGGCCCAACGTCACCGGAGGCAGGGCGCACGCCGAGTCGCCGGAGTGGATGCCGGCCTCCTCGATGTGCTCCATCACGCCGCCGATGTACACCTCGGCGCCATCGCACAGGGCGTCGACGTCGATCTCGATGGCATCCTCGAGGAACCGGTCGACGAGGACGGGATGCTCCGGTGACAGCTCGGTGGCGCGGGTGATGTAGCCGCGTAGGGTCTCGTCGTCGTAGACGATCTCCATGCCCCGACCGCCAAGCACGTACGACGGCCGCACCAGCACCGGGTATCCGATGTCGGCGGCGATGCGACGGGCCTGCTCGAAGCTGGTCGCCATGCCGAACCGCGGCGCGGGGAGCCCGGCGTTGCGGAGCACCTCGCCGAACTCGCCGCGGTCTTCGGCCAGATCGATGGCCTTCGGGCTGGTGCCGACGATCGGCACGCCTGCGTCGGCAAGGCGCTGCGCGAGGCCAAGTGGCGTCTGACCGCCGAGCTGCACGATGACCCCGACCACCCCGGGACCACCTGCGCCGGAGGCGGATTCGGCGTGATACACCTCGAGGACGTCCTCGAAGGTCAGTGGCTCGAAGTACAGCCTGTCGGCGGTGTCGTAGTCGGTGGACACCGTCTCCGGGTTGCAGTTCACCATGACGGTCTCGAAGCCGGCCTCGCTCAGCGTGGTGGCGGCGTGCACGCAGCTGTAGTCGAACTCGATGCCCTGGCCGATCCGGTTGGGACCGGAGCCGAGGATCAGCACCTTGGGCTTGGTGGTCTGTGGCGCCACTTCGGTTTCGGCCGCGGGATCGAACTCGTAGCTGCTGTAGTGGTAGGGCGTCTTGGCCTCGAATTCGGCGGCGCAGGTGTCCACCGTCTTGTAGACCGGGTGGATGCCGAGTCTGCGGCGTAGCGTCCGGACCCCGTCCTCGCCGGCGAGTTCCGGCCGCAACGCGGCGATCTGGCGGTCCGAGAGCCCGCTGTGCTTGGCGGTGCGCAGCAGCTCCTCGTCGAGCACGGGGGCATCGCGAAGTTCGGCCCACAGCGTCACCAGGCCACCGATCTGGTCGACGAACCACGGGTCGACTCCGGAAGCCTCAGCCACCTGCTCGACCGTTCCGCCCTGGCGCAGCGCCTGTTCGATGTCGTACAGCCGACCGTCGGTCGGTGTCCTGAGCCGTTCCAGTAGCTCATCGACCGAGAGGTCGGGGTCGTCGCCGGTCCAGAACCCGGCACGCCCGGTCTCCAGCGATCGCATCACCTTGCCGAGGGCCTCGATGAAGTTGCGGCCCAACGACATTGCCTCGCCGACCGACTTCATCGTCGTCGTCAACGTCGGGTCTGCTCCCGGGAACTTCTCGAATGCGAACCGCGGCGCCTTGACCACCACGTAGTCGAGCGTCGGCTCGAAACAGGCAGGCGTCTCCTTGGTGATGTCGTTGACGATCTCGTCGAGGGTGTAGCCGATCGCGAGCTTGGCGGCGATCTTGGCGATCGGGAAGCCGGTGGCCTTCGACGCCAGCGCGCTGGACCGCGAGACCCGCGGGTTCATCTCGATGACGATGAGCCTGCCGTCCGTCGGGTCGATGGCGAACTGAATGTTGCAGCCACCCGTGTCGACGCCGACCTCGCGCAGGATCGCGATGCCGAGGTCGCGCATCTTCTGGTATTCGCGGTCGGTCAGGGTCATGGCGGGTGCGACGGTGACCGAGTCCCCGGTGTGCACGCCCATCGGGTCGAAGTTCTCGATCGAGCAGACGACCACCACGTTGTCGCGATGGTCACGCATGAGCTCGAGCTCGAACTCCTTCCACCCGTAGATGGATTCCTCGATCAGCACGTTGGCCGTTGGCGACGCGGTCAGGCCGTCGCCTGCCATCCGCTCCACGTCCTCGACCGAATACGCCATCCCCGAGCCGAGGCCGCCCATCGTGAAGGAGGGGCGAACGACGACCGGCAGACCCAGGTCGGCAACCGTCTCCCGGACCTCCTCCATAGTGAAGCAGACCCGCGACTTGGCCGACTCGCCACCGACCTTGGCGACGATGTCCTTGAACTTCTGCCGGTCCTCGCCGCGCTGGATGGCCTCGAAGTCGGCGCCGATCATCTCGACGTCGTACCGCTCGAGCACGCCGCCCTCGTACAGTGCGACGGCGGTGTTCAACGCCGTCTGCCCACCGAGCGTGGCCAGCACCGCGTCGATCTTGTTGCCGCGCTCGGCCTGCTGGGCGAAGATCTTCTCGACGAAGGCCGCGGTGATGGGCTCGACGTACGTGTTGTCGGCGTACTCGGGGTCGGTCATGATCGTCGCCGGGTTCGAGTTCACCAGGCTGACCTGCAACCCCTCGGCGCGCAGCACCCGGCACGCCTGGGTGCCCGAGTAGTCGAACTCGCAGGCCTGACCGATGACGATCGGTCCCGAACCGATCACCAGAACGTGGTTGAGGTCCTTGCGACGTGGCATCTAGCGCTCCCCTGCCTTGACTTCGGACATGAGGTCGACGAATTGGTCGAACAGGTAGTTGGCATCGTGTGGTCCCGCGGCGGCCTCCGGGTGGTACTGCACCGAGAATGCCCTTCCGTCAAGCAGTTTGATGCCCTCGACGACGCCGTCGTTGGCGCAGGTATGGCTGACGACGGCGCGGCCGAACTCGGTGTCGAACTCCTCGCCCGCCTCGCCTTCGAGGGCGAACCCGTGGTTCTGCGCGGTGATCGCGACCCGGTCGGTGGTGTGGTCGATGACGGGGACGTTGATTCCGCGGTGACCGAAGGTCATCTTGTACGTCGAGCGCCCCAGCGCGCGGCCCAGGAGCTGGTTGCCGAAGCAGATGCCGAACAGCGGTATTCCCGCCGCGAGCACGCTGCGCGTCACCTCGACGACGTGGTCGGCGGTGGCGGGGTCGCCGGGGCCGTTGGACAGGAAGACGCCGTCGGGATTGACGGAGGCGAGTTCGTCGAACGTGGTGCTCGACGGGAGCACGTGGGTACGGATGCCGCGGCGGGCGAAGTTTCGCGGGGTGTTGGTCTTGATGCCAAGGTCGAGCGCCGCCACGGTGAAGCGTTGCCCCGCATCGGGTTCCACGACATAGGTCACGCCGGTGCTCACTTCGCCCGCGAGGTCGGCGCCGAGCATCGATGGCTGTTCGCGCACCCGGTTGAGCAGCTCGTCCACGTCGGCCAGTGCATCGCCGGAGAACACGCCGGCCTTCATCGACCCCGCCGTACGGAGGTGGCGCACCACCGCCCGGGTGTCGATGCCCGCGATGCCGACGATGCCCTGCCGGACCAACTCGTCGTCCAGGGTCCCGGTGGCGCGCCAGTTCGACGCGCGCGGCGACGGATCGCGCACGGCGTACCCGGCGACCCAAATCTTGTCACCGCGGCTCTCGCCGTCCTCGCCGTTCCAGCCGGTGTTGCCGATCTGCGGTGCCGTGGCGACCACGATCTGGCCGTGGTAGCTGGGATCGGTCAGGGTCTCCTGGTAACCGGACATTCCGGTGGAGAACACCGCCTCGCCCAACGTCTGCCCGACGGCACCGAACGCGGTACCCGTGAACACCCTGCCGTCGTCCAGAACCAGAACGGCCGTGCCAGCCCGCGATCCGCGACGCTGCTGGCTGATGTCGCTGCGCTTCCGCCCGGTCATGCGACGTCCTCCTCAACCCAGTTGGCGAGTTCGCGGCGGTCGTCGCCGCGGAACCCCGTGTCGATCTCGGTACCGGATGGCAGCTTCCAGCGGATCGCGAGAATCCCGTCGTGTGTGAGCGCCTTGCCCGCCATCCCCCGCTCGGTCCTGATCGCGGTGATCGACTCGTCGGGAATCCAGATCGGCGTCGCTCCGGAGCGCTGCAGCATGATCCCCTCGGGATAGCGGGTCAGCACCGCCTTGGTCCGGAAGCCGAGATCCCCCACCGCGATCCGGTCCTGCCAGCTGGGCGCGATCGTGCTTCCCACGTACAGGCCCTTGGTGGCCGGGATCAGCGCCGGGCCCACGGTGTCGGGCATCTGCGGCAGCCTGCCGATCAACTCGACCTGACGCTTGGCCCGGTGCACCCAGCCGCGCAGCATCTGCCGGATGAAGAAGGCGATCAGCACGGCCAACACTGCCGCCATGATGAGGGACGCGACGAGCGTCGGAGTGTTCACTGGGCTGAACCCCTGGTCTCCCCTGCAACTGGGGGGACCCCCGGCGCCGGGCTCGTCCCGTCGCGGGCAGTGACCTTGCCGCGCAACAGCGTCAACGTCACGGTGGCGGGCAGCGTCATCGCCTCGTACGGGGTGTTGTCGGACCGGCTGGCCAGTTCGGCGCCCGAGACGGTCCAGGTGGCGTCGGGATCGACGACGGTGAGGTTCGCGGGTTCGCCGACCTCCAGCGGCCTGCCCTGATCGGGCAGGCCAACGATGCGGGCAGGCGCCTCACTCATCACCCGCGCGACGTCGCGCCAGCCCAGCAGGCCGGGCCGCACCATGGTCTCGACGACCACCGACAGCGCGGTTTGCAGACCAAGCATGCCCGGCCGCGCGGCCGCGAACTCACACATCTTCTCGTGCTCGGCGTGCGGGGCGTGGTCCGTAGCGACGCAGTCGATGACACCGTCCGCCAGCGCCTGCCGCAGGGCGATCGCATCGCTGGCCTCGCGTAGCGGCGGATTGACGCGGTTGCGCCCGTCATAGCTGTCGAGCCTGCCGTCGTCGAGGAGCAGGTGGTGTGGGGTGACCTCGGCGGTGATTGAAATGCCTTGCTCCTTGGCCCATCTGAGGAGTTCGACGGTGCCTGCGGTGGAGGCATGGCAGATGTGCACCCGCGCGCCGGCGTCCCTGGCGAGGATCGCGTCGCGCGCGACGATCGACTCCTCCGCCGAGCGCGGCCAGCCCGCCAGGCCGAGTCGGGCGGCGTTCGGCCCCTCGTGGGCGATGGCGTCCACCGTCAGCCGTGGCTCCTCCGCGTGCTGAGCGATGAGTGCACCGACGCCGCTGGCATACTCCAGGGCCCGACGCATCAGCAACGGGTCCGACACGCAGACGCCGTCGTCGGAGAACATCCTCACCCGCCCCGTCGCCGCGGCCATCAGGCCCATCTCCGTGAGTTGAGTGCCCTTGAGCCCCACCGTGATCGCCCCGACCGGGTGCACGTCGACGAGTCCGACCTCCTGTCCGCGGTGCCACACGTGGTCGGTGACGACGGCACTATCGGCGACGGGATTGGTGTTGGCCATCGCGAACACCGCGGTGTATCCGCCCAACGCCGCTGCAGCCGAGCCGGTTTCGATGTCCTCGGCGTACTCGCGGCCGGGTTCGCGCAAATGCGTGTGCAGGTCGACGAAACCGGGCAGCAATACGTGTCCGCCGGCGTCGATCACGTCTGCGTCGTCGGGAGCAGTGAGATCGGCGCCGATGTCGGCGATCTGCCCGTCGTCGACCAGCACGTCGACGCGGTCGCCCTCGCCGTATAGGAGGACCCCCCGAATCAAGACCGTCATGCACCAACCCCTACCGCTTCTGACCCCGCGCCGACCAGCAGGTGGAACAGCACCGCCATCCGGACGTGGACACCATTGGAAACTTGTTGCAGCACTGCCGATTGCGACGAGTCTGCGACCGAGGAGGCGATCTCCATGCCGCGCAACATCGGACCGGGGTGCAGCACCACGGCATGCTCCGCCAGCATCGCCGACCGCTTGGCGGACAGGCCGTACAGTACCGAGTACTCCCTGGCCGAGGGAAAGAAGCCGCCGTTCATGCGCTCGGCCTGGACCCGCAGCATCAGCACCGCGTCGGCGGCGGGCAGTTCGGCATCGAGATCGTGGGAGACCGTGACCGGCCATCCCGTCACTCCGGTGGGCAGCAGGGTCGGTGGCGCGACGAGCACCACTTCTGCGCCCAGGGTGGACAGCAGCAGGACGTTGGAGCGCGCCACCCGGCTGTGCAGGACGTCGCCGACGATGACGACGCGCTTGCCTTCGATGGAGCCGAGCCGCTGACGGATGGTCAGCGCGTCGAGCAGGGCCTGTGTCGGATGCTCGTGCGTACCGTCGCCGGCATTGATCACGCTGGGGCCGCCCGCCACGTCCCCGGGTCGCTCCGCTCCGCCCCGCCGACCGACCTCCTCCCGTGTCCACTCCGCAAGTTGTTGTGCCGCACCGGAAGCTGGGTGTCTGATGATCAGTGCGTCGGCACCGGCCGCGCGCAGCGTGAGCGCGGTGTCGCGCAGCGACTCGCCCTTGGCCACCGACGATCCCGAGGAGCTGACGTTGATCACGTCGGCGCTCATCCACTTGCCTGCGACCTCGAACGACACCCTGGTGCGGGTCGAGTTCTCGTAGAACATGGTGATCACCGTGCGCCCGCGCAGCGTGGGCAGCTTCTTGACTTCGCGGCCGAGCAGCGCAGAGGAGAAGCGGTCGGCGTCGTCGAGGATTGCGATGGCCTCGTCGCGGGACAGGTCGGCCGCCGAGAGAAGGTGTCTGGTCATCGCGATCCTCTGCTCTTCGCGCAAGCGCTCATCGGTTCCCTCTGCTCTTCGCGCAAGCGCTCATCGCCAGCCCTCTGCTCTTCGCGCAAGCGCTCATCGCACCGGCCCTCCGGTATTCGCGATCAACACCCCGTCATGGCCGTCGTGCTCGGTCAGCCGCACCTTGACGTTGTCATTGCGGGAGGTGGGCACGTTCTTCCCGACGTAGTCGGCTCGAAACGGCAGTTCCCGGTGGCCGCGGTCGACCAGGGCGGCGAGTTGCACCGCGCGCGGCCTGCCGATGTCGCGCAGCGCGTCGAGCGCGGCCCGCACGGTGCGCCCGGAGTACAGCACGTCGTCGACGAGGACCACCACAGCGTCGTCGACGCCACCATCGGGAATCGACGTGTCCTCGAGCGGACGGGGTGGTTTGAAGTTCAGATCGTCGCGGTAGAGCGTGACATCCAGTGCGCCGGCGGACACCACGACCGACGAGAACTCGGTGATGTTGTGCGCGAGCCGGGCGGCCAATGCGACGCCGCGGGTGGGGATGCCGAGGAGGACGACGCGCGGTGCGTCGGGGCCGTCGAGGGCCGTTTTCTCGATGATCTGGTGGGCCATGCGAGAAATGGTCCGGCTCACGTCGGCGGCGGACATCAATTCCCGGTCGGGGCTGGGCGCAGCCATAGACCTGGACCTCCTTCTCCGCCTCTCGGGACGGATCGTTAAAGGACGTCGAACTGCCGGGCAGCCTAACATCTCGCGAGCCCGAACCAGTGAGCTGGCTAGGCTGGCCCGATGAATCTCGACGGCAACCGCGACTCCATCCGTGAGGCGATCGATGCGGGTCTGCTCGCGGGCGCGGTGACGTTGGTGTGGCAGTCGGGCCGAGTGCTGCAGACCAATGAGCTCGGTCACCGGGACGTTCACGCCGGGCTGCCGATGCAGCGCGACACCATCTTCCGGATCGCGTCGATGAGCAAGCCGGTCACCGTGGCCGCCGCGATGGCGATGGTCGAGGAGCGTGCGTTCGCCCTGCACGATCCCGTCGCGCCCTATCTGCCGGAGCTGGCCGACGTGCGGGTGATGGCCGATCCGGCCGGACCGCTCGACCACACGGTGCCGCTGCAACGCCCGATCACCTTCGACGATCTGATGACGCATCGCAGCGGGTTGGCCTACGCGTTCTCGGTGGGCCCGCCGTTGAGCCGCGCGTACGCGAAGTTGATGTTCCGGCAGGACCAAGATCGGTGGCTGGCCGAGTTGGCGCGGCTGCCGCTGGCGCACCAGCCCGGCGAACGCCTGACCTACAGCCACGCCACCGACGTCCTCGGCATCGCGCTGTCGCGGATCGCGGGCGCACCGCTCGCAGACGTGTTGGCGAGCCGGGTCTTCGAGCCGCTCGGCATGTCCAGCACCGGCTTCGCCGTCACCCTGGAGGGACGCCGCCGCGCCGCCACCATGTACCAGCTCGACGAGACCGGCACGCTGCGCGACGACGTGATGGGACCCGCGTCAGTGACGTTGCCGCCGTTCTGTACCGGCGGTGCGGGCCTGTGGTCGACGGCCGACGATTACCTCGCCTTCGCCAGGATGCTGCTCGCCGGTGGCACCGTCGACGGGGTCCGGGTGTTGTCGGAGGAGTCGGTGCGGCTGATGCGCACCGACCGGTTGACCGACGAGCAACGGAAGTTCCCGTTCCTCGGCATGCCGTTCTGGCGAGGCCGCGGATTCGGTCTGAACCTCTCGGTGGTGACCGACGCCGCTCAGTCGCGTCAGCTGTTCGGGCCGGGCGGGCTCGGGACGTTCAGTTGGCCGGGCGCCTACGGCACCTGGTGGCAGGCCGATCCGTCGCACGATCTGATCTTGCTGTACCTCATCCAGAACCTGCCCGATCTCAGCGGGGACGCGGCGGCGGCGGCCGTCGCGGGCAATACCTCGTTGGCCAAGCTGCAGGCCGCGCAGCCGCGCTTCGTCCGCCGCACCTACCAGGCGCTGGACGCTTAGCTGCCGTGGGTGGCCCGTTCAGGCAAGGGCCAGCAAGTCCGCGTCCGCGCCGTGCACGACTTCGTCGATGCGTCCGAAGCGTTCGACGACGCGGTCGGTGACTCTGCGCCATTGGCGCGGTTCGGTGGGGTCGGCCACGATCACCATCACCTGCTCGGCCCGGTACCCGTGGATGACCCGGATCGCGCCGCCAGGGTGGCGGCTGACGACCGCGACGCGGTGTCCGTCGGCGAGGCATCGGCGAGCCCGTCGAAAGCCGACGTCGGTGTCACCGTCGAGCACGACTATCACCAGCGAGCCCGACCCGTCGCGTCCCATGCAGTCAGTGAACGCCCGCCGACTTGGTGCACGATGTGGACGCCTCGTGCAATTGCCCAGAGCACGTCACCAGGGCACGACGTGATCCTGATAGTCCAGGAACTGCAGACCTCCATCGCCGGCGTGTGCGAGCAGGGTGTCGACCACGCCGGGGATGCTGTCGTCGACGGTCAGCTTGGCGGATGCCCCACCGAGTTCGGTCTTCACGTGGCCAGGATTGATGAGAAGCAGCGTGCGGGGGTCGTCGGCGTGCCGCGCGGCAAAGCTGCGGAAGAGTTGGTTGAGCGCGGACTTGCTGGCCCGGTACACCTCGTGCCCACCGTTGACGTTGAGTGAGACGCTGCCCTGGCTGGACGACATCACCGCGATGGTGCCCGTCTCGGGTACCAGGTCGGCGAAGGCCTCGACCACCCGCAGCGGGCTCAACGCGTTGGTGACCATGACCTCGACGAAGCTCTCGGTCGACACGTCGGCGATGGGCACGTCACCGTGGGCGACGGCACCGTTGACGAACAGCAGGTCGAGGCCTTCGCCGGCCAGGCGGTCGTGCAGGGCGTCGATCTGTTCGGGTTCGGTCATGTCGAGCACCTCGATCCGGAGGCGCTCGTGGGCGTCCAGCTCCCGCAGCGACGACGGACCGTCGCCGCGCACGGTGGCGATGACGTTCCAGCCGCGCCGCAGGAACTCCGCCACCAGTGCGAGTCCGAGACCCCGTGATGCCCCGACGATCAGTGCGGTGTTTTCGTGAGTTGCCATGGGTCAGTCAGCAATCACCGTCCGCGTTTTCATCCCCCGGCGCGGTTCGCGTCGTTGTCAGCGTGATGCGTATGCCATACGCTTCGGAGATGGCGCAACCGACCGTCCTCATCAGCGGTGCCGGAGTCGCGGGTCCGACACTGGCCTTCTGGCTGACGAAGAACGGTTACCACGTCGTCGTCGTCGAGCTGGCGCCAGGCATCCGCCCCGGTGGGCAGACCGTCGATCTGCGGGGCGCGGGAGCCACCGTGGTCGAGCGCATGGGCCTGCTCGACGTGATGAAGCACCGCTCGTTGCACCAGAACGGAATTGCCTGGGTGAAGTCGGACGGCAGCCGACGCGCGGAAATGCCCGTCGAGGCGTTCGGCGGCAACGGCGTGGTGTCCAAACTGGAGATCCTACGGGGCGATCTGGTCGACGCCCTTTACGAGGCCACCAGGGATACCGTCGAATACCGCTTCGGCACAACCATTTCCGAGCTGAACCCCACGGATGACGGCGTCGTCGCCACATTGAGCGACGGCACCGACCTGATCGCCCACCTCGTCGTCGGCGCCGACGGGCCGCACTCGGTAGTGCGGCGACTGGCCTTCGGTCCCGAGGAGCAATTCGTCAAACCCCTTGGCGGCTACCACGCCTGGTTCACCGCGCCGGACGACCTCGGCCTCGACGGGTGGTACCTGATGTATCAGGCCGCAGGCGGCCTGAACGCGTCGATGCGGCCGTCGCACAATCCGACGATCGCCAAGGCGGGCTTGGCCTTTCGCTCCGATCCGCTGACCTATGATCGGCGCGATATCGACGCCCAGCGACAACTGCTGACCGCGCGGTTCGCGGGCGCGGGATGGCAGTCCGACGCGCTACTGGCCGCCGCATGCACCGCCGACGACTTCTACTTCGATGCGTTCGCACAGGTGCACATGGCGTCGTTCTCGTCCGGCCGCGTCACCCTGGTCGGCGACGCGGGTTACTGCGCCTCCCCGCTCAGCGGGATGGGCACCAGCCTCGCGCTCGTCGGCGCCTACCTCCTGGCAGGCGAACTAGGTTCGGCGCCAGCGGTTTTGAACAACGAGCACGTCGCCCAAGCGCTGGCCGAATACGGCAGGTTGATGCGGCCGTACATCGACAAGTGCCAGGACCTGCCCGCAGGCGTCGACGGCTACGCGCCGATGTCCAAGGCGGACATCGTGATCACGGCGATGGTGATGAAGTGGATGCAGCGCTGGCCGTTTCGCTCGTTCGCCGCCAAGAAGTACTTCACCACCGCCGACTCGATCGAGCTGCCGCACTACGGGACCTAGCCAGCCGGCTCACGACCAGTGCGAAAGCACCCGGCCAAACTGCAGCAGCCGCTGCATCTGCGCCAGCCCGCCGTTGTCGACGGTCCTGGTGTAGCGGAACGATTCGCAGAACAGGTCGGTGTCGGTGGCCGACTTCTGCCTGGTACGCGTCAGCAGTTGCGTGTACATCCGCAACCGCACCTCGGCGAGCCTCCGGGTGCCGTCGTCCAGCACGTCGAACGCCGTGGTGAGGATGTGATCGGTGATGGTGGACAGCAGAATCGTCCGCACCGAGGCGTCCAGGATGCGACGCGGCCCCAGATCGTCTCGAGTCGACGACTCGTCGTCGGCACGCCACATGATCAGTCGTCGGCCGTCGGTCAGCAGGATCTCCTGCCACACGGCCTCGCCCCAGACCTCTTCGGTCGCCCCGCGGGACATGATGAACGACTTGATGTGCGAGAACTCGACGACCGACCGAAGCTGATCGAGCGCGAGTTCCGGGTCGCGTAGATAGACCCTCGCGGCCTCTTCCACCGAGCTGTACGGCGCCCAGTCCTGCGACACGACCACCAGTATCACCCGGTGATCGCGCAGGCGCTCGGCAGGAGCGTCAGCCTTCGGGCGTACTCCGCACCGCCGCCGCAGCGGCCCGGATTTGCGGCGTCACCAACATGACCTGACCGAGCACGCCGTTGACGAAGCCCGGCGAGTCGTCCGTGGACAGGCTCTTCGCCAACTCCACGGCCTCGTCGACCGCGACGGCCTCCGGCACGTCGTCGGCGTGCAGCAGTTCCCAGACCGCCACCCGCAGCACGGCGCGGTCGACGGCGGGCAACCGTTCCAACGTCCAACCCTGCAGATGCGCGGAGATGAGGTCGTCGATGTGCGCGGCGTGCGCGGTGACCCCGCGCGCCACCGTGACGGTGTACGGGTTCAGCACCGACAGCTCGGAGTCACCCTCGGCCAGCGCCGTGCGACCGTCGGCGATCTCGGCGGGGGTGAGTCCCCGCGCCTCCGCCTCGAAGAGCAGGTCGACAGCGCGCTTGCGCGCCTGGTGGCGACCCCGGTCCCCGCGACGGTCACTCATCCCGTCGCTCCGCTCGCCCCAGGCCACTCATCCCGTCGCCAGGCTCGCCGAGGCTAGGCATTCACCCGACCGAGATAGCTTCCGTCGCGCGAATCGACCTTCAGCTTGTCGCCGGTGTTGATGAACAGCGGCACGTTGATCTGAGCGCCGGTCTCCATCGTCGCTGGCTTGGTGCCTGCGCTGGAGCGGTCACCCTGCAGTCCCGGCTCGGTGCTGGCGACCAGCAGTTCGACGGTCACCGGCAGCTCGAGGTACAGCGGCACGCCGTCGTGGAACGCCACCTGGACGGGCATGCCCTCCAGCAGGTAGTTCGCCGCGTCGCCGACCAGCGACTCGGGCAGCGGGTGCTGCTCGTAGTCCTGGGCGTCCATGAAGACGAAGTCGCTGCCGTCGCGGTACAGGTAGGTGGTGTCGCGCCGGTCGACGGTGGCGGTCTCCACCTTCACGCCCGCGTTGTAGGTCTTGTCGACGACCTTGCCGGACAGCACGTTCTTGAGCTTGGTCCGCACGAACGCGGGGCCCTTGCCGGGCTTGACGTGCTGGAACTCGGTGATCTGCCACAGCTGGCCATCGATCTGCAGGACGAGCCCATTCTTGAAGTCGGCGGTCGATGCCACGGGGGTACTACTCCTAGCCTTCTAGAGAATTGCCAGTTCCTTGGGGAACCGGGTCAGCAACTCGGGTGTGGGTGCATCATCACTGCCCACGACCAGCGTGTCCTCGATACGGACACCACCATGGCCGGGCAGATAGACACCGGGCTCCACGGTGACCGCAGAGCCAGAAAGCAGTGTACCGGCGGATGACGCACTGATTCCCGGCGCTTCGTGGATCTGCAGCCCGACCCCGTGCCCGAGGCCGTGTCCGAAGTTCTCTGCGAACCCGGCACCGGCGATGACCTCGCGCGACGCGCCATCCACGGCGGACAGTGAGACGCCGGGTGCCAGGGCCTCCCGACCCAGTCGCTGCGCGGTCGACACCAGGTCGTAGACGTCGAGTTGCCACTGCGCAACCGGTGACAGCACGAAGGTGCGGGTCATGTCCGAGTGGTAGCCCGCGACGAGCGCGCCGAAGTCGATCTTGACGAAGTCGCCGGCCGCGAGAACGGCATCGGTGGGCCGGTGATGCGGGATGGCAGAGTTCGGGCCCGCCGCCACGATGGTCTCGAACGAGATGCCGTCGGCACCGTGGTCGAGTATCCGGGACTCCAGATCCCGCCCGACTTCCTTCTCGGTGCGCCCAGGTCGCAGTCCACCGGATGCCACCAGCTCGGTCAGTGCCGCATCGGCGGCCTCGCACGCCAACCGCAGCAGCGCGATCTCGCCGGCGTCCTTCACTTCCCGCAGTGCCTCCACGGCACCCGCGGCCCTGACCAATTCCACGCCGTCGGCGGCCTTCTGCAGCAGCGCATGGGCGTCGACCGTCACGACGTGACTCTCGAAGCCCAGCCGTCGGATCCCGCTTCCGGCCGCCATCGCCGCCAGATGCGGCCCGCATGCCCGTTCGATGACGAGCTCGGCATCCGGGGCCTGCGCGGCGGCCTGGGTCCGGTAGCGCCCGTCGGTCGCCAGCACCGGCGTTTCGTCGTCGACCCGAATGAGCAGCGCGCCGTTGGACCCGGTGAAGCCCGACAGATAACGCACGTTGACCAGGTCGGTAACCAACATTGCCGGCAGATCCGCTGCGGCCAGTCTGCGACGCAAGCGGGCCCTGCGCTGAGAAATCGTCACAGCGTGTGACGGTACTCGCTACGCTGTGCCCCCATGAGTAAGTGGTTGCTGCGCGGACTCGTGTTCGCGGCGCTGATGGTCATCGTCCGATTGCTCCAAGGCGCCCTGATCAACGTGTTCGACAAGTGGGCGCTGACGATCAGCATCGCGCTGGTCCTCGTGTTCGCGTTGGCGGCCTTCATCTGGGGGAACGTCGACGGCCGCGCCGACGCGCGGGTCAACCCGGACCCCGACCGCCGCGGTGATCTGGCCATGACGTGGCTGCTGGCCGGCCTATTCGCCGGCATCGTGAGCGGCTTCGTCGCATGGTTCATCTCACTGTTCTACGACAACCTCTACGCCGAGGGCCTGCTGAATGAGGTGACGACCTTTGCCGCGTTCACCGCGCTGGTGACGTTCGCCTTCGCCATCGCCGGCGTCTCGCTGGGCCGGACGCTGATCGACCGCAAGGCTCCCCCGGTGCAACGTCATGGCGCCGATGGCGACCGGGCGGACACCGACGTGTTCGAGGCCGTCCGCGACGATCGGGTGGAGGACGACGCGCCAGCCACTGCCCCGGTGCCGACGCTGGCGGGCGGTTCCGGCAGCGCCGAGACCCAGGAAGCGCCGAGGACCGACAAGCGCCTCTAGGCGGAGTCGCGGTCGGCGAAGTAGCGCAGCGCCAGCAGGTAGCCCCGCACGCCAAGGCCGACGATGACGCCGGTCGCCACGCCGCTGAGATACGAGTGGTGCCGAAACTCCTCGCGCGCATGGACGTTCGAGATGTGCAGTTCGATCAAACCGGCACTGAGTTCGCTGCAGGCGTCGCGCAACGCGATCGACGTGTGGGTGAACGCACCGGCGTTGAGGATCACCGGTTCCTTGGCGTCGGCCGCATCGTGCACCCAGCCCAGCAGGTCGGCTTCGCTGTCACTTTGACGGACAACGGCTTTCAGCCCGAGATGATCGGCCTCGCGCTCGATGAGCGTGACCAGGTCGGCGTGCGTGGTGCTGCCGTACACCTCGGGCTGACGCTTGCCGAGCCTGCCGAGGTTGGGGCCGTTGAGCACGTTCACGGTCGGGTGGGTCACGGGGCACCGATCTCCGAGTACGCGGCGACCAGAAGGGCCGGGTCCGGGCCTTCGAGCCTGCCTGGTTTGGCCAGCCCTTCGAGCACCACGAAACGCAGGACGCCCGAGCGGGTCTTCTTGTCGCCCGCCATGTACTCCAGTAGCTGAGGGAACGCATCGGCGTCGTAGGTCACCGGAAGGCCGAGCGCGGTCAACACCGCGCGATGCCGGTCGGCGGTCTCGTCGTCGAGTCGCCCTGCCAGCCTGCCGAGTTCGGCGGCGAACATCAGGCCGACCGACACCGCGGCGCCGTGGCGCCACTTGTAGCGTTCGCGGCGCTCGATCGCATGAGCCAACGTGTGACCGTAGTTGAGGATCTCGCGGAGTTGGGATTCCCGCTCGTCGGCCGCGACGACGTCGGCCTTGACGGCCACCGCCCGGCGGATGAGCTCGGGCAGCACCGCGCCTGCCGGGTCCAGTGCCGCCTCGGGGTCGGCCTCGATGAGGTCGAGGATGACCGGATCGGCGATGAATCCGGCCTTCACGATCTCGGCCATTCCTGCGATGATCTCGTTGCGTGGCAACGACTCGAGCGTGGCCAGATCGACGAGTACCGCCAGCGGCTGATGGAACGCGCCGACCAAGTTCTTGCCCGCGTCGGTGTTGATGCCGGTCTTGCCGCCGACCGCGGCGTCGACCATGCCGAGCAGCGTGGTCGGCACGTGCACGACGTCGATGCCGCGGAGCCAGGTGGCCGCGGCGAAGCCGCTGACATCGGTGGCCGCCCCACCGCCCAGGCTCACGATGGCGTCCTTGCGACCGACGCCGATGCGGCCCAACACATCCCAGATGAACCCGACCACCGGCAGTTCCTTACCGGCTTCGGCGTCGGGGATCTCGACGCGGTGCGCGTCGATTCCCTTCTCCGCCAACCGGTTCCGGACCGCCTCGGCGGTCTGGTTCAGCACCGGCTGGTGCAGAATGGCGACCTTGTCGCGTCCGTCGAGCACGCGGGCGAGGTCGTCGAGCAGGCCCCGCCCGATGATCACCGGGTAGGGCCGGTCGACGAGCACCTCGACGATGACGGGTTCAGTCATTGCGCGCCTCCGCTTTACGGGCCAGCGCCGCCGGGCTCGGCGGCGCGTCGGTGGTGGGTGCGGGATTCAGGACGGTGGGCCCCCGCCGCCACGCAGGCCTGCGACGTCGACGCGGGTGCTGCGCGCCCGCTTCCCCGGTGGCTGCGCTCCTACCCGCCGATCCGGCCGCGGCGCGTTCCAGCCGGGCGACGATGGTGCGCACCACGGCGCCCGGATTGCGGCGGTTGGTGTTGATCCGAAGGGTGGCGACCTCCCGGTAGAGCGGGACCCGCGCCGCCATCAACTCACGGAACCGCTCCCCCGGGTCACCACCGGCCAGCAGCGGTCGCGCGGTGCCACCGGAGGTGCGCCGAATCCCTTCGCACGCACTGATTTCCAGATACACGACGGTGTGCCCGGCCAACGCCTCGCGCACTCGGGGTGTGGTGATAGCGCCCCCGCCGAGCGACACCACGCCGTCGTGTTCGGCAAGCGCCGCGATCACGACGTCCGCCTCGATGCGGCGGAACTCGGGCTCACCCTCGACGAAGATGTCGGCAATGCTGCGCCCGGTGTTCTCGACGATCTTGGCGTCGGTGTCGAGCAGGGGTACGTCGAGAGCCTTGGCCAGGCGGCGCCCGATGGTGGACTTGCCCGAGCCGGGCATGCCCACGAGCACGGCCTTGGGGGCCATCAGCCCGACGCCTGCGCGGGATCGACGGCGTCGGGGGCGATCCCCAGGTTCTGCCCGCCGGAACGCGCAGCGACCGAGGCCAGGTAGTTGTCGACGTTGGCGCGGGTCTCGGCCAGCGAATCGCCGCCGAACTTCTCCAGCGCGGCGCGGGCCAGGACGAGCGCCACCATGGTCTCGACCACCACGCCCGCGGCAGGCACCGCGCACACGTCGGAGCGCTGGTGAATCGCCACGGCCTCCTCGCCGGTGGCCATGTCGACGGTGGCCAGTGCCCTCGGCACCGTGGAGATCGGCTTCATCGCGGCCCGCACGCGCAGCGCTTGACCGTTGGTCATGCCGCCTTCCAGCCCGCCCGCGCGGTTGGTCGAGCGCAGCACGCCATCGGGGCCGGGGTAGATCTCGTCGTGGGCCACGCTGCCGCGGCGGCGTGCCGTCTCGAAGCCATCGCCGATCTCGACGCCCTTGATGGCTTGAATGCCCATGACGGCGCCGGCGATCTGGCTGTCGAGGCGGTTGTCACCACTGGTGAAGGACCCGAGGCCGATCGGAAGGCCGTCGACGACGACCTCGACGATGCCGCCCAGCGTGTCGCCGTCCTTCTTGGCGTCCTCGATCTCGGCGATCATGGCCTGCTCAGCGGTCTCGTCGAACGCGCGGACCGGGCTGTCGTCGATGGCAGCCAGGTCGCCAGGGCGCGGCGGTGGGCCGTCGTAGGGCTTCGAGGCGCCGATCGAGATCACGTGGGACAGCACCTCGACGCCGAGGGCCTGACGCAGGAACTCCCTGGCGATGGTGCCCGCCACGACGCGAGCGGCCGTTTCGCGTGCGCTGGCCCGCTCCAGCACCGGGCGTGCGTCGTCGAAGCCGTACTTGAGCATGCCCGCATAGTCGGCGTGTCCGGGCCGCGGCCGGGTGAGCGGTGCGTTGCGGGCGCCGTCGAGTTCGGCGGGATCGACCGGATCGGGCGCCATCACGGTTTCCCACTTGGGCCACTCGGTATTGCCGATCTCGACCGCGATGGGGCCGCCAAGCGTCACGCCGTGACGCACCCCGGTGAGCACGGTGACGGCGTCGGCCTCGAACTTCATCCTGGCGCCCCGGCCGTAGCCGAGTCGGCGCCGCCTCAGTTGCTCGGCGATGCCGCCGGACGTGATCTCGACGCCGGCGACCATCCCCTCGACCATCGCCACCAACGCGCGGCCGTGGGATTCACCAGCAGTGGTCCATCGCAACACGCGTCCCATCTTCCCACGGCGCACTCGGCCCGACGTAATCCGTCAAGC
>NZ_JBEVLO010000278.1:0-22620 GCF_040509115.1 Mycobacterium sp. | reverse complement strand
CCAGGGTGGGCCACGGGCGGCCACGGTCCGGTGCGACGCGTCTTTCCGCCGGCCTGGCGGTTTCGCTCACTCAGATCACCGTGGTGCCGCCGTCGACCACCAGTTCGTGGCCATTGACATAGCTGGAGTCATCAGAGGCGAGGAACAGCGCGGCCGAGGCGATCTCCTCGGGGCGGCCCGACTCTCGGCGCGGGATCACCGACTCGAACTGCGCCTTCTGCTCCTCGGTCATCACCTGTTCCAGGGCCGGCGTGGCCACCTGGCCGGGGGTCAGGACGTTCACCCGGATCTTCCTGTCCCTCAACTCCGACACCCACACCCGGGCGTAGCCGGGCAGCACGGCCTTGCTCCCCGCGTAGACACTCCAATCGGGGTAGCCGCGCAGCGACGCGTTCGATCCGGTCATCAAGATCGAGCCGCCGTCGTTGAACAGCGGCAGCGCCTTCTGCACCGTGAACAGCGTGCCGCGAGCGTTCAACCAGAATGCGTCGTGGAAGTCCTGCTCGGTGATCTCGCCGAGCTTGCTCTGCTTGCCGACTCCGGCGCTTGCCCACAACACGTCGATCGCGCCCTTTTCCCGTTTGACCGTGTCGAACAGACGGTCCAGATCGCCGAGGTCGGCCGAATCGCCCTGCACGCCAGTGACATTGCGGCCAATCTGTTCGACGGCCTGGTCCAGCGCGTCCTGCCGTCGGCCCGTGATGAAGACGTGAGCTCCCTCGTCGACGAACAACTTGGCGCCAGCCAGCGCCATCCCACTCGTCCCGCCGGTGATTACCGCGACCTTGCCATCGAGCTTTCCCACGATCACTCCATTCATCCGATAGCGCCGATGCTATGTACACCGATCTGCGTACTTAACGTAGCGAACGACCACCAGGAGCGCAAGCTATGCACACCGATCGGTACCCAACTGGGCTATCCTGGGTAAATGACGGAGTTGGAGAAGGGGCCACGCGGCCTGCGCCGCGGCAGGGGTGCCCGAGAGCGCATCCTCAGTGCGTCACGGCAACTGTTCCGCGATCAAGGCATCAACAGCACCGGCCTCGACCAGCTCTGCACGGTGGCCCAGGTGTCAAAGCGGACCTTCTACCAGCACTTCACCAGCAAGGATGAGCTGATCGCCGAACACCTCCGCCGATTCGATCCCGACATCCTGCCCGAAGTGTTCGACCGCACCGACCTCACACCCCGCGAACGGCTGCTCGCCGCCTTCGACATTCACGCGCCGCTGTGCCCGTTCATCGCGGCGGCCGTCGAAATCCACGACAGCGCCCACCCGGCCCGCGTCAACGCCCGCGACTACAAGATCGCCTTTGCCGCGCGGCTGACCGACGCCGCGCGCCAGGCCGGTGCCACCAACCCCGAACAACTCGGCGAACAGCTGGCACTGCTCCTGGATGGGGCTTCGGCCCGCAACCGAGTTCTCGACTCCGACACCTTCGCCACCGCCGCAGCCATCGCGGTCGTCCTCATCGAAAACGCCATTCCCACGGGCGGCGAGCTCAGCCGAGGTTGACGCGGAGGAGAAGTTCACGCCGGTACCAAACTGGGTTGGCGTCTGTTCCGCGATTTGGCCCGCTTCGGTATCGCGTTGCCCGTTCAGCGCAGAAGGCTCCGGCCCGGCCGACCCCGTCCGCGCAGCGGATACCCGCGCCGCAGCCTCTGGAGGACACCGCCAAAGGACCGGGCCACCGCCGCGCCGACCAACAATCCGACCGCGATCGCACAGACCACCGTCGCCACGCCGATTGCGTTCGCCCCGCCACCGCTGGGATTGGTGACGAGGGCAGTGGTGGAGAGCAGACCGAGGCTGCCGGGGACGAGCAGCCAGAATGCCGGCAGGAAGACCACCAACCGGGGCAGGTTCGGAACCACGGCCTCGACGAGCGACGAACCCAAGCTGGCGGCGACCGCGCCCAGGAAGCTACCGAGCACCGCACCACCGACGTGTTGCCCAAAACTCTGGGCGGCGAAGGCGAGGATCAAGACCACGGTGATCCAGGGCAGCAGTCGCACCGGCGGACTCTCCAATGCCCCGATTCCGATGCTGATCAGCATCAGCCCCAGCGGGGCAGCCCACCAGCCCAGTGTGTCGACGCGAAGATTGGTCAATTCGGCCGCAGGCACGGTGATTACCTGGCTGGCCGCGACGATGCCGAGGGTGAACAGGAGCAGCTGGACCAGCCCGAAGGTCAACCGTGACGCTCCGGCCACCATGTCGCCTGCGGCGAGCTCCGACATCGCGGTGACGATCAACGCGCCTGGCAACAGCACGGCGAGCGGCGGCAGCAGGGTTCGCAGCGGTCCGTCCAGCAAGTCGGCGTTGGCGGCTGCGAACACCCCGCACGCCAGAAGGAAGGCGGCAAGGGTCGGCAGCAGCGTGGCGATCAGGCTGAACCGCTGCCCAAGGCGGAAAAGGGCCACCACCACGACGGCTCCGACGGCCGCGAAGGCGACGTTGGCGCCCCCAGGCTGCAGGATGAGGGCGATCCCGGTGGCGATCGCGATCCAGCCGAGGTTGGCCAACCACTGCGGATAGCGGGGTGGACGATGGCGTAGCTCGAGCAGCTCGCTGGTGGCCTGAGACACCGTGACAGTGGACAGCGACAACCGATGACGGATCGTCCGGACCTCGGCGGCCTGGTCCAGGCGCAGTCCGCCCTTGACCGACTCGAACGTCGCGGCCGCACCGCTGGCCAGGTTCAGCATTACCCCGGTCGGCGACGCCGCGATCTGGACGTCGGGGTAGCCGAGCGCGGCGCTCACCGCAGCCAGCTCGTCCTCCACGTCGCTGACCGGCTGCCCCGTTGCGACCATCGCAGCGCCCAGGTAGGCCAGCAAGGCGCGGACGGCGTCGTCGTCTTCGGACACGGCGTCACTCTGCCAGGTCGAGGCGCAGGCTCAGACGCATCACCCATATCGACGCGTGTTCGCCCACGAAGTCGCACCCACTGCCCAGTGGTCAATCCAGCTTCGTGACCTCGACGAGCCGCTCGCCGACGGGGGCGTCGCACTCGGAACACCGCGCGCACAGGTTTCCGATCACTTCTAGCCCCCCGCCACCGATCAGCCCCCTGTCTGAGGCCTCACCGCGGGTTGGATGTCGTTGCGATGACGGTGGTCTCGATTTCTGAGTGTTGGTCGGTTTGCCGCTCCGGGTTCCAGGGGGAAGCCGGAGCGGCAAATTGACGACTGCGGGCAGTCACGGGCAGGTTAAGCGTCATGTATCGCTTGAGCTCGCTCGCCAGCGCAGATGGCGGCGTCTTGAGCAACCAGCGAGCAAGGTTGTTGCGCATCTATTTGGGCGCTACGACGTTCCTCTTCGCGTACGGGGTGGTCTTCACGCTGTTTCCAGTGCGTACCGACCTCGCCTATGCCAACCCGACCGGCGGGATCATCGCCATCGTCCTCGGAACGGGGGCGCTCGCCCTCCTCGCCATCAGGCCGGATCACGTCATGTTGGCGACCACGGCCGCTATCGCGGCCACCCCCATCGTGATGGCCTTCCACGTCACGATGACGGCCGAATACGTCTGCTTGATCGGCCCGATGTTCCTGGCGATGTACCTGCGGGCGTTCCACTCGCCCCGGCAGGCATGGGCCTTGATCGCCTCTCTGACGGCGGCCTGTGCGGTAGCGGTCGGCGTTGCCCCGGCGCCACATGTGGGGGTCATTACCTTTCTCATCATCGCCGTGGCGATCACTGGCGCAGCCGAGTCCTTCGGTCTGCTCATGCGTGCGATGTTCACCGCAGCCTGCGCAGACCCCCTGACTGGCCTCCTCAATCGGGCCGGGTGGGAGATCGCGACGTCCGACCTGCTGAGGCGCTTTCGGGCGACTCCAGTCTCCGTCACGGTCATTGCCCTCGACATCGATGGCCTCAAGACCCTGAACGACACCTACGGACATCGCGCCGGGGACCGGCGCATCACCGATTACGCAGGCCACTGGAAACAAGCCGTTCCTCGTCGGGCCGTCTTGGCCCGACTGGGAGGCGACGAGTTCGCCGCCTGCCTCGTTGGTGAAGCACCCGAGGTCGTGGAGGACTTCCTCCGCAGTATCCGGTCGAATACACCCGGGGTCAGCCTCGGTACGGCCACGGGGAGCTCGTTGAAACCCAACGTCGCCGAACTGTATGCACGAGCCGATGCCGCGCTGTACCAGGGCCGCGGGCGTCCCCTGCGTGATGACGTCGGCGGCGGTGCAAGCGCGTGAGCAACATCGAACTCGACCCATCCGCTGCGGCAGCCCTGGATGACGCGATACCGCGGGCAGCAGGACCCTAGGATCGGGGTGAGGTGGAGCCTAGTACTGTGGCGGCACCCGAGGTGACGGCGTCATTCGGAACCCGCAAGAGTGAATGGTTGTCCACATGGCACATCCGGTAGAGCGCGACATCGCCATCCGCATGGCGGAAATGGCGAGGACACTCGCCTCCGAGCGCACGCTCGACGCGGTCCTGCGCGAGGTGACGTCGGCCGCCGTCGAGCTCATCCCCGGTGTCGACACGGCCGGGATCCTCGTGGTCAAGAAGGGCGGCGACTTCGATTCGTTGGCCGTCACCAGCGAGCTCCCGCATCAGCTCGACATCCTGCAGATGACGCTGAAGGAGGGCCCCTGTCGGCAGGCGGCGCTCGCGGACACCGTCGTGCGCACCGACGACTTCCGCGAGGAAACACGGTGGCCCCAGTACTCGTCTGCCGTGGTCGAGATCGGCGTCCTCAGCGGAATGTCCTTCAAGCTCTACACCGGTGACCGCACCGCCGGTGCGCTCAACCTCTTCGGTCTACAACCCAGGAAATGGGACTCCGACGCAGAAACCGCCGGCAGTGTGCTGGCAGCCCATGCCGCCGCCGCCATCATCACGACCCAGACGGAACAACAACTCCAGACTGCGTTGCTGTCGCGGGACCGCATCGGGCAGGCCAAGGGAATCATCATGGAGCGGTTCGGGGTCGACGACGTTCGTGCCTTCCAGATGATGCGTCAGCTGAGCCAAGAACAGAACATGAAGCTCACCGAAGTCGCCGACCGCATCATCACCCGTTAGGCGCTTGCGGCTCGCGCGGCATGCACCGTCGTGCTGTCGCCCAACGCTTTTCGTCGCCGGTCCGCTCGGTAGCGTCGCAACCCATTTGCACACTTTTGCTACTGGAAAGACGTAGCCGCGTTGCGTTGATCCGCGTCGCCGGCCGACGGATGCTTTCCCGGAGCCCGGCCCCTTCGAGCTCGTGCCAGGTCTGCGCGTGCGCAGCGACACAAGCTGAGGAGTGGTTTTCCGATGAAGTCCCGGATCGAGTGGAAACACGCGGCGGTCGCCGTGCTCGCTCTGACGATGGTGGCGTGCTCCTCGTCGGAGTCGGGCCCGGCTGCCGACGGCTCATCCTCGACCAGCTCGGAGCCGCAAGCCGGCGGCGAGATCACGGTGCTGACGAACAACTTCTCGACCGGGTGGGTGCCCAGCAAGTCCGCCAGCAACCTGTACGAAGCTCAGGTGTGGGGCCAGATCACGGACAAACTCGTCTACGTCGACAACGACGGCAAGGTGTTCCCATGGCTTGCCGAGAGCTGGGATGTCAGCGAAGACGGAACGGAGTACGTACTGCACCTGCGGCCGGGCGTGACGTTCTCCGACGGAACGCCGTTTGATGCCGAGACCGCCGTCGCGAATCTGAACATCTGGGCAGCGGGCGACTCCCGTCGCGGAATCACCCGAGTCGCACTGTTTCCCAAGAGCTTCGAATCCGCGGCAGCAGTCGACGACCACACCGTCAAAGTGACGCTGAACCGGCCCGACCTCAGTTTCATCCCCTCCCTCGGTTACCACGGCACGATCGTCCTCAGTAAGAAGACCCTCGACTTGAGCGTCGACGAGCAGAGCGACCTGTCGAACATTGCCGGCTCTGGTCCATTCGTGGTGACGTCTTGGGCGCCGAACCAGGAGGTGGTCTTGGAGAAGCGGCCGGACTACGACTGGCCCGCCGAGAATGCGCAGCACGAGGGGCAGGCATACCTGGACACCATTACCTTCCGCGTCATTCCCGACGACCTTCAACGCGGAACGTCGGTCGAATCTGGTCAGGCTGACATCGCGCAGAACGTGCCGCCGGAGGAACTTTCGGCCGCCAAGTCCGAGGGATTCGTGGTGCAGACCCCACGGTTCTTCGGGGCGGTGCACGGTCTGCAGCTGCGGCTCTCAGCTCAACACCTCGATGACATCAAGGTGCGACAGGCGATCCAGCACGCGATCAACCGAGATGAAATCCTGCAAACCGTCTACACCGAGGACTGGCTGCCGGCGACCACGATCTTCAACAGCAACGTCCCTGAAGCCGTCGACCTTTCGGACCGCTTCGCCTTCGACCAGGCCCGGGCCGAGCAACTCCTCGACGAAGCGGGATGGAACCAGGTCGGCGAGGACGGCATCCGCGTCAAAGGCGGTGAGCGGCTGAGCTTCTGGGCAGTACCGACCCCGTACGTGAGCACGTCCAAGCTGGAATGGGAAGTGATTGCGCAGCAGTTGAAAGCGGCGGGAATTGAAGTCACCCTTCGCAACGCAGACATCAGTGCGTATGCCAAGTACGGCACCGATGACAGCCTGCCCTTCTACGAGGCACACAACAGTCTGGTCGACGCAGGGGCCAGCTCGTATGCCCAGTGGTCCAGCGACGGCGCCGACCAATTCCGCGCAAACGACCCCAAACTGGACGGGCTGCTCAACGACTTCAATCTCGAGCAAGACGCGGCGAAGCGACGGGATTTGGCCATAGAAGTCCAGGAGTACATCCTCGACCAGGCCTACTTCGTTCCGCTGGAACAAATTTCGCAGGGCACCTACCTGCAATCGTCGAAGGTCAAGGGGGTTGTGTTCAATGTCGTTGCCCGGCCCTGGTATTACGACACCTGGCTTGACCAGTCCGCTTAGCGCAGCCACCGCAGGCACGACGGATCGCCGCAAGGTCGCTGCGTGGAGACCGGGCAGTAACGCCAATCCGTATCTGAAATACGCCTTCGCGCGGTTGTTTCAGGCCGCGGCAGTGATCCTGCTGACCTATCTGGTGATCTTCCTCGTTGTGACCGTCATTCCCGGTGACCCGATCGAGAACCAGCTCCGCAGCCCGGAGAACGACTTCACCGAGGACGAGATCCGAGCGGTCACCAGCTTCTACGGCCTCGACAAGCCCGTCGTGGAGCAATTGGTGGTGGCGCTGGGACGTTTCTTCACCGGCAATTTCGGCTTCTCCCTCGTGTCCAACCGCCCGGTGACGACGGTGATCGCGGAGGCGCTGCCATCGACGTTGACCCTGGCCTCTCTGGCGGTGCTGTTCTCCCTGGTCCTCGCCTTCGCGATCGGCTTCGGAGCGGTCTTCCTGCCGCCCCGATGGGGCGGCAGATTGCTCCGGATGTTCCCCTCGCTATTTCTGTCCGTGCCCAACTTCACCATTGGCCTTCTCATCATCGAGGTCCTGTCGTTCCAGCTGGGCCTCTTCACGCTCAGCGATCAGCACGGCGTGTACGCCGCGGTGTTTCCCGCCATCGCGCTGGCGATCCCGGTGTCGGCGCAACTGACTCAGGTGCTCATCACCAGCCTCGACACGGTACGACGACAGCCGTACGTGACGGTCGCGATCGCGAAGGGACTCTCCCCCGCCACGATATTCGGGCGCCAACTGCTCAAACCGTCCTCGCTACCCGTGGTCACCGTACTGGCTCTGACCATCGGCGAAGTGCTTGGCGGCTCGGTCATCACTGAAGCAGTGTTTGCGCGCAAAGGAATTGGCAGCGTCGTGGAAACCGCGGTCCTGAATCAGGATGTGCCCGTGTTGCAGGCCGCGGTCACGCTGGCGGCGATCGTGTTCATCACGATCAATCTGTTCACCGACCTGATCTACCCGGTACTCGACCCACGCCTGCGGATCGAACACGCCTCGGCACAGGGAAACTCGGCATGACAACGGAAGCTCTCGGCCACAGCAAGGCCCAGCCCAGCGCACCGGCCACCCCGAACCGCTCGGTGCGGCTGGTGGCTGGTAACGCCACGCTGTGGCTGTCGACCGCGGTCCTGTTCACCATCGCACTCTGGTCTGTGGCACCGAGCTGGTTCACCGACGACGATCCATACACGGGCATCACCACTGATCGACTGCAACCACCCAGCGCAGAGCATCTTCTCGGCACCGACCAGATCGGCCGAGATCTACTGACTCGCATCGTCTACGGCGCCTCGGCGTCGGTCACCAGCGCCATCATCGCCGTCGCGATCGCGCTGCTCGCCGGCTCTCTAATCGGGCTCCTCAGCGGCTTCATCGGCAGCTGGGTAGACCCCGCGCTCAGCCGTGTCGTCGACGTGCTGTTGGCGATCCCTGGATTCCTGTTGGCGATCATCACCGTGTCCGCGCTCGGGTTCGCGACTGTGAACGTCGCGATCGCCACCGGGGTCTCTGCGGTAGCCGTGTTCGCCCGACTGATGCGGTCAGAAGTGATGCGGGTCAAACACCTTAGCTTCATCGAGTCGTCGTATCTGATCGGTGGCACCAAGCCCTACGTCCTCATCCGACACATCTTGCCGAACGCCTACCGGAGCGTCTTTCATCTGGCCGTGCTGCAGTTCGGGCTCGCGATCATCGTGATCTCGGGTCTGGCGTTCCTGGGCTACGGCGACCCGCCGCCCTCGTCAGAGTGGGGGCTTCTGGTGGCTGACGGCAAGGAATACATGAAACGTTATCCGTGGCTCGTCTTTGCACCCGCAGGCGTGATAGCGGTGACGGTGTTGTCGCTTTATCGGATCAGTCGAATCTTCGGGGAGAGAGCGTGACAACTCCACAGCCGGCATTGCTGGCCGTCGCAGGACTCCACGTGTTCTACGGGGATCACCACGTCGTCAAGGGTGTGTCGTTCGAGGTCTCCGCCGGTTCCACGGTGTCATTGATCGGCCGTTCGGGCTCCGGCAAGTCTACGATCGCCAATTCCATCCTGGGTCTGCTGGATCCGCACACGTCCCGAGTAGATGGGAGCGTTCGATTTCGCGGCGAGGAGATTCTCCGACTCCGGGCCAGAGAACTTCGGCGGCTACGCGGAACCGAGATCGGCTTCATTCCCCAGGATCCGGGCAACGCCCTGAATCCGGTGCGACGGATCGGTGCCCAGTTCGACGAGGTGCTACGCCAATCGCAGCGCTCCACCAGGTCTGAACGCCGCGACCTGATCCTGAATGTGCTTGAGCGGGTCGGCCTTCCGGAGCCAAGTCGGGTTATTCGGCTCTACCCCCACGAGTTGTCCGGAGGTATGCAACAGCGTGTCCTGATCGGCATGGCCATCCTGCTCAATCCGGGACTCCTGGTCGCCGATGAACCCACCTCGGCCCTCGACGTCACGGTCCAGAAGACCATTCTGGATCTTCTCGACGACCTGCGAAACGACCTGGGGGTCGGCATCCTGCTCATCACCCACGACCTTTCGCTGGCCGCCGCACGCTCGGACGCAGTTGTCGTGCTCAATGACGGCGCCGTCCAAGAGTACGGATCATCAGCCCAAGTGCTCAGCGAACCTCGCTCCGACTACGCCCGCAGGCTCTATCGCGACGTCCCCGGATTGCAGCTCGACAAGTACCGCGAGGCCAAGTCGGCTCGCCAGCAACGCAATACCGCGAATGACGGAGTGCCTGCCCTACGCGTTCAGGATCTGGTCAAGACCTTCGGCCGCGGCCGAACCAACCATGTGGCGCTGGACGGCGTTTCCTTCGCCGTCGCACGCGGCACTACCCACGCCCTCGTCGGCGAATCCGGCTCCGGCAAGTCCACCGCGGTGCGGACGATACTTCGGCTCGAGCGGCAGGATTCGGGGAAAGTGTTTCTCGACGGCGACGAACTGAGCTCACACGACCACACGTCGTTGCGCGAGGTCCGCAGGAACCTGCAGCTGGTGTACCAGAACCCGTTCACCTCACTCGATCCGCAATACTCCGTCGGCAGCCTCATCGCCGAGCCGCTGCGGCTCTACGGGGTGGGTTCCGCCCAGCAGCGCAAGGAACGGACCTTGGAACTGCTGCACGCCGTCGGCCTCGAGGAGCGGGTAGCCCAAGCCAAGCCGACAACTTTGTCCGGCGGCCAGCGACAGCGGGCCGCGATCGCCCGCGCCGTCGCGCTGCAGCCGGAGATCCTCGTCCTCGACGAACCCACGTCCGCCCTGGACGTCAGTGTTCAGGCGCAGATCCTGGATCTGCTCGTCTCATTGCAGTCCGACCTCGGACTGACCTACCTCTTCGTCTCGCACGACCTGAGCGTGGTGCGGCAGTTCGCCGACACCGTGACGGTGCTGCACCAAGGTGCGGTGGTCGAGTCGGGCCGTGTCGACGAGGTGTTCGCGAACCCCGAAGAGCCGCACACCCAAAAGCTTCTGAGCTCCGTTCCGTGGCTCAGCACTGCTCCTGCTTGACAACCGCAACCAGCCCCACAATGAAAGGCAGTCCAATGGCGAAGTTGAGTTACACGACGACCCGGCTCGGGAAGTTGTATCAGGGCGACCCCCTGCCCGTGGTCGTCGAGGCCACCACCTATTACCCCGCCGGGGCGGTGACCTTCGGCGTCGAAGGGCGTGCCTTGTTCGAGGACGGCAGCGATGCGCCGTGGGCGGGCGGCCCGACGCTGCATGTGTTCGAAACCGCGACGGGTCTGGAGCATTTGCGGTTCGACGCGTTTCCCGGCGAGGAGCACTATCACTACCTCACTCCGGGCGTCCAAAACCATTGGGTGGGGTTCGACAGTGTGGCCGACGGCCCATTCGTCGACTGGATCGTGGCGCGGGTCAGAAACCAGCTTCGCGAACTGCTCCGGTTCGCGGGCGCCGCCGCCCTCGCGGACGAGGTCGACCCGAGTGTGATTGACGCCGTTCTCGTCGAGGTCGAGGCCCATCTGCGCAGTCGCGATCTGCAGCTCGCCGAGGCAGACACCGCCTAGGTGTGATGTCCCAGGAGGCGTCCTAGACCGGCCCCCGGGTTCGTGCCGCCGCGGTCACCGTGGCAGTACGTCTCGAACACGGACCCCAGCCCGTCAGATCGACACGCCCCACCGCAGCACTCCACACCCACCCGAACGACACGCGCGCAGCGGACACCCTTCACCGCCCGTTCACGCTGCCCGATCGGGTAGTGCTCGGCCATGATCGCCATGCTTCATACGCAGGGAAGCGGCACCAGACCCGGCACGTTGAGTACGGACCCGTTGGCGCTCGCTACCCTTGCGTTGGGCAGGTTGGGTTTGCTACGAGGCATGGCGTTTGGGGGTGACTGCACGATGGGGTGGCTGCGCCGATGGTGGGGGCAGGACGAGCAATTCGACTGGTTCAGCGCGTACGTCAAGAGTCGCGAGCTCGAAACGGTATGGCGGGCGGCAATCTTCGGCTTCACCGCCGCGGTGGCGGTGATACCGATCGTGATGCTTCACAGTCCGACCGGGCCGGATCAACCATTGACCAGGATGTTCTCGGTCGCCGCCGCCGGTGTCGGGGCGGGGTGCGCCATTCTGTGGTTGGTGCGCTGGCCCACACGCGTCCAGTCCATCGTGTTCAGCATGGTGGCGACCGTGACCGTCGCTGCCTCGTGCCTTGTCCAGTCCGACCCGTACGTCGGATTGGCGGGATGCACGATTCTGGCGATGATCGGGGGGTTCGTCGCCTACTTCCACGCAGCTGCCCAGGTAGTCCTTCACGTGACCGCAGCGATTGCGTGCTCGTTGGCCTTGATGCTGCGCTTGATCGCCGACACGGGTGACGCCGCCTTGGCCGGTTCGGCCTTCGCCATCGTCGCGCTGCTCAACATCGGGGTCCCGTTCGGGATTCACTCCTTGGTTCATGCGCTGCGCGATGATCTACGCCGGTCTGACCGAGACTCGCTCACCGGGTTGCTCAACCGGCGCGAATTCGAGTACTCGAGCTACGAATTGGCAGTCCGGCACCATGGAGTCGAGGGCGCGTATCTGGTGACCGCGATGGTCGACCTCGATGATTTCAAGCGTCTCAACGACACCCATGGACACGCTGTGGGGGATCAGGCCTTGGCCAGCGTTGGTCAGGCGTTGAGGGATACGTGTGGCCCCATGGCTGTAATTGGCCGTGTCGGCGGTGAAGAGTTCGTGATCGCCGACGTGCATTCAGGGGCTGACCCCACGGCCATGGCTGAGCGTCTTCGCCATCGGATTGCCGCCGTGCCACTACCGGTCACCGCCAGCATCGGTACGGCTAGTGCCCCGATGAGCGGTATGAGTGCTGCGGTCATCCGGCAGGTTCTCTTCGAGCTGATCGGCATTGCGGACGCTGCCATGTACGAGGCCAAGCGTTCCGGAGGAAACCAGACCCGCCACCGCCCGATCTCGACGATTGGCGAAGTCGACGGCGCAGTCGACGGCAGATTCGACGGCGGCGGACGGACTCGCGGGTGACCGGCTTGCCTTGGCGCCCAGTGGGCTTAGGGCCGAACGGGATTCCAGCTCGAAGAGCCCGTGCGGACAGGCGTGGCGTCGCTGGTTGTCGTGGCAAACCGTTGCTGGTATTGCCCTGGCGCCACCGCGAGCCGCTTGACGAAGACGCGGCGCAGCGCTTCGTAGCTTGCAAATCCAGCGTGGGCCGCAGCTTGGGTGGCGGTCAACCCGTCGTCGAGTAGCGCACGGGCCAAGTCGAACCGCAAATGCTCGACGAACCGGCCCGGAGTGGTGCCCATCTCCTCGCGAAACAACCGGGCCAGCTGTCGCCGACTCACACCGGCCTCGGCCGCCAAGGCAGCCGGTGTCCACGTCTCGCTCGGGTCCGCCAGCACCCTGTCGGTCGCGCGGCGCAGGGCTTCACTGCGTGCCGGCGGTCCCTGCAATGGGGCGGAGAATTGCGATTGACCGCCCGGTCGCTTCATGTAGACCACGAGGTTGCGGGCGACCGAGCGTGCGTGCAGCGCGCCATGGTCTTCCTCCACGAGGGCCAAGGCCAGATCGATTCCCGCCGCGACTCCGCCCGAGCTGTAGATCGGGCCATCCTTGACCCAGATCGCGTCGGGCTTTACGCGGACGCCTGGATATCGCCGCGCCAGTTCGGCGGCCATCGCCCAATGCGTGGCCACTTGCCTGCCTGCCAAGAAATCGCCAGCAGCCAGGACGAAGGCGCCAGTGCACACCGACGAGATTCGCCGCGCCCCGCGGGCCATCTGCAGTGCCGCGTCGACGAGTTCGGTGGTGACTGGTCGCCGCGGGAATCCGCCGCCGGGAATGATCACGGTATCGAAGAGACCTACCTCGGAAAGAGAGGCAGTCGCCGATATGGATGGGCCGATCGATGAGGACACCGGCCCCCCGCTGATGGAGACGGTCGCGACGTCATAGTGCATGCCGCTCAGATTGGACTCCGCGAAGACTTCGGCGGGTCCGGCGACGTCCAACATCTTGACCCCGTCGAACAAGAGGATGCCGACCCGGCGCGGTGCCACTTCCATGAAGTCGTGCAACGCCGCGTGCCGGGCGGACCTTACCCAGGTTGGCCAGAATGGTGGCATTCGTGGCCCACAATCGGTGGCTTGGCGGTATCGGAGTTCACGACACTGATGCTCGTGTCCACCAATTTGCTCGACTTCATCATCACCGCCCAGGGCGGACTGCAGCCCTGGCAACACGCCCACACGATCGACGCCGACGTCACCTACGGCGGCCCATTCTGGGAATTCAAGGGCGTCCCCGACTTCGTCGACACTGACCACGTGATCGCCGACGTTCATCGTCAGCACGTGGTTCTTCACCAGCCGTCGGGTCGAACGATCGAATACGACAAGCAAGCCGACGCGGTGACCGTGACCGAAACGAATGGCGACGTCGACGTCTTGATACAGCCGCGGCGCAGTTTCGACGGGTACACGCAGGACACCAAGTGGACGGTCGCACAGGCCGGGTACTTTCGTGCCTATGCGACGTGGAGCTACCTGGTGGAGCCCTATCTGTTCACCTACCGAGGGGTAGAAACCACCGAGATCGACCCGTGGTCGGAAGACGGACAAACGTGGCGCGGGTTGAGCGTGACCTTTCCGTCGACGGTGGACGCTCACAACACCACGCAGTTCTATTACTTCGACGACAACGGATTTCAGCGGCGGATGGATTACCAGCCCGAGGTGAACGGCGGTTCTCCGACGGCACACTACGATACCGCCCGCGAGACCTTCGACGGCGTAGTAGTCACGACCCGACGACGGATTCACGTCCGGAACGCCGACCGCACCCCCGACCGCTCTTGGACGCCGATCACGCTGGACGTGTCGGGCGTAACCCTTCGCTGATTCTTGACTAGAAGGAGAATTCATGTCCATCTCACTGAACGGCGCGACTGTACTGGTCACCGGTGCCAACGGAGGCCTCGGAACTCAATTCGTGCAGCAGGCAATCGATCTCGGTGCCGAGAAGGTATATGCCACTGCTCGCAAGCCTCGTCACTGGAGCGACGAACGCGTGGTCCCGCTGCGGCTGGACGTCACCGACGAACAGTCGGTGGCGCAGGCGGCGTCGGCCGCGCCTGACACCAGCGTGGTCGTCAACAATGCCGCCATTTCGCTGTACCCCGATCGACTGATGGCGCTGCCCATGGTCGACGTGCGCCGCACCTTCGAAGTGAACTTCTTTGGCGCGTTGTCGGTTTCGCGTGTGTTCGCGCCGGTTCTCGCAGCGAACGGCGGAGGCGCCTTCATCAACGTCCAGTCCGTGCTCAGCTGGGTGGTGGGACACCCAAATGACCCGACGGGTGGTCACGGCGCCTACAGCGCCGCCAAGGCGGCCTTCTGGTCGGCGACCAACTCCATACGGCTCGACCTGGCAGCCCAGCGAACGCATGTGTTGAGCCTGCACCTTGGCTACACCGACACGCCAATGACCGCCATGCTCGACGTGGAAAAGCAAGACCCCGCCGACATCGTCGGGGCCGCGTACGACGGTCTGCGTTCCGGTGTGTTGGAAGTGCTCGCAGACGACTTCACCAGAAACGTCAAGAGCGCGTTGGCCGGTCCGCCGGAGACCCTGTATCCAACACTCCTAGGTGCCGAGTAACCTCGCGACTCATTCGCCACGATGAGCGATCGCCGCGTCGTCGAGGTCAGCCTGCCGTGATGATCAGCTTGCCGCCCCGTGGTGTGTTGTTGCGTTCGAGTTCGGTCAGCGCTGGGATCGCGTCCTCGAGCGGTACCGTCCGAGCGATCGGCAGCCGCAGCGCTCCTGTTGCGCACGCCCGCGCAAGCTCCTCGAGATCTTCGACGTTGTGCTTTGCAATCAGGACTTCATAGGGACCTGGCAACACACTTCTGAGGAACTTCGCACCCGAAGGGACGATGTCGATGATGTGTCCCCCGGGCGCGAGCAACCTACGCGCCGTTGCTGGCGCAAGCGTGCCCACCGTGTCGAAGACGACGTCGAACGTCTTCGCCAAATCCGTTGGGATGGAGTCGAACTCGACGACCGGGGCGACGCCCAGGTCTCGGGCATCCTGCACCCCGCTGGCACGGCAACTTCCTCCCACCATCGCGGCCCCGCGCGCCAAGGCGATCTGGACGGCGGCCCGCCCCACCCCGCCCAGACAGCCATGGATGAAAACGGATTGCCCCGCTCGCAGCTTCCCCTTGGTCACCAAGGCCTGCAGCGCGGCACCGCCGATGGTCGGGATGGCGGCAGCCTCCTCGAAGGAGAGCTCGGCAGGCTTCTTGACGACCCCCTTCTCACCCGCAACGACCATCTCGGCGAACGCACCGCTGGTCTTGATCGGGGCCGCACCCAGCACGTCATCACCCACGTTGAGCCGGGTGACGTCCGGCCCAACCGCCTCGACGACACCGGCGAAGTCGTAACCCAGTCCCCGAGGAAACTTGCGGCCGGTCATGATCTTCATCTCCCCATTGCGGACCTTCCAGTCGTATGGATTGGCCGCCGCCGCCCGCACACTGATCAACAACTCCCCGCTACCGGGACGTGCGGGCTCGAAGTCCTCGAAGTGCATCACGCCGGGCCCGCCATACTGGTGATACTGAATGCGCTTCACTTCTGCCTCCCATCTGCACGGCCCACCCACCGGCGGGTGAATCTAGCGAGTTGCCAACGCTGTTGGTCTTGCCGTCGAGTTTCCTTCACGGCGTCCTCCTGCTGTCGGATCGAAGTCGAACCTCAGATTGCCAAGGCGCTAATGCAGATTGGGGTCGGGTATCGAGAAGTCCCAGGCCCCCTCGGCGATGTCGGCGAGCCGTTGAAGATAGGCGTCCCGCCTCTCCTGCGAGGTGCCCTGACGCTCCCGGTCCAACTCCGACACTCCGAGATCCGCAGGAGGAAGGGTCTGTGCCGTCGCCTCGACGCCGTAGAACGGGAGATGATCGTCGAAACCGCCTGGAGTGTAGAAGTTCAACACCCGGGCGTCCTCGTCGGAGACCACCCGAAACGCGTGCCGCGTGGATTTTGGCACCCACACTGCTGAACCCGGTTCTGCCCGCACCACCTCGTCGTCGTGGCCGACGATGAATTCGACTTCGCCGGACAGGAGATAGAAGCCCTCCGCCTGGCGCTCGTGGATGTGCGCTGGCGGGCCGGCTCCCGCGGGGATGATCTGCTCGAGGAACGTGAACTCGCCGAGTGTTTGGTCTGCGGACATCAGGACGTCCCAGAGCACGCCGCGATACCAGTACGCCGGCGAATCCCCGGCCCTGCCCAGCAGCACCTTAGCGGGGTTGTCTCCCTTGGCCATCGAACATCCCACCCTTCCCTCGCTCGACGTTGTTGTCGCGTCGTGACATCACCCTAGCACTGATGTCGCGGCGTGACATAACCTCGGTGTCACGCCGTGTCATCACCGGAGTATCGTCGCGATATGCCTCGATGGGAGCAGGGCAGCAAAGAGCGGCTGCAGCAGGCCGCGATGGAGTTGTTCGAGGAGCAAGGGTTCGAGGACACGACTGCCGTCCAGATCGCCAAGCGTGCTCGCGTCACCACCCGAACCTTCTTCCGGTATTTCTCGGACAAGCAAGAGGTGCTGTTCGCCGACGAGGACATGTTGCGCGCGGCGCTCGTTCAGGAGTTCACTCAGGCAGCCGACGTCACTGCACCACTCCAGGCAGTGACCCAAAGCCTGGCGGGATTCAACTGGGACAGTCTGGGATCCCGAGAGGTCCTGCGGCGACGAGAAGCGATGATCGCGTCGACACCCTGCTTGCTGGAGCGCGAGCTGAGCAAACAGCATCAGATGGCCGACGAGTTCGGCAGCGTACTGCTACAGCATGGAGTCGACCCAGGCGTAGCAGGACTCGCGGCTCATGTGGGAGTGCAGGTGTTCCGTACTGCCTACCGCCAGTGGCTAGATGATGGGGACGGCGCCGATCTGGCATCGGCTTCCGAGGCGGCGATGTCCCTGCTCGCTACGATCGTGCCCCGCCCCGCGACCACGCGGCTCCGCTGACACCGCTCGACGCAACATCGGTGTCGGTTCCGACGTCACACGTCCACCTGCGATCGGCAGTGGATTTCCAGAAGCTATCCAGCACCTGTCCAGGTGAACGCGAGATTGTCAGCGTACCCGGACACCACACAGAGGTTGGGCCACAGAAAGAATGGATTGCAATGATGCAGCAGTCGAGAAAGATGCGGGCGGCACTCGTAGCCGGAGCGGCACTCGTAGCCGCGGGAACCTTCGCGACGGCACTGGGCGAGGAGACCGTCGACGGCGGCGCGCCGAACGTGGTCATCAGCTCGTCCGGGATGACACTCGGTGACACCGCTACCACGACCAGCGTGCCGACCGCGCCCGCAACCGCAAAGGCTCAGCCAGTTCTGAAGGCGACCGTCCCCTGCGGATTCACCTCCTCCTGCTGAGCGTTAGCCAACCTCGCCTTCGCGACGCCAGCGTTAGTCAACGCCTCGTCGAGCAGATCCTCCCCCACCCCCGGACCGCGACGCACCAGTTCCGCGTCGAGCCATTGTGACCACGCTCACATGTCTACCCGGAATCGCTTCGATATCGAAGCGAGTTGTACGGTCCGTAACTGCTTCACGATCGAAGCAAATAACCGAGGAGGAAATCATGAAGGCTGTGCGATACCACCGTTATGGCGGCAGCGACGTGCTCGCATACGAGGAGGCGCCGCGACCGGTTCCCGGACCGCAGCAGGTGCTGGTCAAGGTGGCCGCCACCTCGTTCAACCCGGTGGACGCCGGCATCCGCGGCGGCTATCTGGCCGAGGTGTACGAGGTCGCCTTTCCGCACACTCCCGGTGTCGACGTGGCGGGGACCGTCGCCGAGATCGGTGAGGGCGTGCAGAGCTGGAACGTCGGCGATGCCGTCGTCGCATTCTTGCCCCTCGACGCCGATGGCGCTGCCGCGGAGTACGCCCTCGCGCCTGCCGAGTCACTGGCTGCCGCCCCGACGTCGGTGGCACTTGCCGATGCCGCCGCCCTTCCCGAGGCCGGGCTGACGGCCTGGCAGTCCCTCTTCGAGATCGCCGGTCTGACGGCTGGTCAGTCGGTCCTGATCAACGGCGCGTCCGGTGCCGTGGGCGGCTACGCCATCCAGTTGGCCAAGCAGGCGGGCGCCGTCGTCACCGCGACCGCCAAGCCCCGCGACGCCGACCGTCTGCGCGAGTACGGCGCCGACCGGATCGTGAACTACATCGACTACACCCAGTCCCCGATCGCCGTCGCGGGAGCGCCCTTCGACGTGGTGCTCAACCTGGTAAGCACCACCGACGAGCAGACCGAAGCCCTGATCGGCGTCGTCGCCGACGGCGGCTTCCACGTCGGCACGATGGTCTTCGGACCGGAGAACCCGGGACGCCAGGTCCGCACACAGCGGGTCTTCGTGCGCAGCGACGCCGCCCAGCTCGCCGGACTGGTCGGGCGCGTCGACGACGGGCAGCTGCGCATCGAGGTCGTCAACCGCCGCCCACTCGCCGAAACCGCAGCGGTACACGACGACTCCGACGCAGGACGCCTGCATGGCAAGACCATCCTCGTGCCCGCTGACCAGTAAGGCCACCGCAGCAGTCTCATCGAAAGGAACGGCGCGGTGAACAGACCAGCCGAGCCCGGCAGCCGGCTATGAATCGGTCAGCGATGAGCGATTCGTTCCACTGACGTCCGGCGTGCGGTCATGGTCTGGACGTTTCTGACCAATCCTTCGAGGGAATTCGTATGTGATCAGCGTCACACGAGGACGTGGCCACCCACAGAGAGTTGCCAATCATGACCGAACACGAAAAGAAGGAAACAGGCGGTTCGAGTGAACCGGGTGAGGGTGCCGGTCGTCCAGCAGGAACCGTCGACGAGGACGCCAATCCGCCCATCAGCAACCCAGATGCGGACACTGACTACGACGCCGGGACGATTCCAGCCCAGGACATGGGCGGCGCCTCGCCTGGGGCCGCAATACCGCCCTACGAAGGCCGTCAGACCAGCTGACGGAGATGAGGCAGCCCGCCTCCCGGGGAGATGTTGCCTGACTTAGGCTTTGGCGCGTCGATGTCGGATTGCGCTGCCCATTGTGTGGCCCCGGGTGGCGGGCTGACCCATTACTGCGGCGATTCCACCACCTCCTCTGACTGTTTCGGTGTTCAACTGTTTCGGTCGTCAACTGTTTCGGTCTTCAACTGTTTCGGTGAAGCCGGGCACGGCACGGAGGGCCGCGCTGCACAGCCCGCACCCGGTACTGCGGGCTGTGCCAGCGCCGAACCGCTTCCGGCCATGCCCGACCAGCTGACCGAGGCCGGTCTGGGCGGTACCCGGTCGCTGGTGGTGCCGGCGGCCGGCATCGCAGAGCCAGTCGTACCGCCGCGAGGCACAAGATGGCGTCGACTTCGGCGAACAACGCGGTCACCTCAGGCGCGAGCAGCTGATCCGGGGCACGCTCGGCAGGATGACCCTGGCGCACCGGCGTCGCCACCGCGCCGCACGGCGTCCTGACTGACCCGATCATCGTCGGCATCGGACCGGCCAATCAGGCGTTGATGACCTGCTGCGAATTCAGCGCCGTGGCTTGATCGCCACCACCGTGATCAATGGTGATCTTGCGGGGCTTGGCCTTCTCGGCCACCGGGATCCGGAGCCGCAACACCCCTGCCCGATAGACGGCCTGGATACGTTCGGTATCAAGGTTGTCGCCGAGCACGAGTTGCCGGGAGAACACCCCGCGAGGCCGTTCGGTGGCCAGCATCTCCCGACCTGGATCGACATCTGCGCGTTGAGCGCGCACGGTCACCACATTGCGCTCAATGTCGAGATCCAAGGATTCCTCGTCGATGCCGGGCAGATCGAACTCCACCACGAATTCTTCGCCTTCGCGCCAGGCATCCATCGGCATCACCGCCGGCCGGGCCGCCGTCCCCAAAACCTGCTGGGTGAAGCGGTCCAGATCCCGAAACGGGTCGCTACGCACCAACATGGTCGACACCTCCAACACTCCCATCATGTGATCGGTCTGGTCTACATCTATGCCAAATGGCACAGTTTTTATATATCTCAGCTACGCTGTTCGCGCAAGCACTCAGCACAGATTTTTTGGACCTACTGGTGGAGAACCAAGCAACCCATGACTGATGACGCACGCGACTCCGGCCCGTCACCGCAGCGGGCGGTCTACGCGATATCGGTCGCTTCCGAGCTGTCGGGAGCGCCGATTCAATCCATCCGCCTGTGGGAACAGCGCGGCCTGCTCACCCCACAACGCACGCCCGGCGGAACCCGCCGCTACAGCACCAACGACCTCGACCGCATCGCCCGCATCACCACGCTCGTCGAGGCCGGGGTCAACATTGCCGGTATTACCCGCATCCTCGACCTCGAAGACGCCAACGCCGCCCTCAGCGCGCAACAAAACCGAGGAGGGTGATTGCGGCAGTCCAGTTGCATCGGCACTGCCGCAACGAAAGAGCGAAACTACCGTTGGGGCCACATGGGCCAGAGCGTGGCGCGGATCCGCTCGTCGAGTAGACCGTGGACGGCGGTGGTCGACGCTGCCCAACCCAGATCCCGCAGATGAGGGCGCTACGCGCACAGCAAACGGCATTGCGCTAGCGCGATTGTTTGCCACCAACCAACAGCGTATCCGCCTGCGGCGGCCACCTTCAAGCTTATTGTCGCACTTGCCGATAAAGCCCCAAGCACGGTCGATAATGTGCTATCACAAGACTGAGATCGGTACCTCCGATCGAAGCGATTCGCAGGCCTAGTCCCCGCCCACGTGTTGTGGCACCTTCAACACAGGGGGGCTCGTGCCCGGATTGAGCGAGAACACTCGTCGCCGTATCGTCGAGGCGGCAACCGCGGTCGATACCGCTAAACGGCAACCCAACCATCGCGGTCTCAATGGCGCCCGAAAACGCTTACGCGCCAATGTGCTCGCCGCAACCGACAGTGGGGTCTCCTGGCAGGAGATCGGAGAGATCCTCGGCATGTGTCGCGGCGCTGCCTACAAGCGATTCCGCCGGATACCCATGGTCCGACGGACTCCTCGGGCCGAGGCACACCTCGAACCACCTCTCAACGCAGGCGGGTAGACCGAGCCACTGGCGATCGTTCGAGGTGCGACCCGGCACTGCTCGCCCTGGCAATGCCCGACCCATCGTCCAGCACCCACCCCGGTAAGGTAGGGGCCGGCGACTGGCGCAGGTGGGATACCACCGGGAAGCACAGACTTGGACGCATCGACCGCCTGGGTGCTCCTCCACCGTGAGGAGTGAACCTTGCCCGCAATCATCATCGATGGGGTGCGTGTCGCCAACGCCATACTCGCAGAAACGCGCCGACAGGCAGCCAACATCGAGAAGATGCTAGGTCGAAGGGCCTGTCTCGCAACGGTTCTGGTCGGTGACGACCCTGCATCGCACACCTACGTACGCATGAAGACAAACCGGTGCCGCAATGTCGGCTTGGAGTCGCGGAGCCATCGCATTGCGGCGACGGCGACGACGAGCGACGTCGTCGCCCAGGTCGAGCAACTGTCCGACGACGACGGCGTGGACGGCATCCTGGTCCAGCACCCGATGCCTCTTCACATCGACGAGCGCGCGGTCTTCGAAGCAATCACCCCCAGCAAGGACGTCGACGGCGTGACCATGGCGTCCTTCGCCACGATGTCCCTGGGAGGAAACGGATTTCAGTCCTGCACGCCAGCTGGGATCATGCATCTCCTTGATGCCTATGACGTCGATCCCACCGGGCTGCACGCGGTCGTGATCGGTCGCAGCCCCATCCTGGGAAAGCCCGTCGGCATGCTGCTACTCGCCCGCAACGCCACCGTCACCTACTGCCACTCGAGAACTTCCGACCTGCCGGGGCTCGTCGCCGATGCGGACATCGTCGTCCCTGCCGTCGGCCAACCGGAATTGATCAAGGGTGCATGGATCAAGCCCGCAGCCGTCGTCGTCGACGCCGGCTACAACCTCGGCAACATCGGCGACGTCGAGTACGCTCCTGCGGCCGAAAGAGCCAGGCTCATCACCCCAGTCCCCGGCGGAGTCGGCCCCACGACCATCGCCGTCCTGCTCCGGCAAACGGTCCAAGCGGCTGGCCAACGACTACCCGTCATGGGGTCACGAGTTCGACGAACGGCCGAGCGTCGGTGATGACGGGAAGGCAT
>NZ_JBEVLO010000277.1:0-3092 GCF_040509115.1 Mycobacterium sp. | reverse complement strand
AGCGCCGGATTGGCCGAGCTGCGCGGCACCGAGACCGATCACGTCACCGCCGAGGAATTGCTCAAACGTGCTGACGTGGCCATGTATTCGGCCAAGCGCGTGCGCGCCGGCGGTGTCGCAACGTTCACCTCCGACATGCGGTTGGTGGATGCCAGCGACCCCGTGTCGGGGCGACTTCCGGTCGGGTTGCCTGGCGCGCGGATGGGCGGGATGCGGATGCTGAGCCAGTTGCGCGCGGCCATCGCCGACGGTCGGCTGTCGGTGGAGTATCAGCCCAAGTATCAGCTGGCTACCGGGCGGATCGTGGGGGTCGAGGCGTTGGTGCGCTGGGCGCACCCGGAGTGGGGCAAGCTGCTTCCCGATCAGTTCCTGCCCTTGGCGCGGCAGAACGGGCTGATGGGTGCGCTGACCGATCTGGTGCTGCACCGCGCGGCCGACGATGCCGTCGGGTGGCACACCCTCGGCTTCGCAGTCCCGTTCGCCATCAACCTGTCTCCGCCGTCGCTGAGCGAGCTCAGCTTGGCCACGAAGATCGCCGGGGTGATGGCCGACCGCCACCTGCCGTTCAACCACGTGACGGTGGAGATCACCGAGGACCTGCTGCTGAGCAACCCGTCGAAGGTCAACGACGTGTTGAATCGGTTGCGGGAGTTCGGCATTCGGGTCGCGATGGACGACTTCGGAAGTGGGTATTCGGCGTTGAACTATCTGCGCCAGCTGCCGATCGACGAGCTGAAGCTCGACAAGGCGATCATCGCGCCGGTCGCGGTGGAGCCGCGCGCGTCGGTGATCGTGCGCAAGGTGGTGGAGTTGGCGCGGGAGCTGGGCATGGCGTGCGTCGCGGAGGGCGTCGAGAACGCAGCGACCGCGGAGGTGCTCACTCGGTACGGTTGCGACATGGCCCAGGGCTACCACTTCAGTCCGGCGGTGGTCGCCGAAGCGCTGCCCGGCATGCTCGCCGTGCAGAATCCGCGCATCGTGGAACGCGCCTCCTACAACGGGCGGGCACCGGGCGGCCAGTCCGTTCAGGCCGACGCGCCCAAGGGCTAGGCGTGCACCGCACGGCGTTCGCCCCCATGGCCCCATTGGCAGAAGCGGCTCCGTTGAATCCGACTGGTGCCAGCGAAGACCCCTCCGGAGCTAGGCTGGGAACCGAATGCATGGGGAGGTGCGGACGAATGAGCAGGAACGGACGACGGCTCGCGGCAAGGGCGGCGGGCATGGCGGTCGGCATGGCGGCAGCGGCATTGATACCGGCAGCCGTCGCTGCGGCCGAGCCATCGGGGGATGCCGGTTACAACGGAGCACCCATTCAGGTCTCGGGCGGCCCGGTGCCGACGCTGGCCGGGGTGCCGTGCGTGGCGTCCAACCTCGGTGTCTGTTCGTCGATCGCGCAGAACCAGCCAGGTCGCACCGTTCCGCGCTCGGCGGTCGGGTCCAGCCCCACCATCGTCCGCTAGCTCGCCAGGTCGCCATCGTGGGCGGTTTACGTGGGGACGGCCGTCCGGGCCCGTGATCTCGGCGACGCCGGACGTCCGGGGTCTGCATGTTCAACCTGCCCGGCAACGGTGTGACCCGGCCATTTGGAGACGAGCGTGCGATCTCGCGCAGCTTTCCAATATCGTTGGAAGCTTCTGAAAAGGATCTCTCCTAATGGTCCGGTGTTGCTGCTAGGTCACTCGTTCGGTGCGACGATCGCGACCGAACTCGCGAGTAGGTCGATGATATTGACGGACTAGTTTTGCTCTCTCCGATCGCGTTGCCACTCGCCATCCTCGCGAACCGACGGCCAAAACGCATCCTTGAGCGAGCATTTCGATTCTCGTCCGTCGATAGGCGGCTGACCGTACTGGTGTGATGGCGGAAACTCGGGTGGCGAATTCTCAAGAAGGCACGCCACCGCGTCGCTGACGATCAGTGCCAGCCGCTCGCGGTACGCAAATGGCGTCCAGCGCAGACGTTAGCCCGCTCGACCCTTAGCCTCTGCCGTCATGCTGAGCCGAAGACGACAACGGCCCCTTTGTCGCGCCAGCGCGGGTACGGCCATGAGTCTATTGAGCGGTGCTCTCGGTCCAGGAGTTGAGGAATTTCAGAGCCTGATGGGTGGGACTGTGTGGGGGTGCGGTCATGGTCATGAGGCGTTGGTCGTGGTCGGTGTCGCTGAGGAAGGTGTTCCACTCCAGGGTCAGTTCGCCGGCGATGGGGTGGCGCAGGACGGTGGTTCCGCTGCTGGAGTCGACGACTTCATGGGCGGGCCACCAGGTGCGGAAGTCCGTGTCGCGGGTGCGGAGTTCGTCGACCAGCGCGAGTAGGCGTGCGTCGTCGGGGCTGCTGGCGGCGGATCTGCGCAGTGAGGCCACACAATTGCGGGCGGTGGTGTCCCAGTCGGCGTAGAGCGCACGGACGTCGGGGTGGGTGAACACCAGGTGCACGTAGTTGCGCTGCTCGGGCGGTATGCGGCTGAAGTCGACGTAGATGGCGGCGGCCAGCGGGTTCCACGCGAGGATGTCGAATCGATGGTCGAAGACGAAGGCGGGAATCTCGGTCATCGCGTCCAGTAGCCGCTGAAGTTGGGGCCGCGTGCGGTGCTGTTCTGACGTCCGTCGGCGAGGGACCGGTTTGCCGGCGAGTTCGTAGAGGTAGGCGCGTTGTTCAGCGTCGAGGCGCAACACGTCGCTCAGGGTCTTCAGGACCGCGAGTGAGGGGGCGATGCGACCTTGTTCGAGTCGGGCGTAGTAGTCGTGGCTGATGGCGGCGAGGTGGGCGACCTCTTCGCGACGCAGCCCGGGAACGCGCCGCCGGGCCCCGAGCAGGGACAGCCCCACCTCGGTGGGGTCCAGTCCGTCGCGCCGAGCCCGCAGGAAGTCCCCGAGGGAACCGGCGGGGTCCGGGCGACTGGTCATCGATCCATTGTTCCAGCAGGCCGACGATCGGAGGGAGGGACTGATTCATCCCAGGTTGCGCTGAACCGGGGACGAAACTGACCGTTCCGCGCCGCAGGTCGGTGCGGCACCGTGGACGTCATGACCACATCAGATGCGACCCACCAGACCACCACGACCGCCGACCCCAGTGCCGTGGTGCGGCAATTC
>NZ_JBEVLO010000276.1:0-78204 GCF_040509115.1 Mycobacterium sp. | reverse complement strand
CCCCTCGGCCGCCGTCTATACCGATGGCCGTCCCGGTCAGTCCGCGGTGGCCGCCGCCGGTGCCGTCGCCGTCGTCGCCACGCTGGATTCCGTGGCGGACACCCGGGAGCGTCCCGGCTGCCGCAGGAACACCGCGATGCCTGCGGACACCAAGGCACTGGCCGCGGCGATCCAGTAGGCGCCGCTGTAGCCCCACGCGTCGATCACGCTGGCGCCCACGCCAATCCCGACGACCGAGCCGAGCAGCTTGCTGCTGTACACCAGCCCGTAATTGCTGGCGTTGTTGTTCTCGCCGAAGTAGTCCGGGGTGAGCGAGGCGAACATCGGGTAGAAGGCGCCACCGCCGAAGCCCACCAGGAACGCGAAGAACAGGAATGCCACCTCGTTGCGGGCTTGGCCTGCGTACAGCAGCCCGACCAGTGCGACCGCCGATACCAGCAGCACGATGATCAGGGTGGTCTTGCGGCCCAGCCGGTCGGATACCCATCCGGTGGCGCCGCGCCCGGTGCCGTTGATGATCGACAGCACGCCAGCCGAGGATGCCGCGATCAGCGGCCCGAAGCCCAACTCCTTGGCGAACGGCACCATGTAGCTGCTACCGAACAGGGACACGCCGGCGCTGATGCCCAGCGACAGCCACATCAGCGGCAGCATGCCGGTCTTGATCGCCTCCATCGGGGTGTACTGCTTCACCGCGGGCGGGTTCTTCTGCAGTCCCTTCGCGCCGGACTTGCCGCTGGACCACTGCAGCGGATCCACGTCAGCGGGCCACCAGTTCTTCGGCGGATCCCGGAACAGCAGGCCGCAGATCACGATGACGACCAGCATGTAGGCGCCGACCAGGTCCAGCACCCAGACGTAGGTGCTGGGATGCAGGGCGTAGCTGAAGATGAAGATGAACGGCACGGCGCCATAGGCGAATCCGCCGTTGACGAAGCCGGTCTTGCCGCCGCGCCGCTCGGGGAACCACTTGCCGACCATGTTGATGCACGTCGCGTAGACCAGGCCGGCACCGACACCGCCGCAGGCCGCGAAGCCCAGGTACGCGACGAGCAGGTTGCCCTGGGTCAGGCTGACGAAGCCGACCGCGGAGAGGACGGCACCGACGAGCATGGCCGACCGCGCCGACACGATGTCCTTCTCGCGCAGTTTGCCCGCCGGGAAGGCGATGCCCGCCTGGAAGAAGGCCCAGATGGCGAGCAACCAGAAGGTCTGGGACATGCTCCAGCCGTGCGCCTGCCTGATGGATTCCTCGGCGGCGCCATATCCGTACTCGTAGACGCTGATCGCCATCATGGAAATCCACGGCAGCCACACCATCCAGGCCCGGGACCTGCCGAGCAATTCGCGGTCGGTTTCGCCGACGCGGTAGACGCGATCGTTCGCGTCGGTGATCTCGCGGTAACTTGCGAGTGTTGAGGACATCGTTATTCTCTTTCTAGCGATGGTTACAGGCTCGCGCCTCGATCGGCCACGCGTGGGCTTTTCGCGATAGACGTTTCGAGCAGTTGTCTTGCACCGCACGGGTTTAGTGGCACCATGCGGGGTGGTCGAGCGCGCACGCCAAAGACACGGCGCAGCACGTCACAGACATCGACGGCCCCCAATTCCGTCGGCGCCCGAGCGACTCGCGGCGACCGCTTGTTTCAATGCACCTGCCGTCGTAGCCGCGGCTTACCTCATGAGTCGTCGCCCTTTCGTCGTGGGGGTCCTGTCCAAATCAGATGGCTCCGACACTGCGGAACAGGTCGAGCTGCTCCTGGGAGTAGCCCAGCTCGGCGCAGATGGAATCGGTGTGCTCGCCGAGCATCGGCGAGCGCACGATGTCGACCGGGGAGTCGGAAAGCCGCAGGGGAGAACCGACGGTCTTGAAGGATCCCCGCTCGGGATGGTGGACGGTGACGATCGAACCCAGTTCGGCGAGGGTGTCGTCCTCGATGAGCTCCTTGGTGCTCAGCACCGGACCGCATGGAACGTTGAGCGCGTTCAGCGCCGCCAACGCCTCCCACTTGGTGTGCTTCTCAGACCAATCCTCGATCAGGGCAAAGACCTTGTCCAGCTTGGGGAGTCGATCCTCAGGTCGAGCCCAGTCGGGGTGGTCTGCCAGCTCGGGGTGTCCGATCAGGTCGGCGAGCGGCGCCCACACCTGCGGCTGCACGATGACGTAGATGTAGTCGTTCGGGCCGCCACCCCTGGTCTTGACCGCCCACCCGGGCTGCCCGCCTCCGGAGGCGTTGCCCGATCGGGGCACCTCGTCGGTGAAGTGCTCGTTCGGGTATTCGGCCAGCGGCCCGGCTGCGAGGCGCTGCTGATCGCGCAGTTTGACCCGGCACAGGTTGAGCACGGCATCCTGCATGGCCACCTCCACGCGTTGGCCGCGACCGGTGTTCGTGCGTTGGTAGAGCGCGGCCAGGATGCCCGTGACCAGATGGATGCCGGTGCCGGAGTCGCCGATCTGGGCGCCGGTGGCGGTCGGCGGCCCGTGCTCGAAGCCGGTGGTGGCCATCGAGCCACCCATCGCCTGCGCGATCACCTCGTACGCCTTGAAGTTGAAGTACTTGCCAGGGCCGAAGCCCTTGATCGAGGCGTAGATCAGCCGAGGGTTGATCTCGTGAAGCCGCTCCCACGGAAAGCCGAACCGGTCGACCACGCCGGGACCGAAGTTCTCGGCCAGGATGTCGACGCGGGACACCAGGTCCGTGAAGATCCGCTTGCCCTCGTCGCTCTTCATGTTGACGGTGATGCTGCGCTTGTTGCAGTTGAGCATCGTGAAGTAGAGGCTGTCGGCGCCGGGAACGTCGCGAAGCTGGCTGCGTGTGACGTCGCCGCCGCGTGGTGCTTCCAGCTTGATGACGTCGGCGCCGAGCCAGGCAAGCAGTTGCGTTGCCGACGGGCCCGACTGGACGTGCGTCATGTCCAGCACGCGAACACCGGACAGGGCCTTGGCCTCGCCGACACCCTGGTCTGACGGTTGACCGTTCCGTGGGATCTCATTCATGGTCAACAACCCCTTTCACCCGCCGCGCTGCGTGTCGGCTGGTCACGTCGCCTCGGGCCTTCAGCGGGCTAGACGGCACTATCAATTGCATACCGTATGCGTTAGACCATGAGTGTGGCCTACGTAACAACTTCTTGTCTAGGTTTTCGAGCGTTTTTGGTGCGGCCGGGCACCCGTCATCAGGCGGCCGCCCCCGGCGTTCCGAGGGGTCCAGCACCCACCACCAGCGGATATCAATCAGCAGGTGCCGCCAATAGAGACCGCCCACAGGCCTTTTCGCGACGCCCGCGCGCGACGGTGAAGAACGCGCCCCGGGGAGGGCTGGCCGAGCCCGACCGAAGACCCAGGACACTCCCAGCCAAATCTCTGGTTGCGTTGAACATTGTATGTGGTATACCGTCCGTTGTGATCGCGATCACTATCCCATTGCCGAGTGATTGGTGTTACACATGACGATGTATGCAGTATTCATCGAGCGGCGCGGATCGCTCCCGGCGAAAACGCCGTCTCGATGGCGAAGTCGGCCCGTTCCGTGGACCACCACGGCGGAGAGCATTGGAGCAGCGGCAGAGTCGCCGCAGAACCAGGGGGTTCGGCCAGCATGAACGCGACAGCGAAGCCGGCGTTCCGCGAGGTAGTCGACGAAAACGGGAGGGTGTACCGGATCGGCGAGACCGACCGCGACATCCTCGGGCGCTCCAGGGTCTGGATGGTCTGGCTGCCGTGGATCTCGATGATGGCGATCAGCTCGTCGGAGTACGCGTTCACCTCGGCGGAGGACACGCTGGCTGACGCGCATGGCTGGCATGGCTCGCACATCTTCTGGTTGCTGGGCGTCTGGGTGTTCTTCCAAGCGGCGGTCGCATTCCCGGCCGGTCGACTACGGGAGAGCGGCAAGCTCTCGGCGCGCTCGGCGATGATGCTGGGCTCGGTGGGGTCGCTGATGGGCTACGTGTCACTCGCGTACGCGCCCAACGTGTTCTGGGCGTATCTGGGATTCGGCTTCTTCGGTGGCGCCGCCGCCGGCTTCGTCTACGCCACGTGCGTGAACATGGTCGGCAAGTGGTACCCCGAACGCAAGGGCGGCAAGACGGGTTTCGTCAACGGCGGCTTCGCCTACGGATCGGTTCCCTTCATCTTCATCTTCACCTCCTACATGGACGTCAGCAACTACCGCGGCATCCTGTTCGCCGTCGGTGTGCTGCTGGCCGGCCTGGTGGCCGTCAGCGGCTTCTTCTTCAAGGACCCGCCGAAGAACTGGTGGCCGGCTCATGTCGATCCGCTCGGTGCCAGTACCGACCCGCGGATCGCCAGGGCGCTACTGAAGAACCCGCCTGCCAAGAAGCAGTACACCCCGATGGAGGCGATCAAGACCGGCATTCTGCCGCTGATGTGGTTCGTCCTGTTGTGCACGGCAGGCATCAACATCTTCGGCATCGCGATGCAGGTGCCGTTCGGCAAGGAGATGGGATTCGCCGGTGGCATCGTGGCGCTGGCGATGAGCCTCAAGGCGATCATCAACGGCACCGGACGCGGTGTGATCGGCTGGATCTCCGATCGATACGGCCGCAGGGAGACACTCGTCATCGTCTGTCTGGTGCTCGGCTTGGCTCAGTACGCGGTGTATCTGTCGGGCTCCATCGGCAACATGCCGCTGTTCCTGTTGGCCTCGATGATCTCCGGCTTCGGCGGCGGCGCCATCTTCCCGTTGTTCGCCGCGATGACCGCCGACTACTTCGGCGAGAACAACAACGCAACCAACTACGGGCTGGTGTACAGCTCGAAGGTCATCTCGGGACTGGTGGGCGCCGGTCTCGGTTCGGTCGTGGTCGCCAACTGGGGGTATGACACGGCGTTCGTGATCGCCGGTTCGGTCGGCATCGCCTGCGCGGTCATCACGCTGTTCCTCCGTCAGCCCAAGCTGCCGCAGGTTCCTGGGTCAACGCCAGTCGGTCCCCAAGACCGGGTGCAGCGGGGACACCCGGAGAAGGAGGCGTCACTGGCGCTCGACTAGCGCCATTGACAGCTCTCGGGCAATGAAATAACCGACCCGGGTGCGGGCGGGGTCCTCGTCGGGACGCCTCTCGCACCCGGGTTGTCCGTTTCCCGGTTTCGATGGTGGCAGAAACGGGGATCGCCACAAATGTCTCGGGCGGTTCATTGCATACGAAAACCTGTAAGCTGAGCACGCATCGAGGGCTAAGGAGCCGCTGCCATGTCCCATCCCTATCCCGCCGGCAAACGAAAGAACGCTTCGCGGCCCAACATGATGGCCGACGCCACCGCACCGCGGGTGTTGCGCCCCGCTCCCCTCCGCCAAGCCGTCTACGACGCGATCGTCGAACTGATCGTTCACGGCACCCTGCAACGAGGTCGGCACGTCGTCGAGGCCGAACTCGCCGAGTACCTCGGCGTCAGCCGCCAACCGGTGCGAGAAGCCTTGCAGCGCTTGCAGACCGACGGCTGGATCGAGCTCCGTCCCGGTCAGGGCGCCTTCGTGCACGTCCCCTCCGAAGACGAGGTGGATCAGCTGCTCGGGGTGCGCTCGGTACTCGAGACCCATTCCGCGGGCCTCGCCGCGGAGCGCGCCACTCCCGAGGACGTCAACCGACTCTGGGAGTTGCAGCAGGACGGGCTCAACGCCCTGGCCGCCAACGACTCGGAGGGTCTGGTCACCGCCAACGCCGCCCTGCACGCGGCCATCACCAACCTGGCAGGCAACGCGGTGCTCGCCGAGCACATCGGACTCGTCGAACGCAAGTGGCGTTGGTACTACCTGCCCATCGCCCAACCGCGCGGACAGGACGCCTGGAGCGAGCACGCCGAGCTCATCACGGCGATCGCCGCCAGGGACGTCAAGCGTGCGACCGACATCATGAACCGCCACACCGAGCGGACCCGCGAGGTGTATCACCAGGAGCGGCTGGCCAAGGCCGAGCGGGAATGACCCCGCATCACACCACCGCGGGCTGAGCCTCCAGCCGTTCGGCCGCGGAGTACACGTTCATCGAGCTGCCGCGCAGGAAGCCCACCAACGTCAGTCCCATCTCCCTGGCCAGATCGACGGCCAGCGACGACGGGGCCGACACCGCGGTCAACGCTGGAATGCCCGCCATCACCGCCTTCTGCACCAGCTCGAACGAGGCCCGTCCGCTGACCATGAGCGTCGTGCCCGTCAACGGCAGACGACCCTCGCCGAGCGCCCAGCCGATCACCTTGTCGACGGCGTTGTGGCGGCCGACGTCCTCGCGCACGGCCAACAGTTCGCCCCCTTCGTCGAACAGGCCTGCCGCGTGCAATCCGCCGGTCTTGTCGAAGACCCTCTGTGCGGCCCTCAACCGGTCCGGCAGCGTCGCGATCGTGGCCGCGCTCAACCGCACGGGGTCGTCCGCGATCGTCCAGCGGCTGACGGTGCGGACCGCGTCGAGGCTGGCCTTGCCGCACACCCCGCACGACGAGGTCGTGAAGAAGTTGCGTTCGATCGACGGTTCGGGGGCCCTGACGCCGTCCCCAAGCACCACGTCGAGGACGTTGTACGTGTTGGCGCCTCCCGCCGTCGCACCGGCGCAGTAGCGGATCGCGGCGACGTCGGAGCCGGCCGACACCACGCCTTCGCTGACGAGAAAGCCACGGGCCAAGTCGAAGTCGTCGCCCGGTGTCCGCATCGTCACCGCCAGTGGGCGGCCTGCCACCCTGATCTCCAGCGGCTCTTCGGCGGCCAGGGTGTCGGGTCGCTCGGTGCCAACGCCATCGGTTAGACGCAGCACCCGGTATCTGCTCGTCACGCGTCCCATGAATCTTCCTTCGTCCGGCTCGTCGTCGAGATTGGATCGCGCATCGATGGACACGTGACCCACATCACGTTATATTGATTGCATACTGTATGCAATTGAGAGGAGTGGCTGATGACTCTTGCGGATACTCCCGTCCCCCTTGAGGTTCGCGACCTTCGCGGTCGATCGTACCGAGTCGGTGAACGACCACAGGACCTCATCGGCTGCTCCAGGGCGTGGATGCTCGCGTTCGCGTGGGTCGCCATGGCAGGGATCGGCGTACTGCAGTACGGCTACGGAGTCGCCCTGACCGCGCTCCACGTGACCAGTGGCAAGAGCCTCGCCGGTGCCCTGTGGGTGCTCGCGCTGTGGGTGGTGTTCCAAGCCGGCGCCGCGGCACCCACCGCCGTGCTGAGCCAGCGCTTCGCGCTGACTCCGGCCCGCGCCGTCCCGATCGGCGCCGCACTGTGCGCCGCCGGTCCGTTGACCCTCGGCCATACCGACAATCTCTTGCTCGCAGTGCTCGGCTACTCCGCGCTGTCCGGCATCGGAGCAGGCATCGTCTACGCCACGTGCACCGCCACGGTCGCGAAGTGGTACCCCGAAAAGCGAGCCTCAAGAGTCGGCTTCGTCAGTGGGGCCATCGGTTGGGGTGCGGTCCCCTTCGTCGCGGCGTTCGCGGTGGTGCTCACCCCAGACAGCAGGACCGGAATCTTCACGGCGGTCGGCGTCATCATCCTCGTCGTCGTCGCGCAGTGCGGCGCCCTCCTGCAAGACCCTCCCGCCGGCTGGTGGCCCTCGGAAATCGACCCCAGGCAGTGGGCCATGGACAAGAACCTGAACCGCGGCCTGAGGAACAACGTCACCGCGCTGCGGCCGTACTCCCCCCGCGAAGCCATTCGCACGCCTGCGTTCCTAGTGATGTACCTGATCCTGGTGGTCGCCGCCGCAGCATCGCTGCTCGCCGCGGTGTACATCCCCATCGTGGCCATCTCCCATGGCTTTTCACTCGCCGTCGCCGCGTTGGCCGTTGGCCTGCTGGCCGTCGTCAACGGCGCGGGCCGCAGTATGGCCGGTCGGCTGTCGGACCTCTTCGGGCGACGCCAGATCCTCACCGCGACGCTGCTCGTCGAGGGTTGCGCACAGCTCGGCCTCGTCTATTCGGCCTCGATCGCCGAGCCCGCGGCATTCGTCGTCTTCGCAGCACTCTGCGGACTGGCAGGCGGCGCGTTCTATCCACTGGTCGCCAGCCTGGTGGCCGACTACTTCGGTGAGCCAAGCGCCAGCCGCAACTTCGGGCTCGTCTACAGCGCCAAGATGTTCGGCGGCATCATCGGCGTGGGTCTACCCGCCCTGCTGGTCACCTCGCAGCACCTGATGATCCCGTTTCTGGTCGCCGGGCTACTGAGCCTGGGTGCAGCTGTCATGACCCGGATGCTGCATCGCCCAGGCCTACCGACCGTGTGCCTACCGCGGTGATGCGCACCGAGACCTCCACGTCCCAGGTATCGACCCTCGAAGGAGACCCCATGCCCACGACGACCGCCGTCGAGACGTTGCAGCACCTGCTCACCGATCTGATGCAGTGCGTCTCCTCACTGCACTCGACCTACGGGGACACCACGGCGATGCGGCGAATCATCAACGACGCCCACGAGATCCGCAACGGCATCCACCGGTTGCAGATCGACGCGGAGGATCTCGCGTCGTCCTCCACCGCGGTCCCGTGCACCAAGTCGGTGGAGATGATCCAGATCGCCGACACCGACTACGACGCGAGCTTCTGGCGCGACGTCGATCACGAGGGCGTTGGTTCCCAGAGCCTGGCCTGCGTGCACGCGCCGCGAAAGCGGCGCTGATCGGCCTCAGCGCAACAGCTCGGCCGCTGCCAACGCCACCGGTTCCAGTTCGCCTGCCTCTGAGTCGACGAGCTCGAACAACCGTCGCTTCATCCGCGGATCCCAGAACTTGCGGACGTGGTCGGCGACCTGCGTCACCGCCTGGTCGACGGGCAGGTAGCCGAAGTGAACGACCACCTTGTTGATCAGTCTGATCTCGGCGGCCTGGTGGACCGACACGTCAGTCCACCAGCCCGGCGGCCAGTATGCGCGTGGCCGCACCCTCGGCCCGTTGCAGGGAGGTCGGGTGAGCCAACGCGACCTGGACGGCCGTCACCTTGTACTCCGGACAGTTCGTTGCCCAGTCCGAGTTCTCCGTCGTCACGACGTTCGCGCCCGTGACCGGGTAGTGAAACGTCGTGTACACCACACCCGTTGGCATCCGGTCGGAGACCAGTGCGCGCAGCGTCGTCTCACCGACGCGGCTGGCCAACGTGACCTCCTCACCGTCGGTGATGCCACGCACCTCCGCATCGTGCGGATGGATCTCCAGCACGTCCTCCTGATGCCACGCGACGTTCGCCGTCCGCCGGGTCTGCGCACCGACGTTGTACTGGCTGAGGATTCGCCCGGTGGTGAGGATCAGTGGGAAGCGGCGGGTGCTGCGCTCGTCGGTCGGCACGAACGGGGTCGGCACGAACCGACCGAGACCCCTCGTGAAGGAGTCCACGTGCATGATCGGCGTGCCATCGGGCGCGTTCGCGTCGCACGGCCACTGGATGCTGCCCACCTCGTCCAACTTCTCGAAGGAGACGCCTGCGAAAGTCGGGGTGAGCGCCGCGATCTCGGCCATGATCTCGCTCGGGTGGTCGTAGTGCATGGAATAGCCCATCGCCGTGGCGATCTGGCAGACGATGTCCCACTCGTGCCTGCCGCTCTTCGGCTTCATGACCGCACGGACCCTGTTGATCCGGCGTTCGGCGTTGGTGAAGGTGCCGTCCTTCTCCAGGAACGACGCGCCGGGCAGGAACACGTGGGCGTACTTCGCGGTCTCGTTGAGGAAGAGGTCCTGTACCACCAGGAGTTCCATCGACTCCAGCGCGGCAAGGACGTGCTTGACGTTGGGGTCCGACTGCGCGATGTCCTCGCCGTGGACGAACAAGCCCCGGAACGTCCCCTCGATCGCAGCGTCGAACATGTTCGGGATGCGCAAGCCCGGCTCAGCCAATAGCTCGGTGCCCCAGAGGTTCTCGAAGACCTTGCGGACGGCGTCATCCGAGACGTGCCGGTAGCCGGGAAGTTCGTGCGGGAAGGAACCCATGTCGCAGGAGCCCTGCACGTTGTTCTGTCCGCGCAGCGGGTTCACGCCGACACCGTCGCGGCCAATGTTGCCGCACGCCATGGCCAAGTTGGCCATGCCCATGACCATCGTCGAACCCTGGCTGTGCTCGGTAACGCCGAGGCCGTAGTAGATCGCACCGTTGGGCGCCAGCGCGTCGAGGCGGGCGGCGGCACGCAGTTCCTCGGCGGGCACGCCGGTAATCGACTCCACTGCCTCGGGGCTGTTCTCGTCGCGCGAGATGAATTGGGCCCACTCGTCGTATCCCTCACATCGGGCTCCGACGAAGCCCTTGTCGGTGAGGCCCTCGGTCACCACGACGTGCGCCATCGCATTGACGACCGCAACGTTGGTGCCCGGCTTGAGCTGCAGGTGGTGATCGGCCTCGATGTGCGGCGAACGGACCAGGTCGATGCGACGCGGGTCGGCGACGATCAACCGCGCCCCCTGGCGCAGCCGCTGCTTCATCCTCGACGCGAAGACCGGGTGCCCGTCGGTCGGGTTCGCGCCGATCACCATGATGACGTCGGCCTGGGCGACCGACTGGAAGTCCTGCGTGCCCGCCGATTCACCGAAGGTCTGCTTCAGCCCGTAGCCCGTCGGTGAGTGACAGACCCTGGCACACGTGTCGACGTTGTTGTTGCCGAATGCGGCGCGGACCATCTTCTGGACGACGTAGACCTCTTCGTTCGTGCACCGCGACGAGGTGATCGCGCCGATCGCTCCCGCACCGTGCCGTGCCGCGATGTCGAGCATGCGGCTGGCGACGGTACCGATCGCCTCCTCCCATTCGACTTCACGCCAGGGATCGGTGATCTTCTCGCGGACCATCGGACGCAGCATCCGATCGGGATGGGTGGCGTACCCGAAGGCGAAGCGCCCCTTGACACAGGAGTGCCCTTCGTTGGCGCCGCCGTCCTTCTGCGGCACCATGCGGACCAACTCGTCGCCGCGCATCTCCGCCCTGAACGAGCAGCCGACACCGCAGTAGGCACAGGTCGTCGTCACCGATCGCGTCGGGATTCCCAGTTGCACGACGGAGCGTTCCTGCAGGGTCGACGTCGGACACGCCTGCACGCAGGCACCGCACGACACGCACTCGGAGTCCATGAACGATTCGCCCGCCCCCGGCGAGACCTTGGAGTCGAAGCCACGGCCCTCGATCGTCAACGCGAAGGTGCCCTGAATCTCGTCGCAGGCCCGCACGCACCGGGAGCAGGCGATGCACTTCGATGGGTCGAAGTCGAAGTACGGGTTGCTGTGGTCGGCGACGGCGTCGAGGTGGTTGGCCCCGTCGTAGCCGTACCGGACCTGTCGCAGACCGACCACGCCCGCCATGTCCTGCAACTCGCAGTCACCGTTGGCCGGGCACGTCAAACAGTCGAGTGGGTGGTCGGAGATGTAGAGCTCCATGACGCTCTCGCGGAGCTTGGCCACCTTCGGCGTCTGGGTGCGTACCACCATGCCGTCGGCCACCGGGGTGGTGCACGACGCAGGAGTGCCACGGCGGCCGTCGATCTCGACGAGGCAGAGCCGGCAAGAGCCGAACGCCTCGAGTCGGTCGGTGGCGCACAGCTTGGGGACGTCGACGCCCACCATTGCTGCCGCCCGCATCACCGATGTGCCCTCGGGGACCGACACGTTCATGCCGTCCACCTCCACCGAGATGGTGGCAGGCCCGTCCTTGGCCGGAGTACCGTAGTCGGGTTCCTTGAGCAGGCTCATCGCGTGCCCTCCGTTCTTGCGCTGGGCTGGGCTTCTGCGCGGGCGACGAAGTCGTCGGGAAAGTGCGTGAGCGCGCTGCGGACCGGCATCGGGGTGAGCCCGCCCATCGCACAGAGCGAGCCCTCGGTCATGACGTCGCAGAGGTCCTCGAGCAGGGCGAGGTTCTCGTCGCGGTGCTCACCGGCGGTGATTCGGTCGATCACCTCAACGCCGCGTATGGATCCGACCCGGCACGGCGTGCACTTACCGCACGACTCGGCAGCGCAGAACTCCATGGCGAACCTGGCTTGAGCCGCCATGTCGACGGTGTCGTCGAACACCACGATGCCGCCGTGACCGACCATCGCACCGGCCGCCGCGAAGGCCTCGTAGTCCATCGACAGGCCGAAGTCGGCTCTCGGCAGATAGGCACCGAGCGGGCCGCCGACCTGAACGGCGCGCACCGGCCGACCGGAATGTGTTCCGCCGCCGTAGCCGTCGACGAGTTCGCCCAGTGTCACGCCGAAGGCCAACTCCACGATGCCGCCGTGCCGGATGTTCCCGCCAAGCTGAAACAGTTGGGTGCCCCGCGACCGTTCGACGCCGAGTTCCTGGTACGCCTTGGCGCCGTTGGCCAGGATCGTCGGCACGCTGGCCAGCGTCAGTACGTTGTTGACCACCGTCGGCTTGCCGAACAACCCGTGGATGGCGGGTATCGGCGGCTTGGCCCGGACCATGCCGCGCTTGCCCTCGAGGCTTTCCAGCATGGAGGTCTCCTCGCCGCAGATGTAGGCGCCACCGCCCACCCTGACGTGCAGGTCGAAGCGCGTGCCAGAGCCGAGGACGTCGTCGCCGAGCCACCCACGGCCGCGCGCGACGTCGATGGCGGCGCGCATCGTCGCCACCGCATCGGGATACTCCGAACGGATGTAGACGTAGCCCTCGCGTGCGCCCACCGCGTAGGCCGCGATCGCCATGCCCTCGATGAGCATGAACGGGTCGCCCTCCATCACCATCCGGTCGGCGAAGGTTCCGCTGTCGCCTTCATCGGCGTTGCAGCACACGAACTTCAGTTCGTCGACACAGTCCAGGACGGTCTTCCACTTGATGCCCGCGGGGAAGCCAGCGCCACCGCGGCCGCGCAATCCGGAGTCCGTGACTTCGGCGACCACGTCGGCCTGCGACATCTGCAGGGCCCTGCGCAATCCTGCGAGGCCGCCGTGAGCGAGGTAGTCCTCGGCTGACAACGGATCGGTGATGCCGACCCTGGCGAACGTGACCCTCTTCTGCGTCGCCAGCCAGGGCAGCTCGTCGACCACACCGACCCGCAGGGGGTGGTCCCCGGCGTCGAACATCCCGGCGGCGACGAGGTCGTCGACCTCTTCCGGGCTGACGGGTCCGTAGCCAACCCGGCCGCTCGGCGTCACCACCTCGACCAACGGTTCCAACCACAGCATGCCTCGAGAACCGTTGCGAATCAGCTCAATTGGCTGATCGTTCCGAGCTGCCGCACGTTCCAGCGCGACGGCCACCTCGTCCGCACCGACCGAGGTCGCCGCGGAGTCCCTTGGCACGTAGATGGTCACCGGCGGCGATGTGGTCATCGCGACACCGCCGAGTCGAGAAGTGCCGAGAGGCGGGCCTCGTCGAGTCGGCCGTACAGTCGGCCGTTCACCTGTGCCGCGGGCCCCAGCGCGCAGTTGCCGAGACAGAAGACCTGCTCGACGGTCAACGAGCCGTCCCTGCTGGTCTCCCCGAGCCCCACGCCGTGTCGATCACGCAGGTGCGTGACCAGCCGGCCCGCACCGACCGACTGACACGCCTCCGCCCGGCACACCCGGACGGTGGCACGCCCCGCCGGTTCGGCGCGGAAGTCATGGTAGAAGCTGACGACCCCGTGGACGTCGGCACGTGAGAGGTTGAGTTCGTCTGCGAGCACGGGAATGGCCTCGGCGGGAACACATCCCAACGCCTCCTGCACCGCGTGCAGGATGGGGAGCAGCTTCCCGCGGTGCGTGCGGTGGTCGGCGACGATTCCGCGGACCAGAACCGCCACGTCCGCCGACCCCGTGGTCATGGAACTCATGCGTTGCCTCCAGGCGAACTCGAAATGGGTAGAGCACCGCCCCGGGTCGGGTGGGTCACCCGGGGCGGTGCTCTGCGTCGTTAGACGTGCACTTTTAAACGACGACCTTGTTGCGGTGCAGCGACTCGATGGTGTCGGCGTCGTAGCCCAGCCCGGCGAGGACCTCGTCGGTGTGCTCACCGAGCAGCGGCGCGCCCTTGATCTCGGGCTTGAACGCCGAGAACTTGATCGGGCTGCCGACCGTCAGGAACGAGCCGCGGCCCTTCTGATCGACCTCGACGACGCTGCCGGACTTGCGCAGCGACGGGTCGACGGCGATCTCCTTCATGCTCAGCACTGGCGCGCAGGGCACCTCGAACGTGCGCAGCACGTCGACCGCCTCGTACTTGGTCTTGTCGGCCAGCCACTTCTCGATCTCGGCGAAGATGTCGAAGATCTTGTCCTGGCGGGCACGCGCGGTGTTGTACGCCGGATCCTCGGCCCATTCCGGCCTGCCGATGACCTCGGCCGTGCGGGCCCAGTTCTGCTCCTGAATGGTGAAGTAGATGTAGGCATTGGGATCGGTCTCCCAACCCTTGCACTTGAGCACCCATCCCGGCTGGCCACCGCCACCCGCGTTGCCACCGCGCGGGACCGCGTCGCTGAACTCGCCGTTCGGGTACTGCGGGTACTCCTCCAGGTAACCAATCGCCTCCAGGCGCTGCTGGTCGCGCAGTTTGACGCGGCACAGGTTGAGCACCGAGTCCTGCATCGAGGCCGACACCTTTTGTCCCTTACCGGTCTTGTCCCTGGCGATCAATGCGGTCAGGATGCCGATCAGCAGGTGCATGCCGGTGTTGCTGTCCCCGAGGGCGGCACCGCTGACCGTCGGTGGGCCGTCCCAGAAGCCGGTGGTCGACGCTGCGCCGCCCGCGCACTGGGCGACGTTCTCGTAGACCTTCAGGTCGTTCCACGTCGAGTCGTCGTTGAAGCCCTTCACCGAGCCGAAGATCAGCTTCGGATTCCACTTCTGCAACGTTTCCCACGACATCCCCATGCGGTCCATCGCGCCGGGGGCGAAGTTCTCCACCAGCACGTCGGCCTCGCGGATCAGCTTCTCCATCACCTCAAGACCCTCGGGCGCCTTGGTGTTGATCGCCAACGAGCGCTTGTTGCTGTTGAGCATCGTGAAGTACAGGGCGTCCACGTCGGGGATGTCGCGCAGCTGGTTTCGCGTGACGTCACCCCCGGCGGGGCGCTCGACCTTGAGTACGTCTGCTCCGAACCAAGCCAGCATCTGGGTGCAGGCCGGGCCCGCCTGGACGCCGGTGAAGTCGATCACCTTGATCCCGGCGAGTGGCAATTCAGTCATGAGACAGTTCCTTTCATTGTTGGTGCCTCGGTTACGTGCTTGTCGTGGGTGGTGCGGTCGTGGGTGGTGCGGTCGTGGTCACCCGCGCATCACTTGCCAGAGATGCCCTTGGGGTTCAGGTGGGCGATGTTGCCGCTCTCGGTGCCGTCGGAGGGATCGATGACACAGTCGATGAGTGCGGGGCGGCCGGAGGCGAGCGCCTCGCGGAGCGCGGCCGCCACCTCCTCGGGCGTGGTGGCCTGATATCCCTTGCCGCCGAACGCCTTGATCATGTACTCGTGGCGGGCCCGCAGCGCCGTCGGTGCCGGGTCGGTCGTCGCCGAGGTGTCGTCACCCCGGTAGACGCCGCTGTTGTTCAGGATCACGGTGACGATCGGCAGGTTGTAGCGGCAGATGGCCTCGAGCTCCATACCGCTGAATCCGAAGGCGCTGTCACCCTCGATCGCGACGACGGGATCGCCGCTCTCCACCGCCGCGGCGATGGCATAGCCCATGCCGATGCCCATCACACCCCAGGTACCGCTGTCCAGCCGGTGCCTCGGCACCTGCATGGGAATCGTGTTGCGGGCCAGGTCAAGTGCATTCGCACCCTCGTTGACCACGTATACCTGAGGGTTGTCGGCCAGGACGTCGCGGATGGCCTGCAGCGCGCCGAGGAACTTCATCGGATGCGCGGTGAGTGCGGCTTCCAGGCGGCCTGCCATCTTGGCCACGTTCTGCGCCGACTTGGCCGAGATCTCCTCACGCCACTGTGGCGCCACACTGATCTGGCCGGGTTTGCTTCGTTCGACGAGGGTCTCCATCACCGAGCTGATGTCGCCGACCAGCGGGGCGGCGATGGGCTGGTTGCTGTCCATCTCCGTGGCCGAGATGTCGACCTGAATGAACTTTGCATTCGGATTCCATTGCGGCGCATCACCGAAGCCGAGCAGCCAGTTCAGCCGGGCACCGACGAGCATCACGACGTCGGCGCGCTTGAGCGCCAGTGAGCGGGCGGTGGCTGCGGACTGCGGATGGTTGTCGGGCAGCAGCCCCTTGGCCATCGACATCGGCACGTAGGGCATGCCGGTGGTTTCGACGAACTCGCGGATGGTGGCGTCGGCCTGCGCGTAGGCGGCGCCCTTGCCGAGCACGATCAGCGGGCGCTCGGCACCAGCGAGTAACTCGATGGCCGAGTCGATGGCCGCGATCTCCGGTAGCTGCTTGGGTGCCGGATTCACGACCTCCCAAAGAGTTTTCGATGCCTCTTCGGCGTCGAGCACTTCCCCGAGGACCGCTGCGGGAATGTCGAGGTAGACCCCGCCCGGACGACCGGACGCCGCAGTGCGGATCGCCCTCGCCACGCCGCGACCGATGTCCTCGGCGCGCGACACCCGGTAGGCCGCCTTGGCGAACATCCGGGCGGCGGCGAGTTGGTCCATCTCCTCGTAATCGCCCCGCTGAAGGTCGACCAGGTGGCGCTCACTGGAGCCCGAGATCTGGACCATCGGAAAGCAGTTGGTGGTCGCGTTGGCCAGCGCAACGAGCCCGTTGAGGAAGCCGGGGGCCGACACGGTCAGACAGATGCCCGGCTTCTGTGTGAGGAAGCCTGCGGCAGCGGCAGCGTGGCCCGCGTCGCTCTCGTGCCGGAATCCGATGTAGCGCAGGCCCGAGGCCTGAGCCAGCCGCGCGAGATCGGTGATCGGGATGCCGACGACGCCGTAGATGTTCTGTACGTCGTTGAGCTTCAGTGCGTCGACGACCAGATGGATCCCGTCGGTGAGAGCACGTGGCTCGTCGGCACTCCCTGCCTCCGTGTCTCGCATGGGAGCGACGGTCATGGTGTTGGCCTTCCTGCCTGTGGTTGTTTCCGTTACACCTCAAGACCTTTCACCGCGTCGGGCGGCCCGTCCAAGACCTGTCGTCTACCGGCCGATAAACGTCGGTTATCACGGCCTGCGGCGTGCTCCCCGATGGTCCAGAACGGTTTCAGTGCCTGCCGAGGTCGGCGACGAAGTCCCTGCGCTCCAGGTCGAACGCGTCGTCCAGCTGTGCTCCTGCCGCCACGTTCACGAATGCTCTGGCGGCCACCGAGGACGATCCTGCGTGGATGGCGATCGAGATCTGGGCGGTGGTCTCCGGCTCGACGAGGCGGACTGCCCTGGCACCTCCCATCGCGGGAATCGCGCGCAACCAGGTGTGCGGTACCACGCTCGCCCAGGCGCCGGTGGCCACGTGCGAGTAGAGCGACGCGACCGAATCGGTCTCCACCTGTGGGAGAGCAACGACGCCGTTGGCCGCGAATGCCTTGTCGATGAATTGGCGGAATCGCATGTGCGGCATCAGCAGAGCGAGTGGAAGCTGAGCGGCTTCGGCCCAGGTGATGCTGCGCGCGCCCGACGCGAGCTGATCACCGGAGACCAACAGCACGTACCGCTCCCGGTAGAGCGGCACCACCTCGAGGCCGGCCCGATCATCGGGGCCGAAGTGGGCGATGGCGGCGTCGAGCTCGAAATCGCGGAGCTGGCGCAGCAACTCGGTGGACGACAACCGCGAGCAGATGGTCACCTTGGCCATCGGATGCAGGCCGCAGAACGTGGCCACCGGCACGGCCGTCGTCGTGGAGACGGTGGGCCCGGTGCCCAGGCGCAACGTTCCGGAGATTCCGGTGCGCATCGCGGCTGCCTCGGCCTTGAGACCGTCGTGCTCGGCGAGGAGGCGCTTGGCCCAGACGACGAGCCGCTCGCCCTCCAGGGTCAGGCCCTCGAAGTTCTGCCCGCGATGGATCAGGGTGACGTCGAGCTCGCGCTCCAGCTTGGCGATCGCCGTGGACAGCGCCGGCTGGGATACGTAGCAGGCGTCCGCGGCCCTGGCGAAGTGCCGTTCCCTGGCCACCGCGACGAAGTACTCCAGCTGGCGCAACAGCACGGGCACTCCTCTCGGCCTCTGCGGCTCATCTTTGCAATGTTGTATGCAGTATGCGTTATCCTCTGGCTGAACGCAATCATCCGACGAGGGAGAGGGCAGCATGGTCGAGAGCAGCGTGGTCGGGAGCAGCACCATCAGCCAGGACTGGCTCGCACAGGCGGTCGTCGCGGAATCGGCGGAGGCCATCGTCGTCACCGATGCCGGCGGCACCATCCGGTTGTGGAACGAGGGGGCCACTCGCATCTTCGGCTACCCGGCTGCCGACGCGGTGGGGCAGAGCCTGGACCTGATCATCCCCGACAAGCTCCGCGAACGGCACTGGAAGGGCTATCAGCAGACGATGGCCACCGGCATCACCAAGTACGGCGACACCCTGCTGAGCGTTCCTGCCAGCCACCAGGATGGACACCGGCTCTCGATCGAGTTCAGCGTGGCGCTGCTGCGCGACGAGGCAGGCGTCATCGTCGGGATCTCGGCGATCATGCGTGAAGTAACCGAGCGCCGCGAGGCCGAGAGAGCGCTGCGCGCCAAGATCTCCACCCTGGAAGAGGCTGAGAGGACGCTGCGGAGGAAGCTCGCCGAGCAAGAGACCCGCGCCGAGTCCGGCCCGTCGATGTCCGTGCAGGGCTACCCTGAGCAGCCCCGCACGACAACGCGTTTCGATTCTTAGCTCACTCGATTCTCAGCACCCGCACCGAGTCGGTGTAGCCGGGCACCCCGCTACGACTGCCGGACACCACCACGACGACGTCACCCGGATGGCAGGCGCCCATGGCCACCAGCGCGCGACTCACGTCGCCCGGCATGGACTCGGCGGCCACGGCGGGGGCCAACACGGCGGACTCGATACCCCAGGAGAACGCCAGTCGCGCCCGCACCTCGTCGTCGTGCGTGAACGCGAGCAGCGGAAGCGGCGATCGCTGCCGGGCCAGGCGTAGCGCCGTGACACCGGTCCTGGTGAAGCAGCACAGCGCCGCCGCACCGAGCCGGCGCCCCACCTCGCAGGCCGCGGCGGCGATGGCGTCGCCGAACGCCGCGTCCCCGCACTCCTCGGCGGCCAACTCGGGGGCCTGCACGCGGCCGATCCCACTTTCGGCGGCTTCCACGATGCGGCCCATCGTGGCGACGGTATGGGCGGGATGGGCCCCGACGCTCGTCTCGGCGGAGAGCATCACCGCATCGGCTCCGTCGAACACGGCATTGGCCACGTCGGAGACCTCGGCCCGGGTAGGGCGGCGATCCGAGATCATCGAGTCGAGCATCTGGGTGGCCACGATGACCGGCTTGGCCGCCTGACGGCACAGCGCAATGGCCCGGCGCTGCACCAGCGGGATCTGCTCCAGCGGCATCTCCACCCCGAGGTCGCCGCGGGCGACCATCAGCCCATCGAACGCCTCGACGATGCCGGGTAGATCCGAAACCGCCTCGGGCTTTTCGAGTTTGGCGATCACCGGGACCCGTCTACCGACCTCGTCCATGATGGCGTGCGCGAGCTTGATCTCCTCAGGCGCGCGCACGAAGGACATCGCGACCATGTCGGCGCCCAGCTCGAGCGCGAACTTCAGGTCCTCGACGTCCTTCTCCGACAACGGCGGGACGCTGACGGCGACTCCTGGCAACGAGATGCCCTTGTGGTCGCTGACCGGACCACCGTCGAGTACCTCGCAGTAGATGTCCGTACCGCTGACCTCCAGTACCCGAAGATCGATCTTGCCGTCGTCGACGAGCAGTCGGTCACCGGGACGCACGTCGTCGGACAGCCCCTCGTAGGTCGTGGAGACCCGGTCGTGATCACCTGGGCAGGCGGCCGTGGTGATGACGATCCGCTCCCCGGTCGCCCACAGCACCGGCCCGTCGGCGAAGCAGCCGAGCCGGATCTTCGGTCCCTGGAGGTCGGCAAGGACGCCGACGACGCGGTCGCGTTCGGCAGCCATCTGGCGGATCATTCCGTACAGGGCCGAGTGCTCCGCCCTGGTGCTGTGGCTGAAGTTCAGTCGGGCCACATCCATTCCGGCCTCGATGAGCTCGGCCAGCACCGGTGCGGTGCTGGTGGCCGGGCCCAACGTGCAGACGATCTTCGCGCGGCGGTTAGCCATGTTGCTTCTCCCTCATTGCAGAGCGGGCTGGACTGCCCGCTCAGTGGTGCGATCGACCACCGCTTCGACGGGCGCATGGGTGCGCGCGAGGAGATCGGTGGCGGCGTGGATGGTGCGCAGCGTGGGGGCCGCGGCGCCGGTCAGGTCGGCCATCTCGACGACGGCAGTCACGATGGCGTCGAGTTCGAGCTGCTTGCCCGCTTCGAGGTCCTGCAGCATCGAGGTCTTGTGGTGTCCCACGTTCTCCGCGCCGCGGAGTCGCTTCTCGATGGCGATGTCCGGAGTGGCACCGACCCTCGCGGCGATGTCGAGCGTCTCCTCCATCAACTGGACGACCACCTGCCTGGTGCTGGGGTTCTGGCAGATCTCCACCATCGTGGCTCTGGTCAGTGCGCTCAGCGGGTTGAACGCGACGTTGCCCATGAGCTTGATCCAAATGTCGTTGCGCAGATCGGCCTCGACGGGGGCCTTGAGCCCACCGGCGATCATGGCCTCGCTCAACGCGATACAGCGCTCGGAGATCTCCCCGGACGGCTCGCCGATCGAGAACCGGGTGCCCTCCAGGTGCCTGATCACGCCGGGCGCCTCGATGGTGGTCGCGGGATAGACCACACATCCGATGGCCCGCTCGGGGGACAGGACCGCGGTGGTGGCGCCCCCTGGATCGACGGCCTCGACGCGACGACCGCGGTAGGGACCTTCCAGCTCGTGGAAGTACCACCACGGGATGCCGTTCTGTGCGGCCAGGACTGCGGTGTGCGCACCGAGCAGCGGGTTGACCAGGGGGCCGCAGGTCGGGTAGCTGTGCGCCTTGAGCCCGAGGAAGACGTAGTCGACCGGGCCGATCTCGGCCGGGTCGTCGGTGGCATTCGGGTAGGCCACGAAGTCGCCGCGCTCACTGAGTACGCGAACGCCGTTCTGCCGCATGGCATGTAGGTGCGCGTTGCGGGCGATGAGATGCACGTCCGCACCTCCGCGTTGCAATGCGGCACCCCAGTACGCACCGATCGCTCCGGCGCCGACGACTGCAATCTTCACGGGCTCTCCTCAGATCGTATGGTGTATGCACCGATGTGCTCCAACGGTGCCTCGCCGTCCTGGCGAAGTCCCTTCGATGCCCAATGCTTGCATACAATATGCAATTGATCTAGCCTCTTTCTTGCCGGACTCGTCAGAGCCGTTGGTGGCCTCAGGACGTGCACCGCCTCGAGCGTTCCGCCCCGCCGCAGCCAGGAGGGAAACATGACGTTGATCGGAGTGCCGAGGGAATCCGCGGTGGGCGAACGCCGAGTTGCGTTGGTGCCCAAGGTGGTAGAGCGACTCTGCGCGACTGGCCTCGAAGTGGTCGTGGAGAGCGGCGCCGGGGTCGGCGCCCTGATCGACGACGACGTCTACGTGCGGGCCGGAGCGGTCATCGGCGATCCCTGGCCCGCCGACGTGGTGGTGAAGGTCAATCCACCGACGTTCGACGAAGTGAGCCAGTTGAAGCCCGGTTCGACGCTGATCGGATTCCTGGCGCCGCGAACCCAGCCCGAACTGGCCGAGCGCCTACGCCTCGCCGACGTCACCGCATACGCCGTCGAGTCGATTCCGCGGATCTCGCGTGCACAGGCGATGGATGCGTTGTCCTCGCAGGCCAACGTCGCGGGGTACAAGGCCGTTGTGCTGGCGGCGTCGTTGTCGACGCGGTTCTTCCCCATGTTGACCACCGCGGCGGGCACGGTCAAACCCACCAGTGCCCTGATCCTCGGCGTCGGCGTTGCGGGGCTGCAGGCGTTGGCCACCGCCAAGCGTCTCGGCGCCAAGACCACCGGATACGACGTGCGCCCGGAGGTGGCCGACCAGGTCCGCTCGGTGGGCGCGCAGTGGTTGGATCTCGGGATCGACGCGGCCGGTGAGGGCGGGTACGCCCGTGAGCTGACGGCGCAGGAGCGCGCCCAGCAGCAGATCGCGCTGGAGCAGGCGATCACCAAGTTCGACGTGGTCATCACCACCGCGTTGGTGCCAGGACGTCCGGCACCGCGGCTGGTCACGGCCACCGCGGTGGAGGGCATGAAGCCGGGCAGCGTGGTGGTCGACCTGGCCGGGGAGACGGGCGGCAACTGCGAGCTCACCGTGCCGGGTGAGACCGTCGTCCGCCACGGGGTGACGATCGCCTCGCCGTTGAATCTGCCTGCGACCATGCCCGAGCACGCCAGCGAGTTGTACTCCAAGAACCTGACCTCGCTGCTGGATCTGTTGATCACCGAAGGGGCGCTGGCACCGGACTTCGACGACGAGGTCGTCGCGGCAGCGTGCATCACCCGCGACAAGAAGGACGCTTCCTGATGTACGACCACCTGTTGGCCAATCTCGCGATCCTGGTGCTGGCCGGGTTCGTCGGGTTCGCCGTGATCTCCAAGGTGCCCAACACCCTGCACACCCCGCTCATGTCGGGCACCAACGCGATCCACGGCATCGTGGTGCTCGGTGCCCTGATCGTGCTGGGTGAACTGCCCTCCGACGCATCGTGGGGGATACGGATCATCGCGTTCGTCGCGTTGATCTTCGGGACCCTCAACGTGATCGGCGGCTTCCTGGTCACCGACCGGATGCTCGGCATGTTCAAGGGCCGCAAGTCCGACGCCGTCGCGGCGATCGAGGCGGACAAGTGAGCTATCTCGTCGACGGCCTGTACGTCGTCGCCTTCGGGCTGTTCATCCTCGGCCTGTCGGGGTTGACCGGACCCAAGACCGCCGTGCGCGGCAACCTCGTCGCCGCGGCGGGGATGGCTCTGGCGGTGCTGGCGACGTTGATCAAGGTGCGGGACACGGCCTCGATCAACTGGATACTGATCGTGGCCGGCCTCGTGATCGGCGTGATCCTCGGTGTGCCGCCAGCCAAGAAGACCAAGATGACGGCGATGCCGCAGCTGGTCGCGCTGTTCAACGGCGTGGGCGGTGGCACGGTCGCATTGATCGCGTGGGCGGAGTTCATCGACACCGATGGGTTCAGCCACGTCGCAGAGTCGCCGTCGGTCGCGTTGATCGTCGGGTCCCTGTTCGCGGCGATCATCGGCTCGGTGTCGTTCTGGGGTTCCCTGGTGGCGTTCCTGAAACTGCAGGAGTCGATCCCGAAGAACGTCGAGAAGTCACTCATCCGCTGCGCCAAGCTGTTTCAGGCCTCCAACGTGGTGCTGTTGGTTGGCGCGGTGGCCGCGGCGGTCTACCTCGGCCTGAACACCGGCAGCCCGGACTGGGCGATCGTGGTGATTCTGGTGCTGGCCGGGGTCATGGGCCTGTTCGTGGTATTCCCGATCGGCGGCGCCGACATGCCGGTGGTCATCTCCTTGCTCAACGCGCTCACCGGATTGTCCGCTGCCGCCGCAGGTCTGGCGCTGAACAACACTGCCATGATCGTGGCGGGCATGATCGTCGGTGCGTCCGGCTCGATCCTGACCAACCTGATGGCCGTGGCGATGAACCGGTCCATCCCGGCCATCGTGTTCGGCTCGTTTGGAGCGGGCGGCGAGGCCGCCGCTGCCACAGCGGGCGACCGGGGCACCGCCAAGGCGACCTCGGCGGCCGACGCCGCGATCCAGATGGCCTACGCCAACCAGGTCATCGTGGTGCCCGGCTACGGCCTGGCCGTCGCGCAGGCCCAGCACGCCGTCAAGGACATGGCCTCGATCCTGCAGTCCAAGGGCGTCGAGGTGAAGTACGCGATTCACCCGGTGGCGGGCCGGATGCCCGGGCACATGAACGTCCTTCTGGCCGAGGCCGACGTCGAGTACGAGGCGATGCGGGAGATGGACGACGTCAACGGCGAGTTCGGCCGTACCGACGTCACTCTCGTCATCGGTGCCAACGACGTCACCAACCCGGCGGCGCGCAATGACCCGAGCTCACCCATCCACGGCATGCCGATCCTCAACGTCGATGAATCCCGTTCGGTCATCGTGCTCAAGCGCTCGATGTCCTCCGGGTACGCCGGCATCGAGAATCCGTTGTTCTTCCTCGGCCACACCTCCATGCTCTTCGGTGACGCCAAGAAGTCCGTCGGCCAGGTCATCGAGGAACTCAAGGCCCTGTGACCAAGCCCGCACAGCGGTTCGACGGACCCTTCGCCGGCAGCACGAAGGGCTATCGCGATCTCGTCGACGTGCCAGGGGGCCGGGTACCGTTCCGACGCGTAAACCTTTCCGACGGAAGGTATCTGGACCTCTACGACACCTCGGGACCCTATACCGATGCCGGAGCGGTCATCGACGTAGCGGTGGGGTTGCCGCCGCGGCCTGGGGTGATCGGTGATCGCGGCACCCAACTACAGCGGGCGCGCGCAGGCATCGTCACCGCCGAGATGGCCTTCGTGGCTGCCAGGGAGGGACTGCGGCCCAAGCTCGTACGCGACGAGGTCGCCGCAGGTCGTGCGGTGATTCCAGTGAACCATCGTCACCCCGAGAGCGAGCCGATGATCATCGGCAGGGCGTTCCGCGTGAAGGTCAACGCCAACATCGGCAACTCGGCGCGCAGCGAGCTCGACGAAATGATGTGGGCCATCCGGTGGGGTGCCGACGCCGTCACGGATCTCTCCGCCGGATGCCGTCCCGACCTGACCACGGAACGGATCCTGCGCAATTCGCCGGTCCCGGTCGGCACGGTGCCGCTGCACCAGGCCATGGAGAAGGTCCACGGCGATCCCGCCGCGTTGACCTGGGAGACCTACCGCGACACCGTTATCGAGCAAGCCGAGCAGGGCGTCGACTACATGACCGTGCACGCCGGCGTCCGATTGGACCACGTGCCGCTCACGGCGGGCCGGGTCGCAGGCATCGTCAGCCGTGGCGGTGCCATCATGGCGGCGTGGTGCCTCAGCCGTCGAACCGAATCCTTCCTCTACACGAACTTCGACGAACTCTGCGGCATCCTGGCGCGGTACGACGTGACCCTGTCGTTGGGGGCGGGCCTGCAGCCGGGATCGATCGCCGACGCCAACGACGCTGCGCAGTTCGCCGAACTACGCACCCTCGGTGACCTCGCGAAGATCGCGAAAGTCCATGGCGTGCAGGTGATGGTCGAGGGTGCCGGACACATGCCGATGCACAAGATCGCCGAGACCATGCGCCTGCAGGAGCAGCTGTGTCAGAGCGCTCCGCTCCACGCCCTCGGCCCGCTCACCACCGACATCGCGCCGGGCTACGACCACATCACGTCGGCGATCGGGGCAGCCGTCGTCGCCCAATCCGGCGCGGCACTGCTGAGCTGTGTCACACCGAAGGAGCATCTGGCGGCGCCCGATCGCGCCGAAGTCAAGGACGCCGTCATTGCGCACAGGATCGCCGCTCACGCTGCGGATCTCGCCAAGGGGCACCCTCAGGCTCAGGCGCGTGACGACGCACTGTCACGGGCCCGCTTCGAGTTCAGTTGGTACGACCAGTTCGCGCTCGCACTGGACCCGGGCACTGCACGCAAGGCCTACGAACGGACCGACTCGACCGGACCGGCCAAGCTCGCGCACTTCTACTCCCTGCGAATCAGTCACGCACTGCGCTATCTCGAGGATCCGAACACACGGGCGTGCGCGGCGCCCCCGCGCTCACGCGAGGGAGTTGCTTCGGCGAAGGTCGTGGCCTGCCAGGGACAGTCCGGTCGCGGCATCGCGGACGTTGGACAGCAGCAGGGGGCCCAGTCCGAGCCGCTGCAGCCACGGCACCAATGACAACTTCGCGTTGCGGCGCCACAACTGCCCGCGAGTCCGCGAGATCACGGTCGAGTCGGTGCGCAACGCCAGGTCCTGATTCTGGGTGACATACTCCCGCAACCGGTTCCCATAGGCGGCGAAGGCCTGCCGCGGTTGCTCGCACCGCGCGAGTTCGCTGGCCAGGACGTAGGCACCGGCGATCGCGATGCTGGTGCCCTGACCCGACAGGAACGCCGGTGCATAGGCGGCGTCACCGACGAGTGCGATACGACCCTCGCTCCACCGCTCCATTCGGATCTGGCTCACGGTGTCGAAGTAGACGTCCTCGGCGAGTGGAAGGGTCTCGATGATCTCGGCTGTGCGCCAACGGTCTTGACTGAAGCCGACGCGGAGCGCCTCGAGGATTTGGTCGACGTCGCGCGTGTTCACCGACCCCGGGGCCTGGTGGACGAACGCCAGGAATGCTCGGGCGGGTCCGCCACCCTCGGGGTGCTCGACGACGACGGTACGGCCCGGGTGCGAGTACATGTAGCCGGAGCCAGGGGGAAACCGGTCGGGGGGCAGATCCCAGATCGCCGCGTACGGGCCAAGGTGGCGGATGAACTGGTCTTCGTCACCGAAGGCCAGCGCTCGAACGTTCGAGTGAATCCCGTCGGCGCCGATGACCACGTCGAACGACTGGGGCGGATGGTCGACGAACGTGACGGCCACGCTCGAGTCGGTTTGCGTCATGCCGGTGATCGAGTCCCCGAATACGTACGCGATCCGGTTGCCGGTGGCCCGGTACAAGATGTCGCCAAGCGCACCACGCGTGAGTTCGACGTCGCCGGAGCCGGTGTCGCTCAGCAGATCTCCGAATCTCACGGTGGACAATCGTCGCCCGCTGGGCGCGAGCAGCTGGACGGGAACGTGGCGATGGCGCGCCGCAACGATCTCGTCGTGCAGTCCCATCCTCCGGACGACCTCGACCGCCGTCCCCCTGATGTCGATGGGGTAGCCACTCGTCCGCAGGCGACCTGCCCGCTCGACGACCGTGACGTCCCACCCGGCCTCCGATAGCCAGAAGGCGAGTACGGGGCCGGCGATGCTGGCGCCGGAGATCAGGGCGGTGCGGGCGGTCACGACGGTTGCCTCCCAAGATTAGATACAGCGGTGTTGCTTATTGGTGCGACGCTAACACCCTGCGATAAGCTACACAAGTGTCCTCTAACTTGGGATCGGGATCTCGACGTCGCGGTGCGGCGCTGGAGAACGCAATCCTCGACGCGGCGTGGGACCAACTCCTCGAGGCCGGCTACGACCGCTTCACGATCGACGCGGTGGCGACCAGGTCCTCGGCGGCCCGTTCGGTGCTGTACCGGCGCTGGCCGTCGCGGACGGACCTGCTCGTAGCGACGCTCCGCCACCGTGGTGAGGTCGACGCCATCGCGACGCCGGACACCGGAAGCCTGCGCGACGACGTCCTCGCCGTTCTGACCGAGTTCAACGACCGGCGATCCAAGATCATCGGGTTGTTCACCGCCCGCCTCGGCGCATACTTCGACGAAGACGGCGGGTCACCAGCGAAACTCCGCACCCTGTTCCTACCCGACGGTCCCTCGGTGATGGAAACGATCGTCGGACGGGCCGTCGCGCGCGGTGAGATCGGCCCGACACCGCTACCCGCCCGAATCGTCTCGCTGCCCACCGACCTGGTCCGGCACGAGCTCTTCATGACGATGACGGCCGTACCACCGGCGACCATCGTCGAGATCGTCGATGACGTCTTCCTGCCCCTGGCAACGACTTTCGCGGAGGCCCGGGCGGCCCAGTGACGACGTCGAGCGCGCAGACGCTGGAGACATTCAGACGCTGGAAAATTCAGACTCGTCGGACATCCGGGCCTACGACTCGGCGACTCGCCCGCCGCCGACCACCCAAGAGTGGTCCACCCGAACGTTCTGCAACATCCTGCGATCGTGCGTGACAAGAAGCAGCGCACCGTCGTAGCTCTCGAGCGCCTGTTCGAGCTGCTCGATCGCTGGCAGGTCCAGGTGGTTCGTCGGCTCGTCGAGCACCAGCACGTTCGTGCCGATCGCCTGCAACAGCGCCAGGCCGGCGCGGGTGCGCTCGCCAGGTGAGAGGGCGCCGACCGGGCGTTCCACGTGGTCGGCGCGAAGCCCGAACTTCGCAAGGAGCGTTCGCACGTCGGCCGTCGTCCACGACGGCACCCGTTGCTCGAAACGATCGACGAGGCGCCCTGAACCCGTGAAAACCGCACGCGCCTGGTCGATCTCGCCGATCGCGACGTTGGGCCCGAGCGTGGCGCGGCCCTCATCGGGTTGCTGCCTGCCCAGGAGCAACCGCAGCAACGTCGACTTGCCCGCTCCATTGGGCCCGGTGATGCCGATCCGCTCGCCGGCATCGACTTGTAACGACACCGGGCCAAGAACGAAGTTCCCCTGCCGCACAACGGCGTTGTCGAGGGTCGCCACCACCGAGCTCGATCGCGGCGCGGCGCCGATGGTGAATTGGAGTGCCCATTCCTTGCGGGGCTCGTCGACTTCCTCGAGGCGGGCAATCCGGCTTTCCATCTGACGCACCTTCTGCGCCTGCTTCTCGCTGGACTCGGTGGCCGCACGGCGCCGGATCTTGTCGTTGTCGGGCGCCTTGCGCATTGCGTTGCGGACGCCCTGGCTCGACCACTCGCGTTGAGTGCGGGCGCGGGCCACCAGATCCGCCTTCTTGTCGGCGAACTCTTCGTACTGTTCCCGTTTGTGCCTGCGACCCACCTCCCGCTCTTCCAAGTAACTCTCATACCCGCCACCGAACACCGTGGTGGTGTTCTGTGCCAGGTCGAGTTCGAGGACGCGAGTCACGCTGCGGGCGAGGAACTCCCGGTCGTGGCTCACCAGCACCACACCACCACGAAGCTCGTTGACGAACTGCTCCAGCCGAGCAAGCCCGTCGAGGTCCAGGTCGTTGGTCGGTTCGTCGAGCAGGACGACGTCGAACCGCGACAACACGAGGGCCGCCAACCCCACCCTCGCCGCCTGCCCGCCCGACAGCGCGGTCATCGGCATCGACTCGGGCCGCTCGGCGTCGAAGTCAAGGCCGAGATCGGCCAGCACGGCTGGCAACCGCTCGTCGAGGTCCGCCGCGCCCGTTGCGAGCCAGTGATCCAGCGCCGCGGCGTAGGCATCAGCCGGATCCACGTCTGCGGTGCTCCGTGGCGGGTCCGCCAGGGCCTCGGCCGCCGACTCCATCGCCTGCGTCGCCGCGGCGCAGCCCGTGCGGCGCGCGACGTAGGCCGTGACGGTCTCGCCGAGGACCCGCTCGGGCTCCTGCGGCAACCATCCGACGAACGCGTCGGCGGGCGCGAGGCTCACCGTACCGTCGAGCGGTTCCAGATCTCCGGCCAAGATCCGTAGGAGCGTGCTCTTGCCTGCGCCGTTGGCGCCGACGACACCGACGACGTCACCGGGTGCGACCGTCAGGTCAACGCCCTCGAACAGGGTGCGATGGGCGAAACCGCCTGCCACGTTCTTGGCGACGAGCGTTGCGGTCATCGGTCCATCGTCGCATCAGCGCGGGTGGGGAGAAGGCGTGCCTCTCCCGTCATCGAGGTGGGCCGGGGGTTGACTCGGGGGCCTGCGGGTAGTCGAAGTACATGACCGAGCCAGCAGACCAACGCCCCACCACGGAGTCAGACGAGACGGAACCCGTCAGCGGCCCCGGGGGTGAAAGCCCCGATCCCGACTTCGCCGACGACGCCACGATTCCCGACACGGAGACCTGAGGCGCGAGCGGCCTACTGACCGGCGTTGCGAGCCAGGTCGATGGCGAACTGATTGACGAAGGTGCCTGCCCCGGCTCCCCCGCGGCACGAGCCATCGGATTCGCCGGGACGCTTCACCCACAGGAAGGCGTCGACGTTTCCGTTTCCGGTCGCGGTGGTTGGCGCGGCGCCGAGTGCGCGGCCGCTGGGGTTGCACCAGTACAGCGGATCGCCTTCGACCGGTCCGGCGCCGTTGCGCGAGGTGTCGATGACATAGGGCTTGCCACCCGTCATCCCGGAGATCGCATCGCCGTAACCGATCTCCTCTCCGGTGGTGAAGAAGTTGGCGGTGTTGAGGCTGAAGCCCCGCGCCTTGGCAACGCCGACCTGATTCAGCCGGCCGGCCATGTCGTCGGCGCTCACCCAGCGTGAGTGGCCTGCGTCGACGTACAGCGCGGTGGCGGGATTGCGGGTCAGCGTGTCCACCGCGTAGCTCATCAGGTCGAAGCGTTCCTGACGCTGATCCCCCGACAGACAATCGGCCATCGCGAGCGCGTCGGGTTCGAGGATGATCGCCGCAGGCCCTCCGCCGATCGCCGCTGCGACGCCGTCGATCCAGCCTCGGTAGGCGTCACCCGACCCGAACCCGCCCGCGGCGAAGCTCCCGCAGTCGCGGTGCGGGATCCCGTAGAGCGCCAGGATCGGCATGGTGCCTGCGGCCTGCGCCGTGGCGATGTACTTCGCATCCACGGCGGGAGTCGAAAGGTGATCCATCCAGTAGGCCGTCGGCGTGTTGGCGATGGCCGTCAACTCGGGGCTCCCTGCGTTGTTGGCAGCGCGCATGGCCTTCGAGTTGGGGTTGACGTAGAAGGGCAGCCCGGCCAGCGGGTTGCCGTCGGCGACCAGACGTATCCCCGGTGCGGGTGCCGACGGCACCAACTCGACGGAGCTGACCAGGCCGACGACGGCCCCGACCGTCACGAGGGGGAGGAACCATCGTGCGACTGCTCTGGCAGCTGAGGACGTCACCCGAGAAAAACTAGTGTCACGAGGCGGTGAGCGCCAATCACTCCTGCACCGGGGGGCAGTGGGATAAGACAGAGCGATGCCGGAACCCACCGCCCGACCGCCTGCGGGGCCCACCGCCTTCCGCTCGCCGAATCCGCACGGGCGACGCGCGCGACTGCGGAATCTGGTCAAGCGTGTCACCGGCTTCGACCTCTATCCGTCCGCCGCGATCCAGCAGGCCTTCATCGCAGGGCTCAACGAGGGCGACCCCGTCGCAGAGCGGTTCGTCGCCGAGACCTACCACGGCGAGCTCGGCCCGCGGCGCGCCCGTGAGCTCCTGGAGACGGCTCAGCGAGACGGTATTGCCGGTGTCCCCGGTGTCCCCGACTCCTTGCGGTCGCTGCTCGAGGAGTTCGAGCAGCGCCCCGACTGGCTGGACCCGGATCTCGTCGACGAGGGCGCCGCCGTCTGGCGCCGCTGGGCCTACGCGCTCGGCGCACTCGGCAACGCAGGCACCAATGACACCTACACCGAAGGCTGGCTCGCCGTGCCACTTTCGCTGTCCGGCGGTTACGCGGGCGACCGGGCGTTACACCGCTACCTGGAGACCTCGAGGTGGTGGATAGAAGTCTGCCGCGCCGGTGCGATCCTGACGCCGGGGTCGTTGGGCCGCAACATTTCTCTACACGTGCGAGTCATGCACGTCAGCGTCCGCGATCGGGTGAAGACGCACCCGGAATGGGATGCCGAGCGCTGGGGCCTGCCGATCAGTCAGTCCGCCATGCTGCTGACCCTTCTCGGTGGCAGCGTCGCGCCCGCGTTCGGCCTGTTCCTGCTCGGGCATCTCACGTCACCCGGCGAGATGCGCGCGGTTCTGCACTTCAACCGCTACTGCGGCCATCTCGTCGGCGTCCGGTGCACCGGCTATTTTCCCGAGACCGTCGCGGACGCCTGGCGCATTCTGTTCATGGCCGACTCCGCACGCAGCTACGACAGCGGCGACAGTGGTGCCGAACTGGTCGAGTCCTTCGTCCCTGCGTTTGCGCCTCGACATGGGCTCAGAGGTCTCGAACGCGTCCGCGCCGAGTACCACTACCGCTTGCAGGCGGGATACCTCGGGCTGTACATGCTGCCGTGGAACCGCCGACGCTACCGGCTGCCCTCGCCACTACCGGGAATCACGTTGCTGTTGCTGCGATCTCCTCTGATCCTGACACTCGAACTCGCGCGTCGGGTCTCGGGCAGGGTCGATCGACGGTGGCAAGACGTCAACCTCGCGCGATGGGAGCGGTGGTTGCGGTGGCAATCGGCCGGAAGGGCGGCGGCGTTCGAGGCCGTCGTCCCACTGCGCCGTTGATGGCCACCGTCGGACGCTCGCGACTCACGCGGCAAGTCGTTGGCTGAGGCCCCGCCCGTGGATACGGGCCTGCTCCTTGGCCGTCCCGAGTGACTCCTCGTAGGCAGGCACGAGCGTCGCCAGCGCAGGCATCGTCGCCGCCAGCGCCTGTTCGGGGGTGATGAACTGCAGATCCAGCCCCAGCGTGTCCCCCAGCATGAGCTGCAGCCACGGCGTGGCGAAGTCCTTGCCGTCGTTGGGGGTGCCCGGACCGTAGGCGCCGCCTCGGGCCGAGACGACGACGGCGGGCCGCCCCGCGGTGGGGGGAGGAAACGCCAAGGTCCGGTGGAGAACCACGATCTGGTCGATCCACGCCTTGAACGACGCGGGTACCGACCAGTTGTACATCGGCACGGCGAACAGATACGCGTCTGCGGCGAGGAACTCCTCGATCAGCGCATCCTGCAGCACCGTCGCCGTCACGAGTTCCGTTGTGAGGTCGGCCGGATCGGTGCGCCGGGCGACGATGTGCTCAGCGGTGATGAACGGAATCGGATCGGCGGCCAGGTTTCGTCGAACCACGTCGCCTCGCCATTCGTCTCGGACGACGTCCGCCACCACCCGGGACACGGATTCGCCTTCTGCGGCTGACGACTCGACGTACAGCAGGATCGGCATCTTCTGTTCCTCTCATACTTTCAGTGCGTAGCAGCACTCTAGGTGTGTTATGTTGGCCGTACAAAAGGTATCTCGGCGTTCGTAGCGCCCATGGAGGTAGGAAATGGCGGCCACCGGCACGGCTCCGTGCGATCGATGGGGTGAGGACGGACCCTTCATCCGCGAGATCCTCGGCCGGATCAGCGCCAAGTGGACCGTCCTGATCATCGGCACGTTGGCTACGGGACCGCTTCGCTACTCCGAGTTACTGGCGAGGATCCCCGGTATCTCCCAGCGGATGCTCACCGTGACGGTGAAGGAACTCCAGCGCGACGGCATCGTGACGCGGACCGCCTACCCGGAAGTCCCGCCGCGGGTGGAATACGAATTAACTCCCCTTGGTGCGTCACTGTTATCCATCGTGCTGGGAATGGCGGAGTGGGCGGCCGAACATCAGGACGAGATCCGGGCGAATCGAGCGCGGTTCCCCGCCAAGGCGCTCGCCGATGCCGATGTGGGCGCGGATCGAGAACCCGTTCGGCGCTAGCGGGGCGATTCAGACGTACCGGCTCACCAATTCCCGGCAGATGTGTTCTTCGTCGGCGAACCAAGGAAATCTCGGCATGCTCGCTCGGAGGGTGACATAGCCGTGCATGGCTGCCCACAGCAGTGCGGCGTCCTGCTCCGCGGGCCTGCCGGAATTGCCGGCCGATTCGGCGACCGCATCGGTGAGAATCGCAAAGGCCTCGGCGCCGTTGGCGTAAAAGAACATCGGCCCCTCTGCCGCGAGTTGTCTGGTCCTCTCAAGCGTCCGACGGCGCTCGAAGATGGATAGGTACCGCTCGGGCTGCTGGAGCCCGAAGTTGATGTAGGCCATGCAGATTGCGAAGAGACGCTCGGACGGCCTCGCGTCGTCGCGAGCCTCGCGAAGTATTGCGCAGAGCTGCTCGAAGGTCTGCTCCACCACCGCATCGACGATGGCCTTGCCGTCAGCGAAGTGGGCATAGATCGACGGCGCCGACACCCCGACTTCCCTGGCGACGGCCCGCAGGCTGACGTCGTCCTCGTTGCCGGTGCGCTCGAGGATCCGGCGAGCCGCCATGACCAGCTCGTCGCGCAACTTTGCGCCCTCGCCTCGGGCGTTGCGCTGCCGTGCGGGCATGGACCGCCTCTCCGTCTAGGTAAACGTCTGTAAGCCTACTGCCGCCTCGATGGCGAAAATGATGTTGACAGTTGTGTACTTACGTGTGTTTACTTACACGCATAAACCCCGTGCGGACAGGACGCTAGATGACTACGACCGCCCCCGCTCCCGCCGCCGGTCCGCCGCGGCGGCTGCGCACCGCGCCCTGGCTCGTACTGCTCCTGACCTCACTCGCGGTCGCCGTGTACTCCCCCCTCCAGTACGTCGGCGAGACCCTGGAGACGTTGGCCCAGCGCGGCACCGGTCTTGCCGGCACCTACGCCGACCGCCCCGCGCCGATCCAGTTCGTGTTCTACGTCCACATCGCCTTCTCTGGCCTGGCGCTATTGGTCGGCGGCTTTCAATTCTCCCGCCGGATCCGACAGCGGTCCCGGCGAGCGCACCGCTGGATCGGTCGCGTCTACGTTGGCTCGGTGTTCGTCGGCGGAGGGGCGGGTTTGGTGATGGCGGCGGTTAGCTCCGCCGCCTTCGTCGGATTCTTCGGTTTCGGCACTCTCGCGGTGCTGTGGATCTGGACGACGTACCGCGGTTATCGAAGTGCCCGCATCGGGGACTTCGCCGAGCACCAAGCGTGGATGATTCGCAGCTTCGCCCTGACCTATGCCGCGCCGACGTTGCGCCTGTGGCTGATCCTCTTGATGGTCGTCCAGCTTCCGTTCGGTGTCGACGAAGCTACGGCTGCGGCCAATGCCTATGCGCCGGTGCCCTTTCTGTGCTGGCTGCCCAACATCGTGATAGCGGAATACCTCATCCGTCGGCGGGGACTGCCGTCAGTGATTCGAGCTCGCCCGCGCTCGACGACTAGGTGATGTCAGCGAAATCGCCTGCGCCACCGACAGTTAGAACTGGTGCTCGCCGCCGTCGATGTCCAGATTGGCGCCATAGATGAAACTGCTATCGGCGGACGCGAGGAAGGCGACTGCGGCCGCGACCTCCTCGGGCAGACCCAGTCGGCCGATCGGAACCCGCTTGGCGAGTTCGGCCTTCAACGTCGCCCCCGCCTCCGTTCCGACGACACTTTCGACCGCGGGGGTGTCGATCGAGCCCGGCGAGATCGTATTCACGCGGATCCGCCGGTCCTTCAGCTCGTTGGCCCAGGTGCGCGCCAGCGACCGAACCGCCGCCTTGGACGCCGAGTACAGGCCGAAGTTCTCCCATCCGTCGTCGGCGCGGATGGACGAGTTGATGATGACGGAAGCATCGCCGTTGAAGAGGGGCAATGCCTTCTGCACGGTGAGCCACGTTCCGCGCACGTTGACGCCGAAGTTCTTCTCGTAGTCCTCGTCGGTGGCTTGTGCCAAGGGCGCGAAGACGGCCAGGCCGGCGTTCGCAAACAGCACGTCGAGGCCCCGTCCGCGAGCTTCCACGGCGGCGTAGAGCCGATCCAGGTCGCCGGGTTCGGCGATGTCACCCACCACCGGGGTTGCTGCCGCCCCGATCGACTCGGCGGCGGCATCGAGTTCCGCCTGCCGACGACCGGTGATGAAGACGTGAGCGCCCTCGGCCGCCAGGCGTCGCGCGGAAGCCAGTCCGATGCCGGTGCTAGCGCCGGTGACCACGGCAGTCTTGCCCTCGAGGGTTCCCATGTACGTTCTCCTTCATATTTCGGTATCGATCGGTACTGAAGGCAGCCTAGCACTTCGGCACCGATCGATACACAATCCGCCCTCGATTTTCGTACCGCTCGGTGCGGAACGGGTATCATGGCCGAGGTATGGCATCAACCAAGGGAAGTTCCATCGGGCGCCCGAGAGGCTTCGACGTCGACGAAGCACTCCAACGGGCCATGTTGGTGTTCTGGGAGCAGGGTTACGAAGGCGCCTCGCTCACCGATCTGACCGAGGCGATGGGCATCAATCGCACCAGCATGTACGCCGCCTTCGGCAATAAGGAGCAGCTGTTCCACGCGGCGCTGCAGCGGTACATCGACGGCCCCGCCAGTTACCTGACCCGCGCGCTCAATGAGCCGACCGCTCGCCAAGTGGCCGAGGCGTTTCTCACCGGCTCGGTGCACGCCACGACACGGCCCGGCGAACCTCACGGGTGCCTGGCGGTGCAAGGATCCTTGGCCGCGGGAGACTCTGGGCGGGCCGCCCGAGACGTCCTGGCCTCCTGTCGTGAACAGTCCTGGGCGCTGCTTCGCGACCGCTTCGCCAGGTCCGTCGACGAGGGCGATCTGGCACCGGACGCCGATCCAGGCCTGCTCGCGCGATTCATCCTGACCGTGAGCAACGGCATCGCCGTACAGGCTGCCAGCGGGGTGGGTCGCGACGAACTTCAACGCGTGGCCGACGGGGCGACACGGCAGTGGCCGCCCGTCTGAGCGGTGTCGTCCCTGGCAGGTGAGGCTAGCCCTACCCTGGAGGCGCAGGCGCACCGGATGGGGGTGACCACGCCACATGCCTAACGTCGAAGCCATGAGCACACGTGCCGCCCGGCCCGATACGGCCACGTCCCAGCGATTCGGCGTCTTGCGGCAACTCGGGATGGACACCCGCTACGTTCTGCTCGGATTTCCGCTCGCCATCGTGAGTTTCAGCGTCCTCGTCACCGGCTTGTCGGCGGGGCTCGGCACGCTGGTCTTCGTCGTCGGCGTGCCGGTTCTCACAGGCACGGTGCTCGTCGCAAGGTTCTTCGCCGACGTCGAGCGGATGCGGATCCCAGCGGTGTTGCGGCGGCCACTGATCCGGCCGACGTACCGCGCGGCCGGATCGGGAGCCGGGCTGTGGAGGCGGACCGTCGCCCCGCTCACCCAGGCCCAGTCATGGCTGGACGTCGCGCACGGCATCCTGATCTTCCCGATCGCAGCGACCACATTCAGCGTCGTCGTCACCTGGTGGGCGTCGGCGATCGGCGGCACGCTGACCATCGTTTGGGACTGGAGCATCCCGCGCGGTCCGGACAATCGGTCGCTCGCCGAGCTGATCGGGCTCGGTGACAGCACGTTCGCGCGCATCGGCCTGCAAACCGCGATCGGCCTGGCTTGTCTGGTCACCCTCCCCTTCGTGGCGCGGGGTAGCGCGCTGCTCTCGGCCGGCTTCAGTCGGCTCCTGCTGACCGGTGTCGCCGAGATGCGGCAGACGATCACCGTCTTGACGGAGCAGAAGGCCGCCGCGGCGTCCGCCGAAGCGACCTCGCTACGCCGTCTGGAACGCGACATCCACGACGGGCCGCAACAACGACTCGTCCGCCTCGCGATGGACCTGAGTCGCGCCCGCCAGCATGTGGGCGGCGACCAGAAGGTGCTTCGCGACGCACTCGACGAGGCGGTCAGCCAGACCCAGGAGACCCTTGACGAGCTGCGCTCGCTGTCCCGCGGTATCGCGCCACCGGTGCTCACCGACCGTGGCCTGCCGAGCGCGCTCACCGCGTTGGCCGTTCGCAGCACCGTCCCGATCGAGCTCATCGTCGACCCGGAGCTGGGCACCCCGACGGGTCGGCTCGACGCAGCGGTCGAGACGACCACGTACTTCGTGGTCGCCGAGGCGCTGACCAACGTCGCCAAGCACAGCCGTGCGACGAACTGCTGGGTGACCGTCGCCAACGGGCCCGATCGGGTACGCGTCGAGATCATCGATGACGGCGACGGTGGCGCAAGTTTGGCCAAGGGCCACGGCCTGTCCGGTCTGTCCGATCGTGTGCGAGCCACCGGCGGCACCCTGACCGTGACCAGTCCGGAAGGTGGACCAACGACGGTGAGCGCAGAGCTGCCGTGCTGACAGTCGTAGTGGCCGACGACTCGGTTCTCCTCAGGGAAGGCCTCGTCCGCCTTCTGCGCGAGAACGGCCACGAGGTGGTCGCTGCGGTCGGTGACGGCCCAGCGTTGGTACAGGCAGTCGCGGATCACCGGCCAGACGTCTCCGTGGTGGACGTCCGGATGCCGCCGTCACACACCGACGAGGGACTGCGCGCCGCGGTCGAGGCCCGCAGGCGAATACCCGGCTCCCCAGTGCTGGTGTTGTCCCAGTACGTCGAAGTGTCCTATGCCGATGACCTGCTCGCCGACGGCACCGGCGGAATCGGCTATCTCCTCAAGGACCGGGTCACCGCGATCGCCGAGTTCCTCGACGCGGTGGAACGCGTGGCGTCCGGTGGGACGGTGCTCGACAGGGAGGTGGTCGCACAGCTGCTGATTCGGCGTCACAGGCACGACCCACTCCGGACGCTGACGGCGCGTGAGACGGAGGTGCTCTCCTTGATGGCCGAGGGCCGGTCCAACCAGAACATCGCTCGGGCCATGGTCGTCAGCGATGGCGCAGTGGAGAAACACGTCGGGAGCATCTTCGCCAAGCTGATGCTGCCGCCCGACGACGAACAGCACCGCCGAGTTCTCGCCGTGCTGACCTACCTCCGGGGGTAGCGGCACTGCCGACGTGGGTGACGTCGTGCGCGCGTTACTGTGCTGTGGTCGGCCTCAGCGAACAGGCCGGTGGAAGAAGTTGATTGATACATGACTGCACCAACTGAAACGTCGCAGCTCGAAGCGCGGGTCGGCCACTACTACCAGATGGACGGCACCTACCTCGTCGGCCGCGAGAAGCTTCGCGAGTACGCCCGCGCCGTGCAGGACTATCACCCCGCGCACTGGGATGTCGCTGCCGCCGCCGACCTGGGGTATTCGGACCTGGTCGCTCCTCTGACGTTCACGTCGACCCCCGGGATGACCTGCAATCGTCACATGTTCGAGCAGGTGGTCGTCGGTTACGACACCTACATGCAGACCGAAGAGGTCTTCGAGCAGCACCGCCCGATCGTGGCTGGCGACGAACTGCGCGTCGACGTCGAACTGACCTCGGTGCGCAGGATCGCAGGCAGAGACCTGATCACGGTGACCAACACCTTCACCGATGCGGCGGGCGAGCGGGTGCACACCCTGCACACCACCGTCGTCGGCGTCACCGCCGAGGATCTCAACCCAGAGATCAAGTCAGCCGTGCACAACGCGATGATGCACGACGTCAACATCTTTGGCGTCGGCGAATCCGAATACGTGAAGACCGTGCGTCCGGAGGGTGAGGTGCGGATCGCCTGCGACACCACCCGAACGCCTGCGACGCCGTCCTTCGACGACGTGAAGGTCGGTGACGAGTTGCCCGCTCGTCATACCCGACTGTCCCGAGGCGATCTGGTGAACTACGCCGGCGTGGCAGGTGATGCCAACCCGATTCACTGGGACGAGGACATCGCCAAGTTGGCCGGCCTGCCCGACGTCATCGCCCACGGGATGCTCACCATGGGTCTGGGAGCCGGATTCGCCACCGCATGGTCGGGCGACTCCGGCGCGGTGACCCGTTATGCGGTGCGACTGTCCGCACCCGCGATCGTGTCGGCCACCGCGGGCGCGGACATCGAGTTCAGCGGCCGGATCAAGTCGCTCGACCCGGAAACCCGCACCGGGGTCGTCCTCGTCGGGGCGAAGTCCGAAGGCAAGAAGATCTTCGGGCTGGCGACGTTGGACGTCCGCTTCCGCTGACCCGCGGTGTCCCGGCGTTCTACTCGGCCACAGCCGCAGGCTCGTTGGCCACAGCCGCAGGCTCGTTCGTCACAGCGGCAGGCTCGGCGAAGGCATCGCGGATCTCGTCGCCCAGCCGGTTGAGGACGTCACGCGACAGGGCGACGTCACGGGTGAAGGAGAGCAAGCCGTGGACGGCGCCAGGAACGTCGATGTGCTCGACCGGCACTCCTGCCTCTTGTAGCCGCGCGGCGTATCGCGCCCCCTGGTCACGCAGCGGGTCGTGCTCGGCGGTGACGACGACGGCTCGCGCCAGGCCACGGAGATCCGCGGCTCGGGCAGGCGACACCCGTGGATCCGAGCCCTGGTCGGGCGAGGTCAGGTACAAGTTCCAGAACCACTCGAGCCACGCGCGCGTCAGTACGGGACCTTCGGCGTTCTCGGACATCGAGGGGCTCTCGTCCAGCCGGTCGGTGGCCGGGTACGCCAGCACCTGCAGCGTCACGCGTGGGCCGTCGCGGCGTCGCGTCTCCTGGGCCGTCACCGCGGCGAGGTTGCCCCCAGCGCTCTCGCCGAGGAGCGCGATCCGTTCTGGGTCTCCGCCGAACACGTTGCCGTGCTGCGAGACCCACACCAGCGTCGCGTAGACGTCCTCGACTGCGGCGGGAAAGGGGTGTTCCGGCGCGAGGCGATAGTCGACGGAGACCACGATGGTGCCCGATCGGTTGGCAGTGCTGCGGGCGATGTGGTCCTGGCTGTCGAGGGTGCCCGCCACCCATCCACCGCCGTGCGCGAAGACGGTCACCGGGAGCGGATGCTCCGTGGATGGGCCCGCCGGAGAGTAGATCCGGATCGGGATGTCGTGACCGTCGGCAGGCACGTGCGTATTCACGACGGATGCCACCGGTTGCGGCCCGTCGCCGAACTCGGCGAGCGCGGCGACCATGGCGCGGTTCTCCGCGACGGTCAGGCTCTCTGGAGCGGGGCCGTCGGCGAACGTGGTCAGTACGGAGGCGAGCTGTCGGTCAACGGCCATGACGGTCTTCCTTGACTGCTGGGTGCGTGCGATTGGAATCAAGACTCCAACCATGGCCCACGCCTAATTGGAATGTCAATTCCAATTAGGCGCTGGAACGGCCTATTCTGGACGGGTGGACCAAGCAGAGGCGGGAGTGCCGTCGGGCCGGCGGCTGACGGCGCCAGGACGCAAGACCAGGGACCGGATCGTCCAGACCGCCGCGGATTTGATGCACCATCGCGGGGTGGCGGGCACGAGCATCCCCGACGTGCAGGCCGCTGCGCACGTGAGTGCATCGCAGATCTATCACTACTTCGGCGACAAACAGGGCCTGATCCGCGCCGTCATCCAGCACCGGACGGACGAGAAGATCCTGGGACAGCAACCGTTGATCGACAATCTCGACAGCATGGCGGCGCTCCGCAGGTGGTGTGAGGACGCAGCGGTCCGTCAAGAGGCCTCGGGTTGCGAGGGGGGCTGCGAGATCGGTTCCCTGGCAAGTGAACTCGCCGACACCGACCCCTCCGCGAGGGCCGACCTGGCTCTGGCCTTCGAGCACTGGGAGGGCCCGATCCGCTCCGGACTCACCCGCATGCAGGATCGAGGGGAGCTCAGCGGCGATGCCGACGTGTCCGCCCTTGCGACCGCTCTGCTCGCTGCGATCCAGGGCGGGATGCTGCTAGCTCAGGTCCGCCGTTCGGCTACGGCCTATCGTCTTGCCGTATCGGTCGTCCTCGATCACATCGAGTCCTACGGTGCGGCAGGGACCACGGGAGGGACCACGGGAGGGACGAAGTCGAAGGTCATTCCAAGCAGCCATACCAGGGCCAGCACCACCGGCAAATGAAAGATGAACTGCAAGAACGTGAATCCGACCAGATCGCGCGCCCTTAGCCCGAGCACTGCCAACAACGGCAGCATGAAGAACGGGTTGATCAGATTCGGCAGCGCTTCGGCGACGTTGTAGATCTGCACCGTCCAGCCGAGATTCATCTGGACGTCCGTGGCCGATTGCATGACGTAGGGTGCCTCGACCAACCACTTGCCGCCCCCGGATGGAACGAACAGGCCGAGCACGACGGTGTAGAGCGCGATGACGATGGCGAAGGCACCGCCGCCGACGTCCGTGAACAATCCCGCAAGTAGATCCGAGACGGTCTGGCCGCCGCGGCCCTCAGCCTTGGTGAGGATCGCCGCCATGGCCGCGTACAGCGGGAACTGGACCAGGATTCCGCCGGTGGCCGGTACGGCCTTCGCGACGGCGTGCAGGAACTTGCGTGGCGTCCCGTGCAGCACCAGCCCGAGAATGAGAAAGACCAGAAGATAGCCGTTCAGGCTGCTGACGACCGTCAGCACCGGCTTGGTGAAGAGCTGCGAGACTAGCCAGCCCAAGGTCATCACACCCGCCAGCACGGGAAGGATGCGGCTGTACTCGAGCCACTCTCCCGGCCGCGCCCGTGGTGGCACCTCCGAACTCCGGTCGTCCAGGTCAACGTCCAGATCTGCGGCAGTCGTGATCGCCGCGCCCCTCGGCGCGGAGAAGTGTGCGATCACCACCGTCAGCGCGATGATGATGACGCACATGAGCAGCGACTGCCAGGTGAAGATCGTGGTACCGAAGTCGAGCACCCCGGTGATCTTCAGCAGCTCGGGAGGCAGCGAGCTCGCGGTTGCCTGCAGTTGCGCGGCCGAGGAGGACATGCCAAGGGCCCACACGGCACCGAGCCCCATGAAGGCCGCGGCGCCGAGCGCGCGATAGTCCACCCGCAGATCGGTCCGACGCGCGATCGCCCTGGCCAGCAGTCCGCCAAACACCAGGCTGAGCCCCCAGTTCAGGAACGAGACCGACATGGACAGGAGCGCAACGAAACTCACCGCGCTCCTCGCCGTCTGAGGCACGGTGGCGAGCCGATCGATCAGCTTGGCCACCGGCGGGGAGGTGGCGACGACGTATCCCGTCAGTACCACCATGGCCATCTGCAGGGTGAAGGTGGCCAGATCCCAAAAGCCGTCCCCGAAGGCATTCACCACGGTCTGGGGGGAGGAGCCGTTGACCATCGCGGCGACGGCGACGAGGACGACACCGGCCAGGGCGAAGACATACGCGTCCGGAAACCACCTCTCCGTCCAGCCGGCCAGCGACTGGGCGACCCGTGCCAACCCCTTCTCGGAGCTGCGATCCTCGGTGGCAGATGTCATTGGGCTTCCTCTTCAGTCGGTTACTGAGTATCGCGCCGCGCCGTCACTGACACCGCAGATAAGCCTGATTCACCGCACATCGGCCTCACCGGCCTTGCCACCAACGGAGTGGCGTCCGCTCCGGATGCTAGACAGGACACAGGGCTCGACAGGTGGACCGACTCAAGGATCAGGTGATCGTCCTGCGGGTAGCGACCTTCAACATCCTGCACGGGCGAACCGTCGGCGACGGGGTCGACCCCGCTCGTCTGTGGAACGGCGTTCGCCGGCTGAATCCCGACATCCTGGCGCTGCAGGAGGTCGACCTCGATCAAGAGCGTTCAGGCCGAACCGATCTGACTGCGGTGGCCGCCGAGGCGATGGGCGCCGTCTCCCACCGATTCGTCGCTGCGATCTCGGGCACACCCGGGGCGACCTGGATCGCTGCGACCGGCGTCGAGCAACTCGGATCGGCGGCCTACGGAATCGCGCTGCTCTCCCGGTTTCCGGTCTCCAGCTGGCAGGTGGTGCGGCTGCCGCACCTCCCTGCCCGGTTCCCGATGTATCTACCCGGCCCCAATCGGGTGGTGGTCGTGAACGAGGAACCGCGAGCGGCCGTCGTAGCCCGAGTGGAGACTCCTCTCGGGCCATTGACGGTGGCCAATACCCACTTGTCGTTCGTGCCAGGATGGAATCGACATCAGCTGCGTCGGATCGTGCGGGCTCTGCGCTTGCTCCCCGGTCCGCGACTAGTGGTCGGCGATCTGAATCTCACGGCCACCGCGGTGCGCCGCTCGTCTGGGCTGCGGACGCTGGCGACGGCGCCGACGTTTCCCGCCGACCGACCACGGCGCCAACTGGATCACATTCTGACAGACGACCCAGGATTGACCGTTCGCCGCTACGAAACGCCGGTGCTGCCGATCTCGGATCACCGACCACTATTGGTCGAACTGGAGCGTCATTGACCGCTCTCGTCCCGCTCAGCCACGGATGGCATGGATACTTCCAAATCACCTGTCGGGAAACCACTCTCATCGACTACGACCTCGGCATCGATGCCGCGCAGCTTCTGATACCACGCGCCGAGCAACGATCGGCGCAACGGCCAGGTCGCCACCGACTCCACCAGCTTCAGCGTGCTCTGCGCTATGGACGGCGGCACGTGGTCGGGATCCATGAGGTCGTTCTCGGCGAACGGCCCTTCGTCCGCCGAGACCATCGTGTCGGTCAACTTTCGCAGCGAACGACCGGTACTGCGCAACTCTTCGATACCGTGCCGGAATGCCCCGCGGCGCTTCACCTCGTCACGGAAGGCACCGACGGAAACACCGAGATGCTCGGCCACCAGACCGTCACGGATGACGAGGATCTCACGTTCCACCTCCGCGCAATCCGGCCGCGCGGGATCGGCTTCAATCGCTACGTCGCATTCGCTGTCGAAGCCCAGCGATCGGTTGTTGAAGTTGGAAGAGCCGACGCGGAGCAGCCGGCCGTCGACGACTATCACCTTCGAGTGCACGTAGACCGACACCCCGTTGCCTGCCGCCGGCCAGTAGACGCCCAACCGCGCGTGCAGGTCCGCCTTCCGCAACAAGCGCACCAGGCGTTCGCGAGCGCTGTCCATCGACTCCTGTTCCAGGCGGCTCTCAGAGCTGCGCGGCAGGATGATCACTACCTCCGGCCCGTGTGGCTCCCGCAACCGGGCCGCGATCGCCTCCGCGATGCTCCGCGACGCAAAGTACTGGTTCTCCAGATAGATGACGTCACGAGCGGCCGCGATGGCAGCGAGGTCCAGCGCCTCGATCTCCCGGACCTCGGTGCGCTTCGGCAGCGCCGGCAGCGTGCGCGCCACCGCGACCTCGACGTTGCGCAACGATGGACGGAGTCCCTCGGGCCACGCGCACGCAAAAGGCACGTCCTTGACCAACGGTCGATCGGTCGCTGCCCGCCATCGGTCGTGGGCCTGCTGGACGAGCAGCTGGGCAGCATCGCCATCCACCGCAACGGCAACTTCATGGCGTGGGCCGTAGGCATCGCCCGGCCCGTGTCTGCGGGGATCCTGGGGAAGGTGCTCGCGGGTATCCCATCGCCCGATCGTCAGGTCGATGCCGCCGCAGAACGCCAGTGCGTCATCGATCACCACGATCTTCTGGTGGTGCACGGCACCGGTGGGGTGCGCGCCGTCGACGGCGAAGTGCATTCGCGCCGAGGTGAATTGGTTGAGCAGACTCACCGGCGCGACACCGAACCAGAACCCATCGAAAGCGGGAAGCAGACGGAGGTTGGACTTCAGTAGGTACACGTTAAGTTCGCGCCGCTTCCACAGCAGCCAGTGCAGGAATGGGCCGAGGTGATTGGGCCCGGCCAACGTTGTTCCGCCGCGCTCGAACGCCGTGCGATAGTCCAGGTCCCAGCCGATCACGACGATCCGATGGCGAGCGGTCAACATGGCCGCCTTCACGTGCCGCAGGTAGTCGGCACCGTCGATGATCTGGGCGAAGCGATCTGCGCGCGCCGAACGCCAGCAGGTCGTCCCAGGCACCAGCAACGGCACGTCGCCCTGATTCATGTCGTCGCCGTCCGAGTCGTCGGTGTCCACGAACTTCTCCCCCTCCGGATTCTCCGCGACCTGGCGCCCACGTGCGAATCCACCCCGTGATCCTCCCCCATGCCCGATGCGGCCGGTCGGGAGCGATCGACGGCGATCTACGGCCAACGGGGATCGATCGGCACGTTGGTTCGCTAGTTTGTCTGCGTGGACGGTCTCCGGCGGCATGGTCACGGGGCGTCGTTGTCCCTGCCGCAACTGTTTCCGACACCGAACCTGCGGTGTGTCGAGGTCTCCGAGCACCTTGTCATGCTTGACCTCTCGGCAGGCACGTACGAAGTGGCCGACGCGGTTGGCGCGGCGATGTGGGCGCAACTCACCCGCAGCCCCGTCGACCGCGACATCCGGGGCCTGGCTCAGAGGTTCGGGGCTTCCCCGTCCGTGGTGGAGGCAGACTTCATGGACTTCGGCGCGGCGCAACTGGCTGCGGGCCGTCTAGTCGAGGAGCGACCACACGAGGCCCCGCCGCCGATTCTCCAGATGCAGCGCCGCAGACCAACCGCCTTGCTCGCGTTGAAGGAACGCGCCAGCGCCGAGCGCGACCTACGAAGGGGTTTTGCGGACGCCTATGGCAAGCGGACCCAGCCGATGGCCGACACGACGACACCGCGCGCCGACGTTGAGCGCCTGACGAAGATCTTTCGATCGGCCGAGAGTCTTTACCCGGCTCGCGAGGCTCCCCTGGACTGTCTGCCGCGTTCTCTCGCGCTGACTTGCTTTCTGCGAGCGGCAGGTTGGCCGGTTCAACACGTGATCGGAGTTGCGCTGTACCCGTTCGAAGCGCACGCGTGGGTGGAGTTGAACGGGGCACCACTGAATGAGGGCGAGACCTTTCTGCACCGCTTCACCGTGATCCAGAAGGCCTGATGGATCAGGCCACGCCGGGTCTGACCGGCTTCCTGGTGTCGCTACCCACCGAGACCGCGGCCCGAGTGCGGGGCTGGCCTCGGCACGAGACAGTCGGTGAATCCGCAGTGTGGTTTCACGGATACCTCGCGGAGCCGGCACAGCTGCGGGCCGAGTTGAAGCTCGACCGGTTGGCGTCCTTCGGTCGGATCATCGAGGCAGCCTGGCGGCGGTGGCGTGCCGACACCGCCGAGCGGGCCATCGGCGAGTACGCCGCCGTCGTCGTGAGCGGACGCGATGCGGTGATGCTCGGTGATCGCATGGCACTACGTCCGCTGTACTGCGCTGGCGGGCCGACTGGAACCGTGGTGTCAACGGACCTCAGCGCCCTGGTGCGCGAAACCGGTGCATGGCGTGAGCTCGACGAGGACTACCTGGCCGACGTGTTGAGCACTGGTCTGCACCTGGGTTCGCGTACCCCATATCGCGACATAAGGCGGTTGGACGTTGGCGAGTTCGCCACGTGGCATGCCTGCCGTCTGCGGATCCGAAGTGGTTGGCGGCCAACGGAGGAGACGGCAGGCGGATCTCTTCACGACCACCAGGAGCTGCTGCGCGCAACCGTCACGCGGTCGGTGACGGGCGCGCTGTCCGCCGACGGCGCTCGGGCCGTCGAGTTGTCGGGCGGACTGGATACCTCGACGGTCTTCGCGGTAGCCGCAGGGCTTGCCCCGGTTCACGCGTTGAGCTTCGTCCACCCCGGTGACCCCGAGAGCGACGAGACCCCGTGGATTCACGCCGCACTCGGGACGACGCCTGCGTCGTGGCATCCGATCGACGCCACCGAGCACGGAACCTTCACCGCAGGACCGGAATTCGACACGTTTCTGCCTGCGCCGTCACGCCGAATCGTCAACTGGGCCCCCAGCGCTGCCGAGGATGCCGCCGCAACGGAGTTGGGCGCCGCCACGATCCTGACCGGTGAGGGTGGCGATGCCGTGTTCTTCGCGGGCCTACTTCCCTGGTACCTGGCCGACCTGCTGCGCACGGGACGGTTGAACCAGCTGCGACGCGAGACACTTCGGTGGAGTGCACACTCCGATGTGAGGCGCTCCTCCGCCTTTTGGATGAGGCGTGCCGCCGTGGAAGGACTGCGCCGATGGCGGAGCGGACGGACGCTGACGCTCCAACCACCCAGGCCCATAACCGTATCGGCGCCGTGGTTGCACCGCGGGTACGTCGAGGCGCGCGATCTGCAGAACAGAACGATGACCACTACGGCCATCCGGATGCCGTCGGTACACGGCCAGGCCGTTCTCGAGAACGTCTTACGCTGCGCAGAGTTCGCCAGAAGCCGCCACGTCTTCCCGTCGGCGGGTGTCGAGGCGCGGCATCCGCTGCTGACGCCTGCGTTGGTCGACTTGGCGCTGGCGACGCCCTGGGGTGTCGCCACGGATCCCCGGATCGATCGTGCCGTACAGAGATACGCCTTCGCAGGCATCGTCAGCGAAACCGTCCTCCGTCGCCGCTCGAAGTCGATCGCCGACCAAGCCATGCTGCGTGGCTTCGACCGTCGCCCCCAATGGCGCGAATACCTTTGCGACCGTCCACGCGTCGTGGAGCGTGGGTACGTCGATGCCGCGGCGTGGGACACGGCCCTGCGCACCGTTGGTCGAACCGGTGGGGTGCCACATCTCTATGGCGCGATCCAGGTCGAAGTCTGGCTCCGCCACCTGCGCCATGCCGGCGTTCCGGAGTTGTTGAACTGACCGCTCGCCTGCACGGACAGGTCGCCTCGGGACTGTTCATCCTCTCGGTCTCGATCCCGAGTACACGCGCGTCAGCTTTCAGGTACCGTTGCGCAAACTCACAGGATGAAGGGTCTGCGGTGCACAGTTACTCTCCCCCACAGGTTGTTCATGTCGGCGATGTCCGCGTTGCCACACAGGGCGACGGCAACTATCTTTCCGACAGTTCCACGGGCTATGGATACCAGGGGTGGTACGCCAGGCACTACGACACACCCGACACGGTGGCGCCACTGCCATCGAGGGAGTAGCCCGACGCCAGGGCCGTGCTCGGCGGTGCGCTCATGGTCGAACCCCGTGAACGGGTTGGTACCCGCCTCGGTCGCCGAGCCCGAATTCGCCGCCCAGATAGCCAGGCGTGATGCTGGGCGATCGGTGCCCGCCCGCCACCTCGTCAGCCTGGTGGGCCTGGTGGGCCTGGTAGTGACAGAACACGAACGCCCGTGTCACGTCGCTCGGACAGCCTGCGAAGCGAAAGAGAGCTAGTTCGCGTTCGATTCCGCCGCCGAGCGGACCGAGGTCGACATCGACGACACCGTGATAGAGGCCCGGCCACTCCGCGCTTGCCACGCAGCGGATTTCGCGGATGCCGCCACAGTCGGGCTCGCCGCGGGTGTCGACGAACTCGACGAGTTGGTGCGCGCTGGGGACCGCACCGGCAGCCTCGAAGAGGAGCTCGATGCGGTTGATGCGAATCTCACGTTGCCCGGTCAAGAACGGGAACATGCCCCGGCTCAGTCGTAAGGGTAGCGGGCGGTCCCCGGACCCGTCCTGGCGCGAATGGAAGCGATGCCAGGCATCCCCCATGTCGCGTTGCACGTCGAAGAACCGGACACCGGCTCCCGGCAGTCGGCGCTGGGTGATCTCAGTGGCCGCCCGGCGCAGGATCTCGCCGCCCTCGCGGGCCGTGTAGTGAAGGTTCAGCATGACGTCGGCAACCGTGTCGATGTCGAATTGATTGTTCTCCGAGGGCAATTCGATACGCCATCGGCTGACCGCGCCTGCGAACTCGAACGGCAGGTAGCGCTCGTCACGGAAGTTCAGTTCGAACATTCCGGCGTCGTTCTGGCCGCTGGACGTCGCGATGGCCTCCGCTGCCGCGTACTGATTGACCATCCGCGGGTCGTCGGGCAGGGCCAAGTAGCCGTTACCGGGCCGCCCATCGGGGCAGCAGCTGTGCGGTGGATCCGCCAGGTGGGGATTCACGCGGGTGGTGCTGCTCAGCAGGGTGAGCCGGCATTGCACGCCGGTGTACGGGCCGACCACGGCGGGGATCGTCAGGGTCACGTTCTTGATCCGCCGGAGGAAGTGACCGGGATAGTCGAGGTCGAACATCCACTCGGGGATGTCGACCTCGCAGACACCGGTGGATGCCAGCCGGAGGAACTCCAACGGGAAGTGCAGCCGCAGCGAGAAGTGTTTGGTCAGCTCGTAGTCGCGGGTGTTGGCGGCAAGGTAGGCGTGTTCCATCTGGCGTAGCGCCAGTTGTAGGCGGTCGCCGGCCTGCAGGCCCTCGCGAAGATGATCCCACACCTCCGGCTTCACGAAACGACTTGCGGTGTGGCCGCGTTCGTAGTTGAACGCCCGCTGCGCCTGGTGGGCTGTGTGCAAGGCCAGTTCATACATCTGACTGTGCAGCGCCGCCGTGTCCTGTTGGAGGAACAGGTACAGCGCGTGGCTGGTGAACTTGTCCCGCAGGAAGTCGTGCACCTCAGCGGAGTGTTCGACCTGGCGTTGGTGGTTGTTGAGCTCGCGAAGGGCGACGTCGCGCCGCCGCTCCCCGGCGAGGATCTGCCGCTCGATCTGCTGAAGGTCGATATCGAGGATCTCCACCTGGTGGCGCCACTCCTCCTCTCGCCGCTCGAAGCCTGCTTGACTCAGTCGAAGACCCGCGTTCGACGAGGCGATCTCGGCGAGTCCGTTGGCGACGCGCGCGATGGCGGTCAGGACGCCGTTCTGTTTGGTCCCGCCGAGCACCCACGTGAGCGAGGCCGGAAAGCCTGCGAAGAAGTCGGGAAGCGTGTTGATGGTCTGGGCGAGCCCCTCGGTGACGTTCGCCGCCGCGCGCAGGGTCGTCGAGTCGCTGATCAGGTCTTCGTACTCGTCTTCCCGATTGTTGAGACCGTTCTGGATCAGCAGGGTGTAGTAGCGGTGATGGGCCTGCGCGATTTCCTTGGTCTTCTGCAAGGCCTGCAGCTGCCAATCGGCGTCGCGCCACTGGTTCTGGCGCACTTCGAGTACCAGGTTGAGCAGCTGTCGCTCGTGGGTTTCGCGCAGTGAACCGAGGTACTCGGAATCGCCCTTCTCGTACGCGGACAACAATGCCGCTCCCAGCCTGCCGACCTCGTTGGCCAGTTCCTGCGCCTTCTGAATCAGGAATGCGAATCGGTAGGGGCTCGGCGCCGCGCACCAGTCGCCCTCGTCGAGGCACGGATCGGTGACCGGCAGCCACCCGTCGCGCAGCGAGTTGGCGTCCCAGTAGATGGACCTACCCGACTCGAGGCGGGCGGCGTTGAGTCGGCTTCGCACCTGAGTCAGCCGGTCCGCACTTCGCTCGTAGAGCGCCATCAACCGCGGATTCAGCGGCGCGTGGTGGGCGACGAACCCGGCGACGGTGTCGGGATCCTCCGAGGGGTCGGTAGCGATCACGGTGCGTGGCGTTCGTCCGAGGAGTTTGGCGGCGGTGTCGTAGATCAGCCGCGCCTGCTGAGTCGACTCGGGGGTGTTCCGGCGCAGCAGTGCGTCACCCCAATCGAGCAGAGTGTCCAAATAGTGCAGCACGATCGAACGCTCGCGGTAGTGGGTATCGCTCGCGAGAGTGCTGTCATGGCAGCAGGTTCCGTCGTCCTCGACACGCTCGACGGTATCGTCGTCCTGGCACTGCAGCCAGCCCGCGTCGGAGCGCAGCGGATCGAAGGCGAGCTCGTACCATTTCAGCGCGGCCTCGAACCGGCAGTGCGCACGAAGGCTGCTCGCGACCGCCACCGCTGGGCCGAAGACCGACGGCGGTACTACCTCAGCGCCAGGGTCGAAGTACGCGAAGTAGGGATACGCGTCCAGGTGACCCGGATACTCCGTGGCGGGATCGGTTGGCGCGACCACCAACGGCAACGTCACCGCGGTGTCCGTGGCCATGTCGTAACGGAAACCCGGCGCAGCGGGGTCGGAATGGCCCACCGGCACCTCACCGCCGACCACCTCGAAGCGCAGCGAATCGTCGTCGCGTCCGAGGAGGACCAATTCGGCGCCGCTCTCGGACACCCGAACACCCTCGAACGAGCGGCGCGGCTGGGTGAACTCTCCGTTGTGCACGCGGCACCACGCGAGATGCACCTCGGGTTCTGCCTCCCAACGGAGCAGTTTGGGCAGCACGGTGGGGTCGTGCCAGCTCCAGGTGGGGGTCTGGCCGTCGAGGAAGAGGATCACTCCACCGTCGGGGACGGTTCCGTTCCCGTCGTCGGCCACCTGCTGGCCGGGTTCGTAGGCGTACGAATCGATCAGCCAGAAGTAGTACTCGTCGACCAATGGGGCATGCGGTTGGCCGCACGCGGCGCAACAACCCGCATCGCCGGCTGCGGGCCGCGGTGCGAAGTCAGTGCAGGCGGGCGGCTCCCCTGCGGCGGCCACCCGGACGAAGTTCACCCCCAGCCGGATCGCCGCCCGAATCCACATCGGAAGCCGATCCGAATCCGTTTGCGGATCAACGTCGTTCGTGTCGCGGAGGATCACGACCTCGTCCTGAGGCAGTCCGAGCGCCGCCAACCAGGACGGGCGGGCGTGCCGTTCCGGTGTGCCCAACACCTCGAATCCGTGCGCGTCGGGATCGATTCGGCGGATCTGCGCCGGCTCGCGCGCCTGCAGCAGCTGCAGCCCGGGATGCTGGGGTGGGCGCTCGCCCGGCCAGTACTCCAACCCGCCGGCCACCGGCACGGTCAAGGTGCGCCGACGCAGTTCATCCTCCAGAAAGGTGAAGGCCTCGCTGCGCCGCGCGAGCTCAAGCTCGTCCCAGTCGATCCAGTTCTCCCGGTACAGCCGCCGCCGGGTACAGGCCTCCCAGACGCGGAACGTCGCAAAGCGCTCGTCCCACATGGACGCGAAGGCCCGCGAGACGGGAAACGCCGGCTCAAGGCCGAGCCTGGCCCGCTGCACGAAGGTCTGCACCGCGCTGATCGCTTCTTCGACCCTCGTCGCCCGTTGGCCGAGGCCGGCCTCGACGTCCAACAGCACCAGCTCGCTGAGCTCCTTCGGTTCGCTCACGACACCACCAGCCGGCAGCACGACGCGGTTCATGCCGCACAGGTGCGCGAGCAGCGCTGCGCGCCCGCGCACCCGCAACCCGTCGTTGAGAACCTTGATGTCCTCGTACCGACGCGGTGGGCCATTCTCGATACAGCCGTCACGCACGAAGGCGGTCAGGTTGTCGTTGCCCGACTCCGTCTCTCCCGCAGGGATCTCCCCCGGATTGTCCGATGCCCATAGGTCGGGTCGGGCGGGCCGAATGCCCTTGTCCAGGAATGCCGCTCGGACCGAGCGCAACCAGCGGTCGGCATGCCACAGCCGCACGGTCCACCGCTCGTCTTCGAGATCGGCGCCGGTGACGTCGTATCCGGGCAGCTGACGCAGCACCAACGGGGCATGGCGCGGCTCGACGCCGAGGTGCCTACGCAGGTGTGCCGCCACGTCGGGGTGCTGCTCGGCATTCTCGTGGAAGAGCAGCCACAGTGGCGGCTCCGGTGCCCTCGCGGTGTCGCGGCGCACCAGGGTGTAGTCGAAGATTCGCTCCCACCAATCGAACAACGCCTGCTGTCGGCGCACCGACGGTGCGACCCGCTGATCGTCGGCGATCGTGGGGGGTAGGTATTCATCCAGCAGAGGAAGAAGATTCAGGTCGAAGTTGGCGCGGTGCACCGTGAACCCGCCTGCACCGCGCGGATAGGACACGCCCGCGAAGTCATCACCGTGTGCCAGTAGGTAGCCGATCTCGGATTGCCCATCATCGGCAACCGGCTGCGCGGAGAGCTCGAACCGGTGGGCGAAGAGCACGGCCTTGAACGCGCGTTGATACGTGCGGCGAATGTCGCGCAGTGACGCCGTGTAATGGTCGCGAAGATATCGCTGCGCCGAGCCGGTGATGCCGTCCACGGCGAGCGTGGCGTTCTTCGCCGTGCGGAACAGCCGATCATGGGGGATGGCCATCAAGGAGCCGCCGCTGTCGGGGCCCGAGTACTTCAGCTGAAACCCCGCCTTGAGCGGACAGATGTGCTCCTGACGTCCGTATTCGGGACGGGGATGGCTGATCTCGACCACCAGGTCGTAGACACCTCGGCGGAGAGTCACCTCGGCGCAGCCTGGAGGCGCCGTCTCGTCCGGCCAGTCGTGGCTCAGCAGCACCCAACTGCGCTGCCCGCGCTTGAGGAGCACCCGCCAACTCTTGTCGCTCGCGGCGTCGACGTCCGGCTCGTGGTCGTCCGCGGTGGGGCCGCCTGCCCGGAACTCGTAGGTGCCACCGTCATCGATCAGGAGGGCTCCGGTCCAGACCACGGTGAAACCCTGACCGCCGCCGAGTGTTTCACCGTTTCCGGTCGCGGAGAAGAACCCGTTGCTCACGTTGACGAAGTCCTGCTGACCCGGGGTGACGGTGAGACCGAGATCTGGCAGCACGGTGGGGACGGGAACGTTGGCGGCATTGCGGGCCGCGCCGAACGCGTCCATCGGACCCCGGATCTCGCGCCAGGCCGCCGTCGACGACCCGGTCGGGGTGAGCTCTCCGAGCAGGCCGGTGCCCATCACCCCGAGCAGTGCGGCGAAGGCGCTACCAGAGGGTTGGTTCGGCCAGGTCACCGGTGGCGCTTCACCGCTGTCGTCTTCCCAGTTGCCGCTGGCCGCGTTCTCGTCCGCGTACAGCGCGCGCAACACCGTTGACGCGACATCGGTCCCCTCGGCACTTTGCCGACCAGTCACCTTGGCCACGTGGGCGGCCAGATGTTCGCCGATGACTTCGGCGCGCCGATGGGCAACGGCGAAGGCGTGCTGGAAGTATGCCCAGCGACGTTGCTCGTCGGGCTCCTGGATCAGCGCCGCCTCAGCCTCCTCGATGTCGGTGAACAGGAAGGCGAATGGCGCCAGGTCAGCCCTTGGCGCGTAGTACAGCTCCCGCACGGCGTCCTGTTCCGCCTGCTGGAGCTGCCGGATGCGGGACAGCTTGGCAATCACCGATTCATCGGTCAGCGGAAGCTCGACGAACAGTTCCTCGCTGGACCGGTCGTAGCGAAGCGGCCCGGGCGGGGTGTTCCACATCAGCGCGCTGGTGCCTGCCAGACCCGCTCGGTACTGGCTCTGCCCCGACGTGACCGGATACCCGCTCGCTTCCAGAACCGACGGGAAGAAGTGTTGACCAAGTACTAGCAGCGAGTCGGGCGTGCCCGCGGGCGGCGCGAAGCCGAACGTCTGGCGCAGCGCCGCGTCCACTCGGTCCCAGGTCCAGGATTCGGCATCCTCGGCGGTGACGTCGACGGCCAACAGTTTGGTCCGCAGATCCGCCAGCGCAAATGGCAGCTCGTCGTCGGGAAGCCCCAGCGGCGAGTCATGTGTCTCGTTGACCGGCTGCAGCGGGAAGGGGTCGTCGTCTCGCAGGTGGGGCTCGGTGGTGAACAAGTAGAGGATCTCGCCCACACCGAAGTCCGAGGCGTAGATCTTGGCCAGCACTTCGACGAATCGCAGAGTGTGCGTGGGATGGGCGGACCAGCTGTCTCCCGGTACGTCCGGATCGAAGCCGGCCAGCCGCGACAGTGGTCGAAGATTCTCCTCGAGCAACTTGCGGAACTCCGGCGGGCGGCAGTCGCAGTACAACTGGTCCTTGGCGTAGTACTGCACCCGGTCGAGCAGTTCGTCGACGGCCCAGGCGTATTTGGCCGTGGGGGGCGCAGTCCACAGTGACAGCAGATGCGTCCGATTCGCGTCGGTGGCCGTTGGTGCGGGTGGGTCGTCGGGGTCACTGAGTTCGGGGCGGAAGCGATCGCGAAGAAGCTGGAATGCCGCGAGCTGACGGACGAAGTCTGGGTTGATGGTGCCGCTTCCGTCGAAGAGCTCGAGTACGACACAGATGTCGCGGAGCTCGGCGAAGCCGTACCCGCGACCGGGCATCTTGCGCAGCGTGTGCCAGAGGCGGATGAAGACCGCGAGCTTCCGCAGCGCGCTCACCGGTTCGTCGGGGTTGAGGAACACGATCCGATAGTCGTCGAGATGGCACGGCTCGCAGTTGGGGAACGTGGGGTGATCGTCAGTTGCGCTGGAGAACTCGACGAACCGCGACCTCCACAGATCGAGGAAGTCGCAGTAGGTCAACCCCGTGCGGCGCAGGAACTCTGGAAGCCGGACGACGATCAACTTCCAGTCGACTCCGTCGACGGTATTGGCCGGGAACCCATACAACTCTCGTAGGGCCGGGCGGCCGCCGGAGGGCACCCCGGTGATCTGCGTGGTGAACAACAGATCGTGCTCCTCGTGCGTGATTCCGAGGTACTCGCGTGCGATGTCGATGCGTACCGGGTACCGCCACGAGTGGCGTTGGAAGTCGGCGGGCTCCTGCGCTGGGTCCAGTACCAGTTCCGTGATGTCCCTGCGGAACCGACGCATCGTGGCGAACCGACTGGTGCCCAGGTGGGCCAGGTAGGTCCGGGTGACGTCAACCGGTTGGCAGTAAGGAAGCCCGGGGGCACTGAAGTCGGCTCTCAGCTGATCGTAGGCGTCGGATTCCGGTGTGGAATGCTCTGGCAGCGCACAGAACAAGGCTTCCGCGTCGTGCTCGCCAATCGAGTGTCCGCCCAACACAACGGAATTCGTCTGATGCACGACACCCGCCGGTGTCGTCGGGTCCGCGGCTACGCCTTCAAGGCACTCGTTGACGAGGTCGATCAGGGGGACTGGCGTCTCCAGGTTCGAACGGGTCGCGAGCAACTCCCCGAGCGGTCCACGTCGATCGGACAGCAACTGCCCGAGGGTGGGCGAGTCGCTGTCTGCCGGGGTGTCCGCGCAGGTCTGGTCATGGGTGAGCAGCAGCAGCTCCTGCAGATAGGCGACCGGGCCCAGCGGGGAAAGGTACACCGGCGGAACACAATTGACCAGGCAGTCGTCGGGATTGACGGAACGGGGCGTGTCATCTCCGGACGGTGCGACCGGTGCTGGTCCGCCGGCGTGTTGAACGATCGCCGCGGCGTACCGGTGGGCGGCCGTGCCCGTGAGCGCGGCATGGAGCTGTTCCTGCGTCAGCGCCGCGACCTGTCCCCGGCTGGTGAACCCGCGCGCATACAGCGCCTCCATCACCGAGAAGGCCAACTCGGGCGGTATTCCCGGCGCCTGCGCGAGCCTGGTCAGTTCGTCGATCGCGCGGATCGCCTGTTCCAGCCAGCGCTGGGCGGGTGCGTCGTCGGGAAGTACCACGGATATCGCGGCCAGCACGTCAGCTTCGGTCCATGCACCGCCGAACACGAAGTCCGTGCCGACAGCGGTGCCGTATTGAGCGACGAACCGGGTGAGCAAGTCCTCGGTGAGAGGCCGGAACCTCGGCGGTGCGGACAGTTCCGGGTCGTCCGGCGCATCGAGGTCGAGGTCGACGTCGACGAACTTTCGCACGTGGCGGATGAACGCGGCCACGCGTTCCGCTGGGCTGCCGGGCAGGGTGAAGGCCGGGAGCAGACCCTCGTTGATCGGATCGCCGAACAGACCCCGCCACTGCTCGGTCGTCCGTGCGTCGACGTCGCTTGCGGTCACGACTGGTGGCCACGCCGCGGACGCCGTCTTGATCACGTCGATCAGGCTCTGGTGGCCGTCGGTCAGGGCGCGCAGCACCAACTCCAGATGTCCTGCGAGGTGCTGGGCGGGCAGGGTCGGTACCCAGAACGCCTGCACATCGTCAGCCGAGAAGTCGAGCCATCCGGCAACCAGCGCTTGAACGACGACTTGGTCGGCGTCGGGGCCGTTGAGCTCGAACTGCGGTGCGACGCCGTTGACGGCGCCCAGAGCACGCAGCCTCCTGGCGGCCTGAGCGGTGTTGATGGCGGGGACGTCGATGCCCGCGATCGTCCCGTTCGGGGCGGCGACCACGATGCCACGCTCGACCGCGGCGCTCACCTGCGCCCGCGTCTGGTCCTCTTCTGCCAACGTCGCCAACCGGTACCGCTGTTCGGCGGCGATCGGCGCAGGGGTGGTCGCCCCGAGTGCGTAGAAGTAGGCCGCGGGTACGCCGAACGAGGTTTCAAGCGGCGCATTCGGCCCGCTCAGGATGACCCGGACGGATTTGAGTCTGGCGCCGGCGTTCGTCGCGCCGAGACGCACCGGGAATCGGAAGCCCACCCGTACTGCGCTGGCACTGAGACTCTCCGCGTGCGCGGCCGCTGCCAGGGCGGACACGAACGCCGCCAACCGTTCTGCGTCGTTGTCGCCGGTCGAGTAGTACGCCCGCAACTCGGCTTCGAATTGGGTGCGCGCCTGGACGGAGTCGTCGTCGTCTGCGTCCGGCAGTGTGTAGATCTCCTCCAACGAGGCCCGTTCGGGGCGTGGAAGTGGCCGGAACTTCTGGTTCCAGACGATCTCGTAGGCGACGTGACAGGCCTGGCGTGAGGTGAGCGAGGCGAGCGTCGACGGTCCGCCCGGGTCATGTCCGAGAACGACGTTGACTGCGCTCAGCAAGTCATCGAACCGCGGCGGTGTGCCGTCTGCGGGTAGCTCGACGAAGGCGTCACCCGGATCGACCTCCCGGCCCGGTTCGGGCAGCGCAAGGAACAGGCTCGTCGGCTGCAGGTCCGGGAAGCTGTCGGGGCTCGGTGGCCCGCCCCCCGACACCGGCACGTTGAAGTACACCTGCCTGTGCACGATCGTCCCCGCGCCGCGCGTGATCTCCAGGCGCAGGTCCGTGGTGAGGTGCTCGGGATGCGCCTGCGGCAGAGCCAGCTCGATCACCGCGGTGGCAACGGACTGTGCCGCAGGCATTCTCGGAGGGGATGGCGGCGGCTGAGGTACGGGCTGGCGCGGGTCGAAGTGTTGGACGATGCCGGAGTCGCCGTGCGGCTCCCACGGTTCCTGAGGATCCGGCGGGGCAACGTACTGCGCCGTGCCGACCTGGACTCCGTCGGCGTTGTCCGTCGCCAAGTCGAATGCCGTGATCGAGAGCCCGTCGAGGTACTCGTCGAAGGCATTGCCCGTCACGGGCTCGGCCGGGTGTAGCCGGAGAATTAGGAGTGCCATTGGAATGGTCCAATCATGTTGTTGAGAACTGTGATCCGAGAGCATTGGGTGCTGTCCGCGGGCGATCGACCTTGCGCCTCGTCGGCATCGTCGCGCTATTCGGGGAGGCAGGAGTAGTAGAAGTCGTTGAGTCCCTCGAAGTCGATCTCGTCGAAACCCTCACAGTCGATTTCGCCGAGATCTTCCTTGTCGGCCGTTGGGTCCACGTCCGCAACGGATGGGGCCCGCGCGGCCAGCCCGACGGCCAGGCTCCACAACATCAGGCTCTCGTAGAGAGTGCCTCGGTCCCGCTTCGCCGGCGGTGCCGCAGCCGTCGTGGACGGTGCTGGGGCGGACTGAATCGTGTCCTCGTCGGTGCCGAAGGAGAAACTGTCGAGCATCGCATCCTGCTCACGCTGGATCTGCTCGATGCTCTCCCGGATCCCCGCCAACGGATCCGCGATGAATTCGCCGATGTCCTTGATGGCGCTGGCGGCATCGACCACGGGACCGATGGTTTGTTCGTACGCGAAGGTGCCAATTCTGTTCGCCGCCTTGCCGAAGTCACCGTTGACCACGTCCGCCAACGCCTGTCCTGCGACGATGACTCCGGCGACCACTGCCAGCGGCTTGGCGAACTTGTCCACTTTGTCGAGGATTGCGCTAGTCAGGCCTCCTCCGGGGACGCGTTTGAAGACAGCACCGCCGGTCGGTTTCCTGGTGATGCCGATGTCCTTCGCCGTCGAGAATGCACTCTTCGTCCAGGGGCGAACGATGTCCTGCGGCACGCCCGCGTCCCGCCAAATCTCCTGCACGTCACGGACTATGCGCATGAAGTGCTTCTGGTCGGTGATCTTGTCTATCGACCTGCCATACGCTCTGAGCTTGGCGTCCGTTGCATCGTTGAGGGACCGATGGGCGACATAGACCAGTTCTCCCAGGGTGTCCGATAGGTCGTAGGTCCACTTGGGACTGATCTTCTGCAGGATGCTTGCGGGGAAGAAGTGCAGCTGGTGGATGTCCTTACCAAGGCCAAGCCCCTTCTTGTCGTACTTGACGAGCGTCCCGATCCGGGAATCCGTTCCCGATACGTCGCGAAGATTGACGGGATTACCCCGGGCATAGGTGTATAGCCCCTGGCCATCGACGAGACCAGCGGGGTCGGCCGCATTCCACCGCCCGAGCCGCGGCATGTAGTACCGCGCACCGTGATATTCCAGGCCACTTTCCTCGTCGCGTTCCATTGCGGTGTATCGATACCGCTTCGGCACTTCGGTCTGACTGCGCACCGCTTGGTACGTCGAACTGCCGTACGGCGAGTACTCCTCGTAGGTGATGATCTGGCCGTCGCCGTCGAGTTCCAGCGTGGCCGAGCCGAGGTGGTTGGCGATTTGAAAGCGCTGCAGTTGTGTCGGGCCGTCGTCGTTGCCTTCCACCCGCGTCTCGACGAGGGCCACGCGCTCCTCGCCGTCGAGCAGGTGGAGCGTCTCGCGCTCGAGGTCGAGGCTGCCATCGGCGCGGTACTCGCGGTAGATCTCGAAGCCGCCCAGATAGATTCGCTCCGATTTGCGCCTGGGTGACGTGCCGGGCCCGGCCTGGCGTTCGGTCACCTTGCGGATCCGCACTCCTGCGGAGTCATAGGCGTAGCGGGTGGTCTCGGGCGTTCCATCGTGTAGCACCTGCCGAGCCGTCGCCTGGAGGTAGTCGGCCATGTCCCAGCGCATCTCCGGCAATTCCGGCATCGACGTGACGTTCCCGTGCGCGTCATAGGTGAACGGTTGGGAACGTGCGGCGCCGCCATCGGATGTGCTCGTCAACCGGTTGCTGACCTGATCCGGTTGCAGGAGGCTCGGTTCGGCGTAGTCGTAGGTGCGAGTCCAGCCAGGCTGGATGGGATCGCTACCGCGATGGGCCATTCGCAGTAGATTGCCGACCTGGTCGTAGAGGTAGCGCTCGACGTAGCGTCCCATGGCGTTGCCATCGCCGGGTTGCGGCAAGCCCGTTCGGGCGGAGTCGTCGTCGCACGAGTCGTGTCCGCCGCCGACTCCCTGTCCGAGGTGCTCGCGCCCGGTGGCTTCGATCAGTCGGTAGATCGCGTCGTAGGTGTAGTCGGTGGAGGGGTCCACGCGGCGGTTCCGGAAGAAGACGGTCTGCTGGGCCTCGTCCCGGATGTGGGTGATGTTGCCGACGGGATCGTAGGTGTAGCCGAGGTCCTGGAGCCGCTTGTCGTTGCGCAGTGTCCGTAGTGAGGTGGGCCGGAACGTGAAGGGGTCGTACTCATATTCGGTACGCGCACCGTTGCCGTAGCGGCATGCCGTTCGCTGACCACGCGCGTTGTAGTCGACGTCGGCAACGAAGACCGTTGTCTCGACAGCGCCGCGCAGGTCGGCTTCGAGCCCGCTGAGCAGATTGGCCTCGTTGTACGTCGCACGGACGACCGTGCCGTCCGGGGCGATGGCGGCCGTCGATCGATTGAGCGCATCAAATCGATTGCGGCTGACGAAGACACGTTCATCCAGCTCGACGTCCTGGGACCAATCGGGCGCGTTCGCGCAGTCCCTCACCAGTTGCCTGCTGGCCATCAGCGTGTTGCCCTTGAAGTCGCACGCATCGTTGGTGGCGACTCCGCTGCCGTCGTGATGTCGGAACACCGTACCGCGCAGATTCAGTCGGGTGTCGTCGGCCTGACCCTCGCCGTATTCGGTACGCTCCCGCAGCAGTTCTCCCGATAGTCCGCCACCGGCGACGAACGACCGGTTCGGTCGGCGTAGCGCGTCGTACTCGGTACGGAACACGAACCCGCGGTCGTTCCACGACCGCACGGGCTGACCGTCGATGTCGTTGAACACCAATCGCTGCCCGGCTTCCATGCTGGCCTGCGACACGCGACCTCCCAAGAGGTCACATCCGTACCGAATGATCAGCCGCCCCTTCGGATCCACCACTTCGCGCTCGTTGCCGTTGACATCGACGCCCAGCCGGGTCTGCAGCAGCATGTCGCCGTCCGCGGTTCGGTTGTGGGCGACGGACAGGAACGGACGGCCGAGGGTGTCGAGCCACGACTGCCCCGGGGTATTGGCATGCGCGGCGGCCTTCTTGGCGGCCGTCTGCTCCTGCTGGCCCAGGCGGCCGCCGATGCGACGTTGGTACCAGCTCCGCCACTCCCCCGACGAGTCCAGATGGGTCGTGACGAATCCGCCGACGTCGGGGTCGGAGCACGGGTCGAGAAGGACCGTGTCATTGCCGTCCCAGCTCTGCTGATGCCAGGGGTCGATGACCGTCTTCGTCCACGTGTCGTCGGGATTGAGGGTGGCGACGGCACGCTGCACCGGATCGTAGAAGAGCACCGGGCTCACACCCGCGCGGACGTCGAACTCGAAGCGATGCGACGCACTGAAGAACGGCTCGAACTCGCGAATCGGCGCGCCCTTGTTGTTGAACACGATCCAGCCACTGCCAACCCAGCGGGGACCCACATGCTGCTCGTCGTCGTCGAGCGGGCCGGGTGCGGCCTGCAACTTCTTCTGGATCTCGCGGCCAAGGCCGTCGGAGTAGGAGAAGCTCTGCTGCATCTTCGTGCGCTCTCCGGCGGCGAGGTCGGCGCGGTGGGTTTCCCTGGCGAGCGTGGCGACCACCGCGGGCTGCGGCTGTGGGCAGTCACGGGTGCGTAGGTAGGCGAACGGGTCGTACACCAGACGGGACGTGGCGCCCTGCAGCAGCACCTGCGGCTCGGCGAGCGGGTCGGCCAGATAGGCGGCTACCAGGCCCTCGTCGGGGTCGGGATCGAATCCGGTGAGTGAGTCACCCAGGTGCTCAGCTTCTTTGCCCATCACGGCCGTGCCGACGACCATGCCCAGCGTGTCGAATGCGACCTCTGACCGGTTGCGGTTCGGATCGGTCATCAGCCGGGGTGCGAGCACGCGGTAGTCGTTCTCAGCCGTGATGCGGTTGTCGACGGGGTCGCGCGTCTCCTCCACCAGCAGGTCATAGCGATCGAACGTGACGGTGCTGGTCGCGCCGAAGGGAGTACGGAAGCGGTGCGGGAGAAAGAAGTGCCGCAACGCGTGATCCAGTTCCGCACCGGCTGCGTCGGCTACGTCGGCTGCGTCGGGCGAGTAGAACATTCGCCCGGAAGGGACCCACCACGCGCCGTCCGCCTCGACGTAGCCGCCCTCGGAGGTGAGCACTTCACCGGTCACGCGCCCTCCGTACAGGTCGGCGAGCAGGCTTGGCGTGAGTGCCAGCCGGTACGACTCGAACGGCAGGCACCGCGCCTCGACACGGCCCAGCGGTAGGCACCCGGTGAGATCGTCACGTCGATAGAGGACGCGGGTGTGCTCGATCAGCCGCCGCGCCGGTCCCGGCAGTACGGCAGGGTCGGCGTCCCATTCTTCAACGGGCAGTTCCAGACGGATCGCGTTGAGTTTGGTGTTCAGCTCGTCGAGGCCGAATGGGTTGGTGCAACCTGGTCGGCACGCGTCTGGCTCGAGCCCGAGTATCTCGAGTGCGCGGGTCTCTGCGAGTTGGGGTGTGCGGTACGCGTCGGTTTCGTCGACGACGTTGGTGTAGCGGGCCTCGGTTGCGATGATGTGGGCCCGGCGCTGCCTCTCGCGATCGGCCGCAGCCAGAACGGGATCGGCGTGGCGACGACCGTACCCAATGGAGACCGACCGCAGCACGTTGCCGAATTCGTCCACGGACAACGCCATTTCGTGGCTGACGCGCGGGTCGGCACGCAGTACGCCGTCAACGGGGTAGAGCGCCCGCTCATAGTTCGCGGTGATCGCCTCGCGGGGGTGGGTGATGAAGACGGCGTAGCCGCCGGCCTCGGCTGGCTGCAACAGCTGCACCGTGTAGTTGTTCTCGGTGACCGTGTAGGGACGGCCCGTCGCGGTGCTTCCATCGAGGGCAAAGACTTCTCGACGCAGGACTGACCCCTTGAGCGCGCGGCACGCCTGCCGCCTCTCGCCTGGCGAAAGATTGGGGGGCAGAACGGTATCCGGCAGTAGCAGCTCGTCTTGGTCCGCACTGCAGTGGTCGGACTCGTGAAAGTATCCCGCGGCGAGCCGAGACATCGGTTCGGCACCGGTGTGGAACCAGGTGCGCGTCAACACCGGCGGCGCATGCGTCGCGGTGTCGACGTTGCTCGCTTGGGGTCCGGTGTTGAACGCTGCGAAGTACTCGGTGTCGGTCTGCTCCACCATGGCGAAGCCGCGGAACTCGCGTTCCACGCCGTCGTAGTGACCGTGATGGTAGGCATAGCGGCTGACGAATCTGTTGTGACTGATCCGGTCGAACGTCTCGACTCGCTCGACGACGTGAACCGGGAAGGGCAGCCGGGTGATCCACGGCCGCCCCAGGGCGTTGTCCGCGGCGTAGAACCGCGTTGAGGGCGCGTAGTGGATACGGGTCTCGGCGCCGAGGTTGTTGCGGATCTCCCTCAGAAGGTGGGGCTTCTGGGCACCCATCAACTCGACGTAGCGCAGCGCCCGGCCCGCCTCGGAAGGCAGCGGTGACGACCAGACCAGGCAGGCGGTGCCGTTGCCGAGGAGGTCCACCGTGGTGACGCGGCTGAGGCTGTCGATGAGCGGGAACGACTGGGTGAGGCTACGCGCTGGGCTCCAACTGTTGCCGGACCGATTGAAGTAGATGCGTGTCTCGTCGCGGTGGAGATAGATCAGGTCGGTGGTGCCGGAGCCGTCGACGTCGGCGATGCGTAGCCGCCTTTGGTCGAAGTGATCCGGCTCGTCGAACTGGGGTGAACCATCCATGACCACCCGCGAGCCGAATCGGCCGTACCCGAGGTTGGGCCAGTAGCAGACCTCGCCGTTGCGGATCCGGACGAGGTCGGCGAGCCCGTCGCCGGACATGTCGGCGAGGTAGATGGTTTGGTCCGCATCGGCGATCACCACCCGGGGTCCGCGGTCCTCGTCGAGTGAATGGTAGGTACGCCGGAGCGGTCCGAAGCCGGTCTCGGCGAGCGACGGATACCAACTGATCACGTCGTCACCGCTGATCAGGATGTCGGCGTGCCCGTCACCCGTCAGATCGACCAGTCGCAGATTCGGATCGTCCCAGGCGATGTCGGGCCGAAACCTGAACGGCCGGAAACCCTCCCAGCCCAGATCGCTGGTGCGTTCATGGAAGCCGGGGGTGGGGCCACCGAATTCCACCAGGTCCAGTTGGCCGTCGCCTGCCAGATCGAGCAGTTCCTGACGGCCGCTCCCCAGCGCAGCAGCCGACGGCTTGGCCCCGACCGGCCGCATCGGTCCGAACCGACCGCCCCCGAGATTCGGTTTGTAGAACCACGCATCCGACTGCTCGGTGAGGATCCCCGACAATCCCTCGCCGTCGAGATCCACCCACTGGAACGCCGATCCGTCGAGCCCGAAGGGCAGGTTCTCGACGCTGCCCGGGTCGAGGGTGTGGACCCGTTGGTCGACGACTGCGGCGGTGTAGCCGAACTCCAGCGGCGGCAATGACTTCCTCCGGTAACCCCCTGTCGCCAGTCGCCGGTACCTGCACTGGACCACCGAATCCAGGAACGACGCCACCGAGTCGTGGCGGTGGTTCAGGTCGGTTGACCCGACCAGGCAATCCGCACCGACGTCAGCCTGGTCGGAGAAGTGGTGGAACACCAGCACTCGACGGCACAGCCGGTAGGTGCGCACCTCGAAACCAGCCCGGAAGGTGGAGAACGGATCGCGCCTGCAGCGCCACGGCCGTGCTTCGGCGGGTCGCGGATCCTCGTGATCGTGGTCGCCGTAGTCGAACACGGTCTCGAACATCCAGTCGGTGGCGGTCAGGTCCGGCTGGATCAGCCGTGACACGCGGTTGCCGTACCTGACCCGCTTCAGGTAGCGGTTCGCCGAACGATCCGACGGACTGCGGTTGTATTCGTGGCTGGCGTCAGTCGCGACGCCCTCGCTGTCCTCGGCCTTGTACTCGTAGGCGATGGCATTGCCGGAGTCGTCGAAGCTCTCGCAGGTCAGCCAGCTGAATACCCGGGTCGGGTCGGCAGGGTCGGCGATCCGGCTCTGTGGCGTCGCGCCGTAGAGGGTGGTGACGTTGTCGGGGGTGATCGACCGCCAGTGGGTATCACCCGAGTCCACGTCCACCCAGCGCTCGATCCTCGCGAACAGACCCTCGATTCGGGGCCGGTAGCGCCGGACGAGGTAGGTGCGGTCGTCGACGTCGCGTAGGGCGGTGACGTCTCGCCAACCTTCGTCGCATGGCTGCAGGACGGGCACTAGGTCTTCGGCGCCGGAGAGGACGAACGTGTCGTCGGGTTCCTCGTCGTAGCGGGGCAGGCCCTTGTCCGTCTTTCGGGTGATCGCCGGCAACGACAGTTCCCACCCCAGTCCAAATGGCGTGTTGCCGTTGCCAGAGTCGTAGGCCAAGTTCAACGATGGCCCGAATCCGGAGCGCCCCGGGCTGGTCGCCAGCGGCACCGTCAACGTACCCGTGCCAGTCACCGGATTAGCCGCGAACTTCTCGCCGATCCCGCGAATGGCGCCGCCGCCCTTGGGGAGTGAGATGGCTGGCGAGCCTTGCCCAGTCGACGGCCCGCTCTCCGCAGGGTGCGTGTCCCGCAGCGGACTTCTGGAGCCCTGCCGATCGGATGCGGCTGTGCTGTTAGGAAACATCGGGCTCCCGCCACCTCCGCACTGCGTAGACGCTTCCCGAGTGAGTCGCCACAGGAACGCTCGAACATCTAGAACGGTCCCAGGTTCGCCTCGCCAGGTAGCGAGTAGTCGACTACGCGCTTTTACGGCTGGCACGGGGGTTGAGTAGGCACCGCCTTGGGCATCCGGAACGGATGAGTCCCACGGAACCCGCCTCGGAGCCCGACGAGCGGGAGTCGTACATCGTCCGCTGCCTCGTCGACGCCTTCTCCGATCTGATGGCAGCCGATCCGGACGCGTTCAGGACCAAGTTCCGCAAGATGGCGGCGGACCCGTTCGCCTTCTTTCGCGGCAGCGCCTGCCTCTTCTACGCGGACGTCTCGACTCGCGACGACAGGTGGGCGGACGAGCGCACCAGCCGGATCTGGATACAGGGCGATCTTCACTCGCAGAACTTCGGCACCTACATGGACGGCTCGGGGGTGCTGATCTTCGACGTGAACGACTTCGACGAGGCATACGTCGGCCACTTCACGTGGGACCTCGAACGATTCGCCGCGAGCATTGCGCTGATGTGTTGGCAGAAGGCACTTTCCGATGACACGATCACCAAGCTGATCGAGACGTTCACCCGCGCCTACGTGCGCCAGGTTCGGTGGTTCGTCGACGTCGAGGACGATGCCAGCTTCTCCCTCAACCTCCTGACCGCACGCGGAGCCGTGCTGTCGGCGTTGCAGGCGGCAAGGCTCTCCACCCGCGCCGAAATGCTCGACCACATCACCGTGGTCGACGGGTACGACCGCCGTTTTCGCGATTTGCCGGGCGTCGTGCGCCTGACCGACGATCAGCGAGCGACGGTGGAGGCAGCCTTCGAGCGCTACCTCGACACGATTCCCGAGGCACAACGCTTCCGCGGAATCGCCTACGACGTAAAGGATGTCATCGCCAAGACCGGATTCGGCATCGGCAGCGCAGGCCTGCCGTCCTACACCGTGCTGATCGAAGGGTTCAATCAGGCGCTGGACAACGACGTCGTGCTGTCGATGAAGCAGGGCAACGTGGCGGCACCCAGCCGGGTCGTCGACGACTCTGAGGTGCACGAGTACTTCAAGCACCACGGGCATCGCACTGCGGTTTCCCAACGCGCACTGCAGGCACACGCCGACCCGCTGCTCGGGTACACCGACATCGACGGGGTGGGTTTCGTGGTCAGCGAGCTCTCGCCGTATGAAGCGGATCTCGACTGGAGCGAGCTGACCGAACCGGATGAACTGGCCGAGGTCATCGAACAACTCGGTCAGGCCGTGGCCAAGGTGCACTGTGTGAGCGACACGGATAGCGACCAGTCGCTCGTCGACTTTCAAACCGAGGACGCGATCGTCGCGGTGATCGGCGACGACGAAACCGGCTTCGTCGACGACATGGTCGAGTTCGGACTGACCTACGCCGCGGTCGTTCGAGACGACCATCGCCACTTCGTCGAGGCGTTTCGCGAAGGCCGGATTCCCGGCGTCAGTGCCATCTGAGGAACGGCTCGATTCGCGGGAGACCGCGGGCCCCTGCAAGCGTCCCCGACGTCACGCCGGGAATCGATGGTGGCCGATCACCGAGATGAGTTCGAGCTTGCTCTGACTCTCGGTGCCAGGCGTTGCCAGGTAGACCACGATGCGTTGACTGCGGTCGCCGTTGCACAGCATCTCGCGATGCAGGTCGATGGTGCCGAGGTCGCGGTGGGCGATCCGGCACCGACGACTGCCCGGGTCGGTGACACCCGTCGCAGGCCGCTGCCAGTGCCACCGGAATTCCTCGCTCCTGTCCAGCAGCAGACCAATCAGGTGCGCTGCCGCGACGTCACCCGAGCTGCGGCGCAAGTCGGCGACGATGTCGGCGGCGATGGCGTGATGGTCGGCGCTGACGTGGCGCTGCCGCTCGGCGGGATCGATGAACCATCGGTAGTAGCTGCTTCTGTTCCATCCCGCGTAGCCGGTGAGATCACCGAACAGCGCCCGCGCAGAACGTGTTTGGTGGAGTACCTCGCCGATCGGGTTCACCGCCATCGCCGCGGTGTCCTCCAGACGGCCAAGGATGTGCATGAGGCCGGGATCCACATGAGTCGTCCCCCAACGATGTTCGGTGACGTCGTAGCCCGCCGCGCTGAACAACAGGTCGCGGTCGGGCCTGCTGAACCGTAGCGCGCGGGCAATGGTGGCGAGCATCGCGGGCGAGGGGCGCAGACCGCAGTCACGTTCCAGTCGGCCGTAGTAGGCGGTCGACATCGAGCACAGCGCGGCGACCTCCTCGCGGCGCAACCCCGGTGTCCGGCGGCGACGGCCCCTCGTCAGCCCGACGTCTTCCGGCTGCAGCGCCCGCCGCCGCGTCCGCAACAGATCGCCGACGCGGGCCCGATCGATCCCCACCGCCATCACCACTTCAGCCTCGCCCAAACCAGCCGCGGCGAGGAACGGCCGGGGCATCCAGGGATCGGCGGTCCCCGGATGACCCGCCCCTTACCGCGCCGCTAAGAACCTGTGAACGTGGAGGCAATTCATCCGTTGATGGTCAGAGGGAGAACGACGTGTCACGTACCGCAGGAATCGAAGTCCCCGACTTGACCGGCCGCCTGGCCGTGGTCACCGGCGGCAGCGACGGGATCGGTCTCGGATTGGCGAGAAGGCTGAGCGAGGCCGGCGCCGAGGTCGTCCTGCCGGTGCGGGACCTCGAGAAGGGGCGGGCCGCCGCGGAGCAGATCCGCGCAGTGGCGCCGGGGGCGCGCGTCGTCCTCCGTGAACTAGACCTGGCCTCGCAGCAGTCGGTGGCCGACTGTGCCGGTGCCCTGGTGGCCGATGGTCGCCCGATCAACGTCTTGATCAACAATGCCGGCGTGATGAACCCGCCCAGGCACCAGACAACCGTCGACGGGTTCGAATTGCAATGGGGCACCAATCATCTCGGCCATTTCGCGTTCACCGCCCGGCTATTGCCACTGCTGGCGGCCGGCCACGCTCGAGTCACCACCCAGTCGAGTATCGCGGCGCGCACCGCCGGGATCAATTGGGATGACCTCAACTTCGACAGGTCCTACTCGGTGGGCAAGGCCTACGGCCAGTCGAAGGTCGCCAACCTGATGTTCGCCCTCGAGTTGAACCGCCGCAGCGAGGCGGCCGGGTGGGGCATCACCAGCAATGCCTCCCACCCGGGGGTGACGCCGACGAACCTGCTGGCCGCCCAACCGCACCTGGGCCGAAGCCGCGACACGACGGCCGTCCGGATGGTCAGGCTCCTCGGCCGAATCGGCGTGCTGAACAAGTCGGTCGACGAAGGCTTGCTTCCCGCGCTGTATGCCGCCACTCACCCGAGCGCTCGCGGCGGCAAGTTCTACGGCCCGCGAGGGTTCCAGCACCTGTCGGGGCCTGCCGCAGAGCAGGAGGTCTACAAGCCGGCTCGGGACCCCGGCGACGCGGCCCGGCTCTGGAGCCTGTCCGAGCAGGCCGTCGGCCTCCAGTTTGCGACGAACTAGCGCCATCCGCGTGCGGCATCTCTTCAATCTTGGGATCGGTAGCCGAGGAGTCGACCTTTACTTGGTGCACACGCAACGCCACCGGGGCGGTGCACGATGGAAGGACTCGAATGAGCCGAGTCGCGCGGTTCGCCGCTTCAGTGGTCGTGACGGGCGCCATGGCTGCGGCCGGCCTGACACTCGCCATGGGTACCTCAGCCGCTGACGGGCCGAGCTACCAGGGCGGCAACTGTCCGCAGGGGCTGACCTGTACGCACTGGTGCCCTGGTGACCCCGCCATACCGGGAAGCCAGGTGCTCAGCTGGGACTGGAACGTCTGCCACGACTGGTACTGGAACTCCGAGGGCATCGTGGATGTCAGCACCAGCACCATCTACCCCTGGGCTGGCGTACCGCATCAGACTGCGCCCCCACCCCCGATCGCACCTGCGCCAGCACCGGAGCCGCTGCCTCCGGGGACGCCGTTCTGCAGTCCGCGGGGGTCACTGATCATCATTCCGCCGATCTGCGACGAGATCGGCGTCGACCTACCACCCGGCTCGGTGCGGTAGAACCGCAGGTAGGGGCCACATACTCCGACGGTGGGCGGCGTTGTCACCGATTTCTGACGTCCCCCGTCAGGCAAGATCAAGGCTCCCGCGACAACGACGGACACGGACGGGAAACGAGAGCGCATACTGAACGCAACAAGGGCGAGCCTGGATGTTGATTCAACTCCGTCCGGGAAGAAGCCAATGGCCGAGCGCCGAGACTACGACGGGTCCATCCGGAACGCGATGGCCGAACTGATCAGCGGCATCGAGCAAGACGCTGCCGTGGAGCGGACCCTGTCCCGTGTCACCGCTGCCGCCGTCGATCTCGTCGACGGAATCGACTACGCGGATGTGATGGTGATCGCCGACGGCCGGTCACAGTCGGTCAGCGCGACGGCCCCGTTGGTCATCGACCTCGACGCGGTGCAGATAAGTCTCGGCCAAGGTCCGTGTTTGGCGGCAGCGGTCGGTGGCGCGATGATCCTGTGCCCCGACATGCGTGAGGAACAGCGTTGGCCCTGCTTCGCCGAGGCCGCAGTGACCGCAGGCGTGCACAGCATGTTGTCTTTCCAGCTGATCAGCCATGGCAACGGCGCAGGAGCGCTGAACCTGTTCGGTCGCGCACCGCGAACGACGGATCCCGCCGCCGAGGCCATCGGCGCGTTGTTGGCCACGGTGGCGACGATCGCATTGATGACCGCGGATCGGGGCAAGCAGTTCGCCTCGGCGCTGGCAAGTCGCGACGAGATCGGCCAGGCGAAGGGAATCCTGATGAACCACTTCAGGATTGACGCGACACGCGCGTTCGACATGCTGCGACGCCTGTCCCAGGACGGCAACATTCCGCTGCGGACCATCGCCAAGCGGATCATCGAAAGCGACGCGCTCTGAAGTAGCCAGCGGACTGGATTCGTCCCTCACGTCTTCGACGAATCAGGCTGCCCGTTTGGTACACACGACGGCCATGGCCTCCAGTGCGTTGCGGGGAATCTCGGGGATGACGCCTGCATCGAGATGGTCCATTGCCTCGGCCAGACGTTGGTCGATGAGTTGTTCGATCCGGTGGACGGCGCCGGTGGCGACGAGGAGTCCGCGCCATCTCTCGGCTTCGGGGGCACCGAGCGTCGGGCTCTTCATCAGTTCGTCGAGCTGGCGACGGTGGCTGGGATTGGCGAGTTCGAACGCAGCGACCACGACACTGGTGGCCTTCCGCGCGGCCAGGTCGGTGCCGACCGACTTTCCGGTCATCGCTTCGGTTCCGAAGGCGTCGAGGAGGTCGTCACGCAGTTGGAACGCCTCGCCGATCGCGCCGCCGTACCCACCGAGCACGCGGAGCACCTCGGGAGGGCACCCGGCCATCGCGGCGCCGATCTCCAACGGACGTTGCACGGTGTAACAACCCGACTTCCGTCTCAAGACGTCGAGCACCTCGTCGAGGGTCGGCGACGCGTGGGATTCGTTGACCAGGTCGGCGAACTGGCCGACCGCCAACTCCACGCGCATGTCGTCGTAGCGTGGCCACACGCGCGCAAGCGCCTCGGCCTCGATCCCGCTTTCGCGCAGCATCTTGGCTGCCCACACCAGGCAGAGATCACCGAGCAGGATCGCCGCTGACTCCCCGAATCGGATCGACGACCCCGTGAACTGGCGCTCACGGTGCCACCGTTTGAACGAGACGTGCGCCGAAGGTCTCCCACGGCGAAGCGCAGATCCGTCCATCACGTCGTCCTGCATCAGCGCGAACGCGTGGAGCAGTTCCAGACTGGCCGACGCGCGCAGGGCCGCCTCGTCTTCCCGCGCTCCGCACAGCCAGCCCAGATACATGAACGTCGACCGCACGTACTTGCCACCACCGACGAAGGCAGACAGCACCGAGCCTGCGACGTCGACCCTGGCGCCATCGAGGTCGGCCAGGCATCGTTCGGCGATGAAGTCGGAGAGGTGGGCACTGACGTCGGCGCGCACGTCTGCGCGCCACTCGTCTAGGGTCGAGCGCGACGACTTGAGCTCACCAGTTCTCACCGTCGTCCCTTCACGCGCGGTCCAGAGTCGCTTTCCGCACCTCAGTGCCCTGCACTTACCCCGAACGCGTCGTTTCAATCTGCGCCTGCCGAGCCCTTGCGCCCCTTCTCGTCGAACACCGTCTCGCCGAACACCGTCTCGTCCAGTACGACGGTCACCCGGAATCCGCACAGCACCAGGATGTGGAGCACGTAGAGCCACAGCGCGAGCGCCGAGACCGCGCCGATGATCGGCAGACCGCCGAAGGGCGCCGACCAGGAGACGGGGATCGCCAGGAAGAGAACGAACCCCTGCAGGAACCCGGCCACGATGGCGCCCGTGCTGAACGCACCCACCAGCAACGCCCGCCAACCGAGGCGCCCAGGGCCGATCAGTGAGAAGACACCCAGCAATGCCGTCGAGACCGTGATCCACACGACGTGAAACGCGACCACCACACCCCACACCAGCGACCACCCGACGCCGGCGTACAACGGGCCGACGTACGGCGCGGAGGCCAGCACCGCCAAGACGAGAAAGGGGGCGACGAGAGCCACCCCGAGCAGGCCTGCTCGCCCGCGCCAGCCGGTGAGAGTGTCAGGGGCTGAAGACATTTGGACGAAAGCGCGGCGAAGACCTTCGCCGTACAGACTCGCAGGGAACAGCACGACTAGGGCCTGCCACCACGACATCGCCAGTGCTACCGAGGTCAGCGTGCGCAGCGCCTCCGGGGTACCGTGCCCGGCAGGCAGCCCGCCGATCGCCTCCTCCATCGACGCGGTGACGGTGTCGTGGCCCACCACGCGGCCGACCACCCAGAGCGATGCCAGGGCCAGCGGCACTAGGCCGATGGCACCGAAGTAGGTGGCACCCGCCGCCCACAGCGCGAGGTCGCTACCCGGGAACGTCGTTCTCGCCCCGGACGCCATCTGGCGTAGTCGTCGTCTCATGCCGCCGACCGCCCGCGGGGTCGTGCGTCCTGGCAGGCTGAGGCGATGACGTCCGGGGATTCGGGTGGCGACGACGCCGCCGACTCGGAATGGTCCTCGCTGCACGGTGGGGTGCGGCCGTCACCGGTCGTCCGTGGTTGGTTGCGGATGGTGCGGATCCTGGCCTCCGGCCCGGTGCTCCGCATCCCACCGGACGTGCTGTCCCTCGCCGGGGTGGCGGCGTTGGTCGGCGCCTGGGTCGTCGTCGTGTTTGCCGGCGACCACGGTGGCCCCGCGGTCGCGGTCCTGTTGATCGTCGCAGCGGGGGTGCTCGACGGTCTCGACGGCGCGGTGGCGCTGAGGACGGGGCGGGCGCGGCCGCTCGGCGCGGTGGTCGACTCGGTGGCCGATCGCATCGGCGACGTCGTGCTGGGTGGCGTGCTGCTGGCGCTTGGTGCCGCGCTCGGGTGGGTGTTGGCGACCGTCGCGTTGGTGCTGCTGCTGGAGTACGTCCGTGCTCGCGCACAGGCCGTCGGCATGCCGGGCGTCGGCGCGGTCACGGTCGCCGAGCGCCCGACGAGGCTGATCGTGGTCGCAGTGGCCGCCGGAGGTGTCGCGGTCTCTCCGGCGGGCGTTCCGGTGCTCGGATGGGGTTGGGCCGACACGTTGGCGGTCACGTGGACGGTCGTGGGCGTCGTCGGGATGGGTCAGCTGCTCCGTGGCGTGCGGAAGTCGATGCCACCGAGCTTTCCGCAGGACCGATGAGGCCGGCGACGATCTCTGCCGACATCAACACCAGCGGGATGCCCCCTCCGGGGTGTGCAGAGCCGCCGACCAGGTAGAGCCCCGGCACCGGACTGCGGTTGGCGGGGCGGCGCAACGCCGCCCGCGGCCCGTGCGACGCAGTGCCGTAGATCGCGCCGCCCGGCGCGCCGGTGCGCCGTTGCAAGTCGGCGGGTGTCACGGTCTCGCAGAATCGGACTCGGTCGCGGACGTCGACGCCGTGGCCGGCCAGCACGTCGAGCACGTGTCGGGCGTAGGTGTCGCGCAGCCCGGGGCGGTCCCAATCGACCCCTCTGCCGGGATCGTGCGCCGGAGCGTTGACCATCACGAACCAGCCCTCCGAGTCGTCGTCGGGTCGGAGCGCCGGATCGTCGGGCGCGTGGACGTAGACGGTGGGATCGGCTACCGGCGTGGGCCCGCGACCGAAGATCGCGTCGAACTCGGCGTCGTAGTCGTCGGGAAAGTACACCCGGTGGGCAGGACCGGGACTCCGCCCCGAAAGCCCAAGTAGCAGAACGAATCCCGCCATCGAGCGCTCACTACCACGCACTCGGCGTCGCACGGCCTTCGCCGAACCACGGGGCAACAGCCGGTCGTGGAGGACGGCGGCGTCGGCGTTGCTCACCACCACGTCGGCGGCGACGTCTCGGCCCTGAACCCGCACACCGCGGGCCCGCCCGTCTGTGACCACCACGGACTCGACCACGGTCCCGGTGCGGACGTCGACGCCGAGTTCGCGGCACCGCTCTTCGACGGCGACGACGATCCCGCGCAGCCCACCGGGGACGTACCAGGCGCCGAACTCCTGCTCCACGTATGCCGTGACCGCGAGTACGGCGGGGGTGCGGCGCGGGTCGGACCCGGAGTAGGTGGCGTATCGGTTGAGCCAGGTCCGCAGCCGCGGATCGGAGAACATGCCGCGCCCCAGCCCGTCGATGGTCTGCCACGGCGCGACCGCCCTCAGGTCGGCTGGCCGGGCACTCATCCTGGCCAGCGCCGCAACCGAGATCGGTCGACGCAGGACAGGTTCGCCGACCAGTTCCCACAGCCGGGCCGTGCGTGCGTGCAGCCGCCGCCACGACGCGCCCGCTCCGACGCCGAGCGCGGCATCCAGGGCCGCGGGGATCAGGCGCGGGTCGTGCGGGAGCACGAGTTCGGTGCCGTCGGCGAAGACGTAGGCGCAGGCCGGGTCGACGGCGGTCAACCCGAGGTCGACCGGCCCGCCGGTGTCCGCGAACAGCTGCTCAAGCACAGCTGGGATGGTCAGGAGTGACGGGCCGGTGTCGAAGGTGAAGCCGTCGCGCTGGAGGACGCCTAGCTTTCCTCCGACGGTGGGGGCGCTCTCGAAGACGGTCACGCGATGGCCGGTGGCGGCTAGCCGCGCGGCGGTCGCGAGCCCGCCTAGACCCGCTCCGATGACGACGGCTCGGCTCATACCGCCCGGCCCTTCCATCGGAGTGAGCCGCGGACGCGTCCCACCCACGACGAGATCATCAACCAGAGCAACGCCAGCACGGATAGGGGATGCGCGGCAGCGGCCCACCCGAAACGTCCGCCGCACCACCGCCTGGCCGAAACGCGTCCGACGACGGCGGCGGCATAACCGAGCGCGCCGATCCGGGAGCCGCGCATGGCGGCGGCCGCGGGCAGGACGTAGACGATGACCAGAGCCGTCCCCACCGCCATGGCACCCGCGGGTGACCCGAACGCCGCCCACAGTGACTTGCGGTACCCCTCGCGCAACTCGCGACCGGAGGCGTACATCCGGCACGTCGCGAGCGTCGAGCCGTCGGCCACGCCGGTGCGGCCGCCGGTGGCTCGGATCGCGCGCGCCAGTCCGATGTCGTCGAGCACTGCGCCCGAGACGCCCTGCCACCCCCCGGCCCTGGCCAGCGCCTGGGCGTCGACCAAGAGGAACTGTCCATTGGCCACCGCCATCGACGGGCGCCCGGAGCGCTCGGCGCGGCTCAGCGGAAGTGTCGTCAGCCAGGACCAGGCGAGCAACGGCTGGACGAGCCCACCCAACACGCCTGCGGTGATCTGCCGCGGCCACGGGGAGAGCAGGTCCAGCGGATCGGGGCCCCTGAGCACCGCGACTGCGGCGGCCACGGCATCGGGAGCCAGGACGACGTCGGCGTCGACGAAGACCAGGATCTCGCCGCGGGCGGCAGCGGCCAACTGTGCGCAGGCGTGTGGTTTTCCCAGCGAACCGGGTGGGGGCGGGGTGCCGGGGATGACGCGCAGGCGAGGGTCGGACCCGGCTGCGGCGCGCACGACGTCGGCAGTCCCGTCGGTGGACCCGTCGTCGAGCACGAGGATGTCGACGTCGCGCAGTCCGCGCTGGGCGAGCAGCGATCGGATCGTCGGCTCGATGCGGTGCGCCTCGTCGCGCGCAGGCACCAAGAGCGACACGGCGACGGTCACGGGCGGCGGCTCGCTGGGAGGGCGCCGCAGTCGCCGCTGATTGACGAGTTGATGAACGGTGCCGATGCAGGCCAGCGTGGAGCCGGTCGCCACCAACGCGTGGAGGGTTTCGGTGAATCGCGCGGCGGGCACCTGCAAACTCTACGGAGCTCACGGCTCCTGCTCCGAGGATCGCGAGGTACGTGCGTGGCGCTTGCGATGTCTGAGGCCTCGCGGCGGCACGCCGTCGGACCCACGTGGGCGCTGGCCGCCGCGGCCGTCCTCGTTCAGATCGCGTATCCGCTGATGCCGGAGTCGCTACTGACCGAGGTCACCGTGGCCAGCGTGGTGGTGTTCTTCCTCGCGGTCGTGGCGGACGCGGCGCGGGTGCACGGCCCATCGGCGGCCGCGCTGCTGGTGGTCGTCGCCGGCGGATTCGGGTTGGCCGCAGAAGCGGTCGGAGTGGCAACGGGGTGGCCGTTCGGGCGGTACGCCTACACCGGCACCCTGGGAGCGGAGGTGCTCGGCGTGCCTGCGGTCGTGCCGTTGGCGTGGGTGATGATGGCCTGGCCCGCGCTAGTCGTCGCCCGCACGCTAGTGGTGCGACGGCTCCCGGTCATCGTGGTCGGAGCCGCGGCGCTGACCGCGTGGGACGTGTTCCTCGATCCGCAGATGGTGGCGGCGGGCCACTGGGAGTGGTTCGACCCGTCCCCAAGCCTCCCGCTGATCCCCGGCATCCCGCTGACCAACTACGTCGGCTGGCTTCTGGTGTCGGCGGCCGTGATTGCGGTCCTCGACAAGACTCTGCCCCGCCACCATGCGACTTCCGCGCCCGCGGCAGCCCTCTACCTGTGGGTGTACTTCTCGTCCGTCATGGGCCATGTGGTGTTCTTCGGCCTTCCCGGGTCGGCGGTGACCGGCGGGTTGCTCATGGGCGCCGTCGCGGTACCGTTCGCCATCGAGCTGGTGCGGCGCAGCCGGAGCGCTCGCCACGAAGGAGTCTCGTGAACGATCCGCTGACCAGCCGGGCCGCACCATTTCGGATGAGTCCCCGCCGCCTGGTGACTCCCGACCCGCTGTTGCCTCGGCGAGTCGCAGTGGACGCCGAGGCCGTCGTGGTTGGCGGCGGAATTGCGGGAGTCAGCGCTGCCGTCGTGCTGGCCGAGCGCGGTGTCCGCGTCACCGTGCTCGAAGCAGCAGGCCACCTCGGGGGCAGGTTGGGAGCCTGGCCGGAGCGATTGCCGGACGGCGACTCCCAAAACGTCGAGCACGGCTTTCATGCGTTCTTCCGGCACTACTACACGTGGCGGTCGATCCTGCGCCGCGCCCAACCGGATCTGGCGTTCCTGACACCGGTGCCGAAGTATCCGGTCATCTCCGCGGATTGGCCCGCCGAGGATCTGTCCGGTCTGCCCGCCGCGCCGCCACTGAACCTTCTGGCCCTGGCATTGCGTTCGAAGAGCTTGTCGCGCAAGGACATGACACAGGCGGATCCCGACGCGGGAATGGCGCTCCTCGCCTACGACCGCGCAACCACCGTGGCCCAGCTCGACGACGTCGACGCCGCTACGTTCCTCGACCGGCTCGGCATGAGCGCACGCACCCGCAGCATGCTCTTCGAGGCGTTCGCCCGGTCCTTCTTCTGCAACCAGGGTGAGCTGTCCGCCGCTGAACTGGTGGCGATGTTCCACTACTACTTCCTCGGCAACCCCGAGGGCATCGGGTTCGACGTGACCTCCACCGATCACGCGTCGGCGATCTGGAACCCGCTGCAACGCCATCTCGAGGCCCATGGTGCGAAGATCCGCACCGCCACGCCCGTGGTCGGCGTCGAGCCCGATGGCCAGGGCTGGCGGATCGTCGTCGATGGGGGTGAAAACTCGGACGGCCTGACGACGCGCAACCTCATCCTTGCCCTCGATCCTGGTGCGCTGCGGTCGCTGCTCGACGCCTCCACCGCCACCGCGGCAGCTGCTCCCCTGCTGGCCCGGCAGTGCGACGCCCTGCGGGTCGCGCCGCCGTTCGCGGTCAGCAGGATCTGGCTCGACCGCGACGTCGCGCCCGAACGGGCCCCGTTCAGCGCGGTCAGCGGACAGCCGAACCTCGATTCGATCGCCATCTACTCCCGCCTCGAGGAGCCCAGCGCCCGGTGGGCGTCGGCCACCGGAGGCTCGGTAATCGAACTGCACTCCTACTCCTGCCGTCTGACCGACGCCGCCGTCGCGGCGAAGTCGATGCGCGACGAATTGGTCGCGCTCTGGCCGGAGACCGCCGACGCGACCGTCGTCCACAGCCACGACCGGCTAGAGGCGACCGCACCGGCGTTTCCGCCAGGCTCGGCGGGAACCCGACCCGGGGTACGCACCGACGCCCGCGGATTGCGGATCGCCGGGGACTTCGTCGAGCTGCCCTATCTCGCAGGGCTGATGGAGAGGTCATCGATGTCTGGCGTCCTCGCCGCCAACGACGTGCTGGCCGAGCTGGGCGCAGCGGCCGAACCGATCATGGGCGTCCCCCAGCGCGGCCTGCTGGCCGGCGTCCCGAAC